>JAPLNQ010000163.1 GCA_026401075.1 Planctomycetia bacterium
GAGCATGCCGCAACCGGCGAACCACTGCGGCCCGTCAGCACCGGCTTCATCCGCTCCGGTCACGTTCAAAACGTGCCCCCGCGGCTACGCCGGCTCACGGCGTTTCACTTCCAAGAGCACGCTCTCGTTGTCGCTGCCACGAATCGGCCAGGCCGCAATCCGCCGCACCCCCACCTTCTTCACGAAGCCGTGGTGCCGGGCCTCGCCCTTCTCCTCCTCCCACCGCGGACCCTTCACGATGAGCATCCGGCCATAGGCATCGCAGAGCGGTTCGAACCAGCCAAGCAGTTTGAGGAGCGGCGCCACCGCCCGCACCACGAGCACATCAAACCGTCCCGGCCTGCCACCCCGCTCGCCCGCCTCTGTCGCCGCCGCAACCAGCCGCTGCGCGGCCCCCTCGTGCACCGGAATCGTCAGGCCGATCTCCCGGACGATCTCCCGGACGGCGCGGGCCCGCTTGCCCACGCTGTCGCAGAGTTCCACCCGCAGGTCCGGCCGCAGGATCGCCAGGAGCACGCCCGGCACGCCGCCACCGGTGCCGACATCGAGCACGTGGGCGCCGGTCTCGAGATGAGGGGCGATCGCCACCGCATCGGCCACATCACGGGAGACGAATTTCTCCACGTCGGTATGCCGGGTGAGGTTCAGCCGTTCATTCCAAGACCAGAGGCTCGCCGCATAGGCGGCGAGCCTCGGCACGGAGTCGGACGAAACAGATAGACCGAGCCGCTCGCATTCAGCGGCGACTGCGGCTGCAAGGTCTGCCGGGGACGGTTCCTGATGCGTCACTTGATGAACAGCATCTCGCGGTAGGTTGGCAGCGGCCAGAGATCGTCCGGCAGGATCGACTCCATCTGGTCCGCCGTCTCCCGCAGCGACACCATCGACGGGATCACGTCGTCATGGAAGTGCGTGACCTCGGCGCGAAGATCATGGCCGCCGTGTGCCAGCGCGTTCTCCAAGGCCTCGATTCGTTGCTCAAAGGTCCCGACCAGTTTCGTGAGCTTGTCGAGTGTGCCCATGTGCACCGTCTGGCCAAGACTCTTGAGCTTCGACGCCGTATCGACCAGTTCACCCTGATACCGATAGCCCGCCGGCAGGATCATCGTCTTGGCGATCTGCACCGCCGAATTCGCCTCGGCATTGATGTCCTTGCAATAGCGTTCCAGGTAAATTTCGTAGCGGCTGCGCATCTCCCGCTCCGAGAGCACGCCGTATTTCTCGAACAGGGCGATGTTCTTCGGCGTGACGAGCACATCGAGCGCCTCAGGCGTTGCCTTCAGATTCGGGAGCCCGCGACGCTTTGCCTCCTCCTGCCACTCGGCTGAGTAGCCGTTGCCATTGAAGATCACCGCCTTGTGCTCGGAGATGATCTGCTGCAGCAGTTTCTCGATTGCGCCGCTGAGTTTCGCGGCGTCGCCGCCCGTGGCCTTTTCCAGTTCGTTGGCGATGTAGTCGAGGCTCTCCGCCACGATCGTGTTGAGGGCCACGAGCGGCCCGGCGATCGACTGGCTGGAACCGACCGCGCGGAACTCGAACTTGTTGCCCGTGAAGGCAAACGGGCTGGTGCGATTGCGATCGCCGGCATGCTTCGGCAGCGGTGGCAGCGTATCGACACCCACGGTCAGGGTGCCGCTCGACTTGCTGCTGGTGGCCTTCCCCTTCTCGATCTCCTCGAAGACGTCGGAGCGCTGGTCGCCGAGGAAGATCGAGATTATCGCCGGCGGCGCCTCGTTGGCACCGAGACGGTGATCGTTACCGCTGGCGGCCACGACCGACCGCAGGAGGTCACCGTGCATGTGAACGGCCCGGATCACCGCCGCGCAGAACACGAGGAACTGCATGTTGGCATGGGGCGTCTCGCCCGGCTCGAGCAGGTTGCCCAGCCTGCAGCCGATCGACCAGTTGACGTGCTTGCCGGATCCATTGATGCCCGCGAAGGGCTTCTCGTGCAGCAGGCAGGCCATGCCGTACTTCTGCGCCACCCGCAGCAGCGTCTGCATGATCGTCTGCTGATGGTCGGTGGCGATGTTGGCGTTCTCGTAAAGCGGCGCGATCTCGTACTGCGAGGGTGCCACCTCGTTGTGCCGCGTCTTCACCGGCACGCCGAGCTTGAAGAGCTCCCGCTCCCCTTCGAGCATGCAGGCGAGCACCCGCTCGGGGATCGCCCCGAAATACTGATCTTCGAACTCCTGTCCCTTCGGCGGCTTGGCGCCGAAGAGCGTCCGGCCGGTGACGACGAGGTCGGGACGGGCAAAGAAGAAATTCCTGTCGATGAGGAAGTATTCCTGCTCCGGTCCGGCCGACGCCGTTACCTGGCCGACGTCCTTGTGGCCAAGCACCGCGAGCACGCGGCGGGCCTGCTTGTCGACGGCCTGCATCGACCGCAAGAGCGGCGTCTTCTTGTCGAGCGCCTCGCCCGTCCACGAACAGAAAGCGGTCGGGATGCAGAGCGTGGTGCCGTTGGGATTGTCGAGGATGTAGGCCGGGCTGGTCGGATCCCAGGCGGTGTACCCGCGGGCTTCGAAGGTGGCCCGGAGGCCGCCGGACGGGAAGCTCGAAGCGTCGGGCTCGCCCTGACACAGTTCCTTGCCCGAAAACTCGGCCATCGCATGGCCGTCGCCCGTCGGCGTGAGAAAGGAGTCGTGCTTCTCGGCGGTGATGCCGGTGAGCGGGTAGAAGACGTGGGCGTAGTGGGTGGCGCCCTTCTCGATCGCCCAGTCCTTCATTGCCAAGGCCACCGCGTCGGCGATGCCCGGATCAAGCGGCTTGCCCTGCTTGATGGTGGCCTGCAGCGCCTTGTAGACACTCTTCGGCAGCCGGTCCTTCATCGCAGAGTCACCGAACACGTTGGCGCCGAAGATCTCGCTGGTGGGCGTCTCGCGGAAGTTCCACGCCTGCCCGTTGGACTTGTAACTGTTGATGGCGGAGATGGCACTGGCACGGGCACTGGTCATGGCATGGTCCTTCTTCTTAAAAGACGGCGCGCCGGTCGCGCGCGGAAAGTTGGTGGGATGGTGGTTGAAAATCAAGCGGAAAACCGACCTGAAAATCAAGCGGACCGCCGCCAGAAGAAGAGACCCACGGCCCGCTGATTTCCGCGAAACCCTCGCAGACTAGCGGCGCGAGCGGGCCAGTTCAAGTAGCCGATCCCGACACGGGCGACGAGCCGTCTACCGGGCGACCGTGGTGCGGCTGACCGGCTTCGCCGCGGGGCGGGACGCCACCGATCGCCTGGCTACTTCGAGCGCCGCGTCGAGGAATGGGTCGCCCGCCTGCGCCACAAACACACCCGCGGCGGGCCGGGCCACCGACTGCACCTGCAGGTCGGGCTCGACCCCCACCCGGCTATACGGCAGGCCCTTCGGCGAGAAGAACTTCGCGGTCGTCAGCCGCATGCCGACGCCACCCACTTCCAGAGGGAAGATGCCCTGGATGGAACCCTTCCCGTAGCTGCGGGTGCCGACGAGCGTGGCCCGGCCATGGTCACGCATGGCACCGGCAAAAATCTCGCTCGAACTGGCCGACTCGCCGTCGATGACCACGACCAGCGGCATCCGCCACGTGCCAGGACGGCTGGCCGAGTAATTGAAATCCTCTTCGGGACTACGGCCGCGGGTGGCCACGACCAGCCCCCGCTCGAGGAACAGGTCGGACACGTCGACCGCCGACGACAACAGGCCCCCGGGGTTGCCCCGCAGATCGACAACCAGCGACCGCATGCCGGCGACATCGAGGCGACGCAGGGCGGCTTCGAGGTCGGCGGCCGTAGTCTTTTGGAACGAGGAAATCTTCAGATAGCCGACGCCGGTCGACGGATCGAGCATCCGCACGTTCTCGATGCTCGGCACTTCGACATGCTCGCGACGCACCGTGACGGCCCGGGCCGGGGCGGGTGCCCGCAGCACGGCAAGCGTCACGACCGAACCCTCGGCGCCTTGGAGCAGCTGCGCCGCCTCATCGACATTCATGCCGCCGAGGGCGCGACCGCCCACGGCCACCAGATGATCACCGGCCCGAATCCCCGCCCGCTCGGCCGGGCTCGCGGGAATCACGTGCACCACCAGCAGCCCGTCGTCAGCGCTCTTCAGTTCCACGCCGAGGCCCACGAAGTTGCCCTCGATCTGGGCGTAGAGATCGTCGAGCTGGCCGTTGGTGAGGAAGGCTGAATATTCGTCAAGTCCACCCACCGCGGCGGCGGTCATCTCCATCAGCGTCACGGCCGGAGGAATGCCGAGCGTCGCGTGCCCAGCCCGCGCTACCCAGGCGGCCAGCGTCTCTGCCTCGACCGGCGACGTGATCGTGCGGCCCGCGGTGATCCGTGCGACCTGATCGCGGTAGAGCACTCGCCGTTCTGGCGTGGCTTGCTGGGCATAGAGCGAGACAAACGTAGGGTCGTCGATTGCCACGTCCATCGTCAGACAGCCACGCGAGACGAGGCGGGCAAATTGCGGGGCCTCCACATGATGCGAGCCGATGCGTCCGAGCACCTCTGCGTAGAGCCGGCGGGCGTCGGTCTCCGCGAGCTTGCCCAACTGCTTGCGGAAGGCGTGTTCACAGTGCCGGCGGGACAGATCGCAATGAATCTTGGCCAGGTCATACCGCTGCTGCAGTTCGGGGGCGAGGGCCCCCTTGCGGGCCGCCGTCTCACAGAGCGACACCACATCGGCCCACCGCTGCTCGCGTTCGAGCATGGTGGAACGAGCCACGAGGTCGTCCTGCCCGCCGGCCAGTTCCGGGGCGCGAACCGCCTCGGGGGCCTTGCGGGCCTCAGACTCAGCCGCGAGGACGTCGCCGCCCGCAAACACCAGCCCGATCGCCATCAGAATGGGCGAGAAGGCGAAAAGCGGAACGCGTGCCATGAGGCGGCCGATCAGTCGGGTGCAGGGAAGGTCCGGGCAAAGCCGGTTGTTATCCGGGCAAAGCCAGGCTTGGCCACACGTCGAGAGGGTGACGACGGTCACTGACGGCAATCCGTTCGCAAGGCCGCATTCCGGCGCGGCAGGCATGCGGTCTCTCCGTTGACCGCTCGCGATTATGGATCACGTTCAGACGGCGGTCAAAAAATCGCAGCCCTCCAACCGCAGATTTTTCCAGCCCACCGGAGCGGCCGCGGAAACCCGGCGGCAACCGTCATCCACGGTCTCCACGACACTCCCAGGCGACACCTTGGTACGATGGAGTCCTGCACGAGAGGCTTCAACGGCACCCCCAATGGCCCGCACCAACCGCACGAACAGCCCGTCCGACACAAACAGCACAGTCGCAGGTCCCTCACCCGCGCAGGCGGCAGACTCCCCAGGCAGCCCGACCGCCCCCGCGAACGCGGCCATATCCGAGCCGCAGCCAACGCTTGTGCTGCTCGACCGCGTCCGCCAAGGAGACGGCAACGCGATCAACGGCCTGCTCGAACGCCATCGCGCGGCGATCCGCCGGATGATCGACCAGCGGATGGATCGCGTCGTGCAACGGCGGGTGGATGCCAGCGACATCGTGCAGGACGTGATGATCGAGGCCAACCGCCGGCTCGGCGACTATCTGGCCAACCCCACCATGCCGTTCCAGCTCTGGCTGCGGCACATGGCCCGGGATCGCCTCATCGACGCCCACCGCCGGCATCGCGTCGCCGCCACTCGCAGCCTCGACCGCGAGGTGTCGCTGACCGTGCCCGCGGGGCAGGATCATTCACAGGCCGACCTGATCGGCCAGCTGGCCGACCGGGAACTCACTCCAGCTGCGGCCGCGACCTGGCACGAGCTGGAACGCCGGTTTGCCGCGGCAGTGGAACAGCTTGACGAGGACGATCGGAAGATCGTGCTGCTGCGGCACTTCGAGCACCTCTCCACGGCGGAAGCCGCCGACACGCTGGGGCTGACGAAGCCCGCCGCGGGAATGCGGTATCTGCGGGCGATGCGCCGGCTGCGGATCCTCCTTGACGGCGGCTTCGATTCGCTGGCCATCGAGCAGGCCAGGACGAAGCCCTGATCGGGTCCGTCGCAGACGGTCCCCCATCCAGACCTGATGCCTATCATGACGACGAGGTATGGCATGACACCCACCACCGCATTCCGCACCCGTGCCGTGGACACTCCCCTCTCGGTAGACGACGAGGAGCTGCTGGCGACGTTGGTTGAGGAGCTTTCCGAACTCCGCGGGCCCGCGGCTCAGGCGACGCTCGAACACCTGGTAGCCGACCACCCGCGGCTAGCCGGCCAGCTCCGTGAGCTGTTTGCGGCCATGCTGGTGACCGATGCGGTCGCCGAGCAGTCGACGGTCTTTGCCCGTGATGTCCATGCGGCTGACCGCGGGAGTGGCAGCGGGGCAACATCATCCGCGTCGTGGCCGACGGCGGGCACCGGCATGCTGCCCGGCGTTACACCGCTTCCGCTCACGTTCGGCGACTATGAACTGCTCGAGGAGATCGGCCGCGGCGGCATGGGTGTGGTCTATCGGGCGGTCCAAAAAAGCCTCGGCCGCACGGTGGCCATCAAAATGCTCTTGCGACGCGATCTGGCGTCGCCCGCTGATCTTTCGCGATTCCGCAGTGAGGCGGAGGCCGCCGCGCAACTCGACCATCCCGGCATCGTCTCGATCTTCGAGGTCGGCGAGTGCGACGGACACCCTTTTTACAGCATGCAGCTGGTGGAGGGGACGACGCTGGCCAAGCGGCTGCGGCAGGGCCCGCTGCCCGCCCGCGAGGCTGCGGCCCTTTTGGCGAAGGTGGCCGATGCCGTTCAGGTGGCCCATACGCGGGGCGTGCTCCATCGCGATTTGAAGCCCTCGAACATCCTCATCGATGGCGGTGGCGAGCCGCATGTCTCCGACTTTGGACTCGCCAAGCGGCTGGAGGCGGAGGAGTCGGTCACCCATACCGGCGCCATCCTCGGCACACCCTGCTACATGTCGCCCGAGCAGGCGGCCGGGAGCCGCGGCGATGTCGGGCCGACGAGCGATGTCTGGAGCCTGGGCGCGATTCTCTACCAGATGCTTACCGACCGGCCACCGTTCCAGGCGTCGAGTCCGATGGACACACTTTTGGCGGTGCTCGAGTCGGATCCGCCCGTGCCCCGATCGATCGACCGGCAGGTGGACCGCGACCTCGAGATGATCGCGCTGAAGTCGCTGCAGAAGCCGCAGGAACTCCGCTATGGCTCCGCGGCTGAACTGGCGGCGGATCTGCGCGCTTTTCTCGCCGGCGAACCCGTGGCAGCGCGGCACGGCGGGCTTGCCGACATCTTTGCCCGCCTGTTCCGCGAGACCCATCATGCCGTTGTCCTGGAAAACTGGGGGCTGCTCTGGATGTGGCACTCGGTCGTGATCCTCGCGCTCTGCGTGACGACCGACGTGCTGGCCTGGCAGGGCGTGACCACCCGTTGGCCCTATCTTGTGCTCTGGGCCGGCGGCCTGGCACTCTGGGCGCCGATCTTCTGGGCGCTGCGGCAACGGTCCGGCCCCGTGACCGCCGTCGAGAGGCAGATCGCGCACATCTCGTGATGCTCTTCTGGGTCGAGGCGTTGCTCGACCTGCCGGTGCTCACGCTCTCGCCTGTGCTTGCCCTGCTGGCCGGCCTCGTCTTCTTCGCCAAGGCAGGAATTCTCTCCGGTGCCTTCTACATTCAGGCCACCGTGCTCTTTGCCACGGCGCTGGTGATGTGCGTGGCGCGCGATGTGTCGCACGTCATCTTCGGCGTCGTGAGCGGCATCTGCTTCTTTGTACCGGGATTGAAATACTTCCGCCAACGCGGCAGGGGTTGATGTCGCCGCGCGGTTCGGGGCTGCCCATGCCCCGTCGCCGGACGTTCGCTACGGCCATGAAGCTTTCGCGCCGTCGCCACCGCCACGGGGGAACCGGTTGAGGCTGTCTCGGCATGGAGGACGAGACCGAAGGAGTTCGACCCGTGGCCACAAGTTTTTAACTTGTGGAATCGATGCCAAGGACACGGACAAGTTAAAAACTTGCCGCCACGGAGGAAAGAAAAACGGACGATTGAGAAACGTACCGTCCCGGCGGTGCAGTGCCGATGCGGCAAAGCGTGCCCTACCCCACAAACCAAGTCGCCAGCCAGTAGAGGCCGCCCGAGAGGGTCATCGCCACCGGCAGTGTGAGGATCCAGGCCAGCGCGATCTCTTTCACCGTCTCCGCCTGGATGCCCGACTTGTTGGCCCACATCGTGCCGGCCACGCCGCTGGAGAGCACGTGCGTTGTGCTGACCGGCATGCCGAGATGGTCGGCCATCGCGATCGTCGTGGCGGCGACCAGTTCGGCCGCACCCCCTTGCGCGTAGGTGAGATGCGTCTTTCCGATCTTCTCGCCCACCGTCTTCACGATCCGCTCCCAGCCGAACATCGTGCCGATGCCCAGGCAGAGCGCCACGCCCATCACCACCCACTCCGGCACGTATTCCACCGGCTTGGCGAGTTGGCCGGCCAGGCTCTTGAGCACCTTGCGGCGGTCCTCCGCCATCCGGTCGCCAAACTGCCGCAACAGCGTGCGGATGGAGGCACCCAGCTCGACCAGATTGGTCCGCAGTTGCCACCGCTCATCGGCCTGCAGATCCTCGAAACTTTTGTGACCCTCCAGGCTCGCCAAGACCCCCTGCACCAGCGGCAGCGGGTCGAGCGTGGCCAGCACGATGTCATTGGAAGGATAGGGATTGATGACGTCGTCCACCAGGCTTGCCTCGGTCACTTGGGCAGCCGACACGGTGTCACTCCGCGAGAGCCGCTCGACCTTTGATTCCGCCAGATGCCGATCCTTGAGAGCCGACATCAGGCCGGCTATTTCCGGATCAGCAAGCTCTTGTTCCAGCTTCTGGGCGGCCGCGACCGTGGCGGTGAGATCGGCCGTCGAGGAGTTCATGTTGAGGGCGAAGGCCGCCGGCACGATCCCGATCAGCACGAGCATGATCAGGCCCATTCCCTTCTGGCCGTCGTTGGAGCCGTGCGCGAAGCTCACGCCGGTGCAGGTGCCGATCAAGAGCGCGCGAATCCACCACGGCGGCGGCTTGTCGCCGTGGGGCGGCTCATAGAGTTCCTTGGCCGGAATCAGCTTCTTGCTGATGAGCAGCAGCAATGCTGCCAGGCCGAAGCCGATCGCCGGCGAGAGGAGCAGGGCGATGCCCACCTCGGTGGCCTTGTGCCAGTTGATGCCGCGGGCCATCGAGCCATGCTCCATCAGAGCATTCATCATGCCGACACCCATGATTGAGCCGATCAGCGAATGGGAGCTGGAGGCGGGCAGGCCCCGGTACCAGGTGGCGAAATTCCAGATGATGGCGGCGCCCAGCAGAGAGAGCACCATCGCCAGGCCGCGGCCGGTCTTGATGTTCACCAGCAGATCGACCGGCAGCAGGTGCACGATACTGAAGGCGACGCCGATGCCGCCGGCATGCACGCCGATGAAGTTCCAGAACCCCGACCAGATCACGGCGGGGGTCGGCTTCATCGACTTGGTATAGATCACCGTCGCCACGGCGTTGGCCGTGTCATGAAAGCCGTTGATGACCTCGAATCCAAACGCGATCACCAGCGCGATCAGCAGCAGGAAGAGTTGGCCGGTGCCAAGGGTGCTGAACACGTCCATGATTTCCATGGGAAAAACCGCTTTCTACGCTGAAGTCGGACGGTATCGGGACGAGACCGTGAGGCTACGAGTCCACCCCCACCGATACAAGTCGCCGCACAAAACGCATACAATCCTCATAATGTGAGTGGTCTGTCATTGTGTGTGTCATCGTGTGTGTCATCGGCACGGCGAACCCACGTCGATCCAGCCGCGTAGCAGCAGGAATAGGGAGACCTTCGACAGATGGCACGTGGCGATCGCCTGCGGGTGGAACGACGGCTGGCCGGTTCGACGGTGGTGTACATGCACCACGGCATCGACGTCGGCGACGGGACGGTCGTGCATGCGCGGCCGGACGACTTCCGCAGCCCGCTGGCGGGCGGCCGTGTGGAACGCACGAGCCGGGCGGAATTCGCCGGCGGCGGCACGGTGCTCGTGACGACGGAACCGCCCGCGGACTATCCGCCGGACGAGATCGTCGCGCGAGCGCTCGACCATGTCGGCCGGGAGGGCTACTGCCTGGTGGTCGACAACTGCGAACACTTCGCCACCTGGTGTGCGACCGGCAAACGGACGAGCCGGCAGGTCGACATCGTGCTGTCGAGGGTCAGCGGCGCGGCGGCGCGGATCGCGGCATTCGTGTCGGCCCGCAGGCTGCTGGCAAACGCAGCCGCCGGCGCCGCCGAACGAATCGCCGTTCAGACAGCCCTGGGCATTTCAGCGCGAACCACAGTACGGCTGGGCCTGCGGACGCTCGTGCCGGCGGCCATCGCCGGAGAGGCTGCGGCCCTGGCCGCTGAATGGACGGCCCATCATGCCGGCCGATCCGCCGCCGACAGCCGCCGGGCCGGCGAGGCCGCCGGACTCGCCACATCGGCGGCGGCATGCGCGCTGGCCGGTCTTCCGGCCGGGCCGGGCGGCGTGATCGCCGGGGCGGTCGCGGGGGCCGCGGTCTGGGCCAGTGGCGGGCTGGTCACGCAGGCGGCCACGGCTGCCGTCGGCGTCAGTCGCGGTCGTGGTAGTCGGTGAGCGGTCCGGGCGTCCATGAGACGCGCAGCGCGTTGAGCACCGCCACCACGTCGATCGCCTCCTGAAGGAGCGCGCCCATCGCGGGCGACAAAAACCCCGCGGCCGCGAAGCCCATGCCGATCACGCTTGCCGCCATGCCCCCCACGGCGCTTTGCAGCGCGATCGACCGCAGCCGGCGGCCGATGTGTAGCAGTTCGTCGATGCGTTCGAGTGCCGTGTCCATCACGACGGCGCCGGCCGCCTCGCTGGTCACGTCGCTGGCCGCGCCCATCGCGATGCCGACCGTCGCCGCCGCGAGCGCCGGCGCATCATTGATCCCATCTCCGACAAACAAGGTCGGCGCCTCGGCCGTCGCCTCCTCCACGATCTTCAGCTTGCCCTCGGGCTGGATGCCGGCATGCACCTCGGTGATGCCGACCAGATCGGCGAGCCACCGCACTTCGCTCTCGCGGTCTCCGGAGACGAGCATCACGCGGGAGAGGCCGTGGGCCGGTTTCAAATGGCTGACGAACGGCCGGCCATCGGCCCGCGGCGAGTCGCGGAAGCGGAGCAGGGCCTCGGTCTTGCCGTCCACCACGACCACGCATTCAAGACCGCCGGCCACGGGCGGCAGTTTCGCGACTCCCGCGGCATCGACGTTGGGGAGTTTCTGGCGGCTGGTGATCGCCACCTCGTGCACCGTGCTGTCGCCGTTCAACTGCTTCACCTGGCCGACGAGCCCCTGCCCGGGCTTCTCGGCCAAGGCCTCGACCTCGAGCACGCGGAGCGATTCCTTCGCGGCGGACTGCACGACGGCTGCGGAGAGCGGGTGCTTCGAGTAGGTTTCGAGACTGGCGGCCAGCGATAGCACGTCGGCCCGGGACAAGCCGCCGAGGAGCACGACGTCGGTGAGACTGGGCTCGCCGTAGGTGAGCGTGCCCGTCTTGTCGAAGATGGCGATGCGGCAGGTGTCGAGCCGTTCGAGGATGGCCGGGTCGCGGATCACGATGCCACGCTTGGCGGCCAGCGACACGGCGCCGATGATCGCCACCGGGATCGCGATCAGGAGCGGGCACGGGGTGGCGACGACGAGCACCGCGAGAAACCGCGTGGCGCTGCCGCTGAACCACCATGCGGCGGCCGCGATCGCCACGGCCAGCGGCGTGTAAAAGGCGCCGAGCTTGTCGGCCATTCGCCGCAGTTGCGGCCGGTGCTCCTCACTCGAGCGGAGCACGTCCATGATCTTGGCGTAGCGGCTGTCGCCGGCCACGCGGTCGGTGCGAATCTCGAGGGCGGCCTGCCCGTTGATCGCACCGGAGAGCGCGGCCGATCCCGGAGCCTTCGCCATCCTGTAGGGCTCGCCAGTGAGATAACTCTCATCCATCGACCCGCGGCCCGACACCACCGTGCCGTCCACCGGACAGATCTCGTGTGGCAGCACGACAACAAGATCGCCCACGGCAACCTCCGAGAGCATGATGTCGGCCAGGCCGGCAGCCGTCTTGCGATGGGCGAGCGTCGGCATCCGCCGGGCCAGAGCGTTGAGCACATCGCCGGCCCGGCTGATGGCACGCGACTCGAGCGCCTCGCCCCCCGAAAGCATCAGCACGACGAGCACGCCGGCGAGGTATTCACCCAAGAGAATGCTCGTGATGATCGACAGGCCGGCCAGCAGATCAGAGCCAAACGTGCCCGCACAGAGCTTGCGCAGCAGATCCCAGACCAGCGGCACGCCCCCCGCGACGAGCATCACCACCAGCGGCAGATCGGCCAGCGTGAGGCCGCGTCCAGGAAACCAGCGGGCGGGATCGAGCGGCCCAAGCGCCACCGACTCTCCGCCCCGGCCCGACCAGGTGATCAGGGCCCAGGCGGCCAGGGCAAGCAATGCTCCGACTGCGATTAGCTCATTGATCGGCAGCGGGCGGATGGCTGGCTGGCTGGGTGCGTGAGGGGCTGCGGGAGTGTTCATTCGAAGCGGGCCTCTGGATGTCGTGGCGATGCAGCGTGGTGTTCTGGGACGTGGCCGCGAGTTTGCAACTTGCGGAATCTGTACCGCAGCAACGGGCAAGTTGAAAACTTGCCACCACAGGGGAGAGGTGCGTCACACGTCGAGCGTGCCTCAAGAATGTCCCCCTTTCAGGTCAACTGTGCATGCGGGCGACCGGATCGCCCTGGGCAATGATCGCGGCTTCCTCGGCCGCGAGCCAATGAAGCCGTTCTCGGACGGTTTCCTCCGGGGCCACGTCACAGGCGAGACGGACATACGTGGCGTGGTGCCGGGCCTCCGATTCGAACAGGCTGCCATAGAATTCCTGCAGCTCCGCGTCGTCCACATGGTCGCGCAGGACCGCAAACCGCTCACAGCTGCGGGCCTCGATGAGCCCGGCCACGAGGAGCCGGTCGACGGCCCTGGCCGGCTCCTCCTTGCGGACAATCGCGTGGAGTCGCTGGCCGTAGCTCGAGGGCGAAAGCTTCCGGAAGCGGATGCCCCGCCGCTCGAGCAGGTCGAGCACAAGGTGAAAATGCGCCAGTTCCTCAGTGACGATCTCGGTCATCGCGCGAGCCAGCGGCACATGATCAACATAGGAAAAGAGCAGGTTCATCGCCACACCCGCCGCCTTCTTCTCGCAGTGCGCGTGGTCGATCAGGATCTCGTCGAGGTGGGCGTCGACCTGGGCGAGCCAGCGGGCGTCGGAGGCGGATTGCAGGCTGAGCATGGCACGGTGGATGGCGGGGCGGCGTGAAACCGGGCATCATACCGTCTGAGCCCCATCTCCCGACCCCTCGCCCAACACGCCGGAACCAGCCGCATGATCGCCTTCGACCGTCCTGCCGATGCCCACCCCGGCAAGAAACCCGACCGCAACGTGCTGGGGCTGCCGCTGGCACCCTGTTCCCGCGAGCCTCTCACGGGCTTCTTCCGTGATGGCTGCTGCCGCACCGGGCCCGACGACGTCGGCGTGCACACGGTCTGTGCAGTGATGACGAAGGACTTCCTCAAGTTCACCGTCGCCGCCGGGAACGACCTGGTGACACCGCGGCCGGAGTGGGGCTTCCCGGGGCTCGTCGAGGGGGATCGTTGGTGCCTCTGCGCCTCCCGCTGGCTGGAGGCGGCGCGGGAGGGTCGGGCGCCGCCGGTGGTGCTCGAGGCGACGCATGAAAAGTCGCTCGAGGTCGTACCCTTCGAACTGCTCAAGAAGCACGCCGTCACGTCCGCCTGACCGGCGATACCGCCACGGGAGACGTCACGTCTTCGACGACGTGCCCGGTTCCTGCTTCGGTGCCGGCGGCGGTCGTCTCACCTTGAGAAGGAATGGTCCGGCCTCTGTGTCGACTTGCAGGGGCGTCGTCTTGAAGTCCGTGTACTCAGGCGGGACGACATCCTCGGGTAACGGACGCCGGTTGTCGCCGCTGATGAGAACCTTGTGTGACCCCTTGACGAGCCCATCGCCAGGCTTGTGGCTCGTCGTGGACTGAAAAGTGCCGGTCTTCGGATCGACGGAGGCGATGCCGGGACGTGGGTGCGTGCGAGGGCTGTGGGGTGGCGCCATCGAGATGAATGTCAACGTCAACGCCCCCGCAGGAATCACCCCACCATCCTCGTACAGAACGGTTCCCGAGACACGTCGATACGAGAACGGATCGTCATCTCCACGGGAAAAAAGCCTGCTGACGAACGCCGCGCACACGACAACCCCCGCGATACCAAAAACCAGCATCGGCAGCGATAGGGAACGACGGGCGTCGGCGGACCGACTTGCACTCCTGGCGGTGGCGGCGAAGCCTTTGCTTACAATTTCAGGCACCTCGCCCACCGGCATCCAGTCCTCCATGCCATCCCGCCACACCAGTGACTCCACCGTCAACGCGCCGCCTTCGACCATGTTGCGCAGTCGTCCAGCGGACACGGGCCCCAACTTGGTGCCCCCAGCCTTGCAAAACCACCGATCCGACGCGTGTGTTGAAGTCATGCAAGAGCCCCGTTTTGAGTTTGAATGGCGCTTGTTCGTCGATGCTGACAAACCATCACACGGCCTGCTCGTGCGGCCCGCCGCGTGCAGACAGACTGTCCACGAGTCAGTAGGTCGATTCCGACACCGACTGGCCGTCATTCGAGACCATGATTCGATCCCATACCGACAGGTTGCCGATCGAACTCGGCAGGATCTGAATGAAATCGGTAATCCATCGAACCGATCCATCCGCCATGGCCACAAACACGCCGCCGGCGTGCATGCTCCGAGCCGTCTGCTGCATGTTGACCCATGGCCCGTATGACACGGGCATGCCGGCGGCAACCAGGGCGTCTTGACCGCCAAAGGTGCCGATCAACTCTGGCGAAGTACAAATGTCGTCGGCTGCGAAATACCAGCAGTTCGGCCCGTAGTCATCGCCCATGACGCCGCCGTGCGCCCACAGGGATGAAGAGGACTTGCCCAGTGCCCACACGCCCCGCGGATCGGAATCGGCGACGCCGGCCCGAAGCTCCGCGATCAAGACCGTTTTGCTCGTGCCATCGAGCAGCTGCTGATGCTTGACGGCCGTGTTGCCACCCATGACCCCGGGCAGGCTTTTCCAATAGGCCTCTTCCGCGCCACCCGCCGAATCAGGCCAGCCATAGTTGGCGAAACCGAGAGACCCGTTCGCCCCGTAGGTACCTCTGGCCCAACCATCGCCCAGAGATACCGTGGATGGACTGCTCGTTCCCCGAAAGGGTTGATGGATATTCGTATCCGACGGGCACTGGATGAAAGCCAGCCGTGCCCCACGTGCCCCCTTATTGGAGTCGTCGGCCATTGGTTTACTCGTGTCGATGCTGTTCCGGACGGCGATTTCCTCAGCAAAAGCCAGGATGTTGACGACCCAATTCGGGCCAAGATTGGCGAGTTCCTCCATCCGGTTCGGGTTACCGTTGCCCGACGTTGAATAGTCATTCACGTGCGTGTAGGCGGCGGGGAAACGCTTGTAGCTACCTTCATAATTGAGAACCGCCAGCCCCAGTTGCTTCAAATTATTCTGACACGATGCACGTCGGGCCGCCTCCCGGGCCGATTGAACCGCCGGAAGCAGCAACCCCACCAGGGTGCCGATGATGGCAATCACCACCAGCAGTTCGACGAGCGTGAAGGCCCTCCTGCCGATGGTCGAGTGATGGCTTCTATCGAGCATGGCTGGCCACTCCTGTGTCTGCATGGCTGGCTGGGATAGGGCGTATGGGGGGGTCTCTTCCGCCGCACGCCATTGCATGCGGGGGGTAGCCACCCATATCAGCGAGAAATTGCTGTGCCGGGGGCCATCCAACCGCTTCTACGACGCCTCGCGGAGGCGAATCTGTGGCGGCCACGGGGAAATACCGGGCTCCTTTGGCCCCCCGCCGATCCCGTACACTTCCACTTTTTCGGTGGAGGACGGGATCACGCCCGCCTGAGCATACAGCCGCATGCATGCGATCCTGCCAGTGGCGATCGGGCTCGTCGCCCTGCTCTATGCGTCCGTCGGCCATGCCGGGGCGACGGGCTACATCGCTGTGATGACGCTCCTGGGCATGCCATCCGCGGTGGTTCGGCCGACGGCGCTGTTGCTCAACGTGATCGTGGCGACGATCGCGAGCGTCCAATTCATCCGTGCCGGGCACTTTCGATCGCGGCTCTTCTGGCCGCTGGCCGTGGCGAGCGTGCCGTGCGCGTTCGTCGGCGGCACGCTCACCCTGCCCACGGCCGCATTCGAGGCGGTGCTCGGCGGCGTGCTGCTGGCGTCGGCGGCACGGATGCTGCTCGATGCCCGTAGGCCGATGTCCGCGGATTCCCCGACGGTCGAACCACTCGACGCCAACCACCCGCCCATGGTGTGGGCGGCGATCGGCGGCATGATCGGTCTCTTGTCGGGTCTCACCGGAGTGGGCGGCGGCGTGTTTCTGACGCCGGCGCTGCTGGCACTTGGTGCTGCTCCACTCAAGACCATCGCCGCCGTGACGGCGCCCTTCATTCTCGTCAATTCGCTGGCGGGACTGGGTGGCGGCCTGCTCGCCGGTCGACCGTTTCCGGCCGCCGGCCTGCCGGTGATCGCAGCCGCGGTGCTCGGCGGCGTGATCGGCTCGCACGTCGGCGCGTTCCGCCTGCCGGCGCGCACCCTGCGACTGCTGATGGCAGCCGTGCTCGCATTTGCGAGCGTCAAGCTGCTCGGCCGGCCGCTGGGTCTGTGAACGAAAGGTCAAGGATCGCAAGCACGGCAGTTGTTGTGCTTTCATCCGTGGCAACAAGATTGCATCTTGTTGGGCTCGGGGCCGCATTCGGCAAGTTGAAAACTTGCCGCCACGGGCGGAAGGCAACAGCCACGCCGCACAGATCGTCAGGATACGAAAGCGAACGTCCGGCGACGGGGCATGGGCAGCCCCGGCCGCTTCGGAGTTTGGGCTCAGTGTCCGCCCGCCGAGCTGCGAAGAAAGCTCGTGCCGACCACTTCGGCCGCGATCACGATCATCAGGTACAACCACGACATGTCGTCAGGCTCCTCGACATCGATCCCGATCCAGCACACAAAGGCACTCACGATGATGCACGAGCACCACCGCACCACGCCCGACGGCCGCACGCTCGACGCCATCCTGGCCAACGCGAGCGCCGAGACACGGGCAACGATCGGCGTGCTGGGAGAAATCCTGGGACAGCAGCCGGCGTCGGCCCTGTCGCCGACGGCGTTTGCCATTCTCCATCTGGGCGTCGATGCCACGCTTCTCGCGAGCACCAAGTATTCCGGTCCCAGTACATCGCTGGCGATCCTGGGCAACCTGCTGCGGATCGAAATGGAACGCCACTCGGGCGCCGTCATCATCGGCTCACCCGGCGACGGCCTGCCTCCCACCTGGTCGCAGCTCGACCTTGGGGCCGACGACAAGGTCTCGGTGCCGGGGCGTCTCATCGCCTTCTTTCCCAGAGGCACGCTCGACTCCGAGCCCCTCTGCGTGCTCATGGACGACCGGTATTGGAGCCGGGAATTCGCCATCCTCTCGAGTTCCGCTGGTAAGCCTGCCGCGGAACTGGTGCTCAAGCAGTTCTGCGATCGGCTCAAGACCGTGGAGAATCCGCTGCGGGGACGGGTGCTCGAGGCCACGGTCGTCGAAGGCTGCCTGAAGCTTGGCATCACGCCGGCGCTGGCCAACCCGCGTGACAGCCTGATCCTACCCGCGGATATCTGGGCGGAGGTGGACGTGTTTCTCGCCGCGGCCACGAGCCGCCGGGAGATCATGCGCCGCCTGGGTCTGGGCACCAACCGCGGCATGCTCGTGGCCGGGCCGCCCGGCGTCGGCAAAACGCACCTCGTCCGCGTGATCGCCAGCGAACTGGGCGACCGCTACACGACGATCCTCGCCGACGCCAACGCCATGCGGCACATGATCGCCGAACTCTACGCGGCGTCGGAGACCTTCGGCCCCACGCTCGTCGTGCTCGACGACATCGATCTGGTCCTCGGCCACCGCGATTCCAATGGTGACAACGGGGCGCTCGCCGACTTCCTCGCCACGCTCGACGGCGTGCTCGAGCGAGAGGCTATTCTCACGATCGCCACCACGAACGACCCCAAGGCCCTCGACCCCGCCGCCCAGCGCTCATCGCGGTTCGACATGGTCGTCACGCTGCCGATGCCCGACGAGGCCTCGCGGACCCGCATCCTCGAGCGTCATCTCGCACCGCTGGGGCTGGCGATCGATTACGACGCGGTGGCAAAGTCGCTGGAAGGGGCGACCGGGGCGGACGTGAAGGAAGTGGTCCGCCGCGCGGTGCTCGAATACGGCGAACACTTCACCCAGGCCCAGATCCTCGACATCACGAAGACCGGCCGCTGGCAGGCCACTGTCAACCGCCGGCGGTATCTGTCGTAACACGACGCCCGGGAAAATGGGGACGGGCTGTGCAAGGCCACCGTGGCGGCAAGTTTTCAACTTGTCCGTGACCCCGGCATCGGTTCAAAAGTTAAAAACTTGTGGCCACGGGTAGCAGCGAAAAATCGCTCCCGTCCCCATTTTCCAGTCAGAGTGGGCTGTCAAAAGCGTTTTGAAAATGCTCGACGACCGGCCGTGACCCCGCGGGCCCGAATGTCACGGTCACAACGTCGATCCGCACCTGGCAGTCCTCGAGCCGGTGCCGACGAATGTAGGCGGTGGCCAGTTCGGCGATCCGCCGCTGCTTCTGAAAGCCGACCGTTTCCGCCGGATGGCCGTGGGTGGTGTCGGTCCGCGACCGCACCTCGACAAACACCACCGTGCGGCCATCGAGGGCGACGAGATCGATGTCGCCGCGCAGCACCCGCTCCCGTCGGCCGACGATCCGGTAGCCGAGTCCTTTGAGGAACTGCTCCGCCTCGGCCTCGCCATGTTGCCCGAGCGCCTGCCGTGGATCACGCGATGTCATGGCTACCGCCGGGACACGGAGAAGGGCGAAGCTCGTCAGGACTTGGCGGCGGCCTTCTTGTTGGCCGCCTTCTTCGCGATCGCCTCGGCGGCGGCCACGTCGTCGCGCTTCTCGCGGAGACGCACCGACTTGCCGACCCGGTCGCGGAGGTAATAGAGCTTGGCACGCCGCGCCACGCCCGACCGCTTCACCTCGACCTTGGCGATCTTTGGTGAGTGGATGGGAAACTTCCGCTCGACGCCCTCGCCCGACACGATCCGCCGGACGGTGAAGGTCTCCCGGCTCCCGGAGCCGCTCTTGGCGATGACCACGCCATTGAAAATCTGGACGCGTTCCTTCTCACCTTCGAGGATGCGGGTGTGCACGTCGACGGTATCGCCGATGGCGAACTGGGGCACCTCCGACTTGAGGCTGGAGGCTTCGACTTTGGCGAGGATTTGCTGGCTCACGACGGCTCCTTTAGGAACGCTCTTGGGAAGGATTGGGGGAAGGATTACGGGAAAGATTGGCTGGGACACGGCGACGGGTCGCATCGACGGCCTGTTCGTGCCGCCACGTTGCGATCCGGCCATGGTCGCCCGACAACAGCACGTCGGGCACGCGCAGGCCGCGAAACTCACGCGGCCGGGTGTATTGGGGGCCTTCCACCAGGCGGTTGGCGCCGGAGAAGGAATCCTGACGGGCACTCTCTTCGTCGCCCAGAACGCCAGGCAGCAGGCGGGCGACCGCGTCGACGATCACCATCGCCGCCACCTCGCCACCGGAGAGCACATAGTCGCCGATGGAGATCTCATCGGGCTTGAGTGTTTCGCGGACACGGTCGTCGAAGCCCTCGTAGCGGCCGCACACAAGCACGATCCGCGGCTTGCAGGCAAGTTCCTCGACACCGGCCTGATCCAACCGCCGCCCACCGGGAGTCAGCATCACGAGATGGCCGGGGGCATCGGCCTGCTGCTGCACGGCCTCGACGCACGACACGACCGGCCCGGGCATGAGCAGCATGCCAGGACCACCGCCATACGGCCTGTCGTCCACCTGCCGATGCACGCCCTCGGCGAAGTCGCGGATATTCGTCAGGCAGACGTCGATCAGCCGTGAACGACGTGCCTCACCCAGCAGGCTTCCTTCGAGGAAGCCCGTGAACATCTCGGGGAACAGGGTGAGGATGTCGATGCGCATGGGAATGGCAGAGGCCACTGAAACGGCAGGAGAGCGAACGGCAGATGGGGTGGGCAGGCTTGATCAGGCTTGCTCTGGCTGCGATTCCCCACCGGCTTCGACCGCGGGGCTGGTGGCTTCGGCCACAGGAGCATCAGCCACCGATTCCGCGGCCGCTTCGACAGGTGCCGCAGCCTCTGCAACCGGAGCGGCCGCACCAGGCACCACCTTCGGCTCGGGCATGAACACAGGCTCGCCGGCTTCAGGCACAATCCTGGGCATGGAGAGCTTGGCGCGGGCCTGCTCCATTTCCTTCAGGTGAGTGCCGTTCTTGCCGTACTTCTTCACGAGCACACGCACTGCATCGCTCGGCTGGGCGCCCACGCTCAGCCAGTAGGCCACGCGGTCGTTGTCGAGCAGGCACCGGGCATCGGTATCGGGAACGGACGTATCATAGGTGCCCAGCACCTCGATCACGCGGCCGTCGCGCGGGCTCCGTCGGTCGGTCGCACAGATTCTGTAGAAGGCGCGGTTCTTCCGGCCCATCCGCTTCATTCGAATCGCCACAGCCACGGTCAGAGTCTCCTCGTAAATGATTGATCGAGCCCCTTAGCGTACCCGACCGGCGCCGGAACCCAAGCCCACCTTGCAGACCCCGGTTTTTCGGGTGTTTTTGCGGGAATCACCGCCGCCGCGAGCCGCTTCATGGTACGCACCGCCGGGACGGCAGAAGTCTCGTCGCGGTGGCTTTTTCGCCATGAAACGCGTTGGTCGTGCTTTCCCGGGCAGGGCGAAAAATCCAAAAGCTCCTCGAGCTTCCGCCGATCCCGGCTGCCCGAATTGCCTTCGTGGCGGCGAGTTTTCGACTTGCTGAATGCGGCCCCGGCACCGATTGCGCAAGCTAAAAACTTGCGACCACGGATCCACTCCTCCGCCCTCGTCCAAGACTGCTTCGCACGAAGCGATGTTTTTTCGTGAACCCTACCCGCGATTCTTGCGGCGGACTTCCTTCTCGCGCTGCTTCTTCTGCTTGCGCCGCTCATCAGCGGTAAGCCGCTTGCCGGTGTCGCCCTTCGGCCTGCCGAGCCGCGCGGCGGGATTGCTCATCTGCGCCTGCAGCCGCTGCACCTCGCGGAGACGGTCCCGCATGCCCAGCCCCGCCATGCCCTTCAGCATCGCGCTCATGCCGTCGAACTGTTTGACCAGATCGCCCACCTCGTGCGGGTCGACGCCCGCCCCCACGGCGATGCGGCGGCGGCGCGACTGGTCGATCACCCGCGAGGGATTGCGCCGCTCCGACGGCGTCATCGCGTCGATGATGCCGAAGAGACGGTTGACGTCCTTGTCGAGGTCGGCGCCGGCCAGCATCTCCTGCATGCCGCCCATGCCCGGAATCATGCCCAGCACCTTGCCCAGCGGGCCGAGACGGCGGGTCTGCAGCAGCACCTTCTTGAAGTCGTCGAGCGTGAACTCGCCTGCGCGGAGCCGTTCCTCCTGCCGCTTCATCTCATCCTGATCGAACTTGCGCTGGGCCTCTTCGACGAGCGTGACGACGTCACCCATGCCGAGGATGCGGCCCGCCATCCGCTCGGCATGGAAATCCTCGAGGGCATCGATCTGCTCGCCGGTGCCGACGAACTTGATCGGCACACCCGTCACGCTCTTCACCGACAGGGCGGCACCGCCACGGGCGTCACCGTCGAGCTTCGTCATGATGACGCCGTCAAGTTCGAGCGCCTCGTTGAAGGCCTTGGCACTCCTCACCGCGTCCTGTCCGGTCATCGCGTCGACCACGAGATAGACCTGGTCGGGGCCCACGGTGCGATCGATCTTCGTGAGCTCCTGCATGAGCGCCTCGTCGATCGAGAGGCGGCCGGCCGTATCGAGGATGACGACGGAAATGCCCTCCTTCTGCGCGCGGGCCACGCCGGCGCGACAGACGGCTACTGGATCGGTGACCCCGTCCGGCACGTGCACCGGCACGCCGATCTGCCCGCCGAGCACGACCAGCTGCTCGATGGCCGCCGGTCGCTGCAGGTCGGCAGCCACGAGCATCACGCCTCGTCCCTGCTCCTTGATCCGCTTCGCCAGCTTGCCGCAGGAGGTCGTCTTGCCCGAGCCCTGCAGGCCGCAAAGCATCAGGATGGTGGTCTTGCCCGGTTGCAGGTGGAGCGAGTGGTCCACCGGCCCCATGAGGTTGACCAGTTCCTGGTGCACGATGCCGACGAGCTGCTGGGCCGGATCGAGCGACTCGAGCACCTTCGACCCCACCGCATTGTCGACCACCCGCGAGAGAAACGTCTCGACGACGTCATAGGCGACGTCCGCTTCCAGAAGCGCCGTGCGGACCCCCGAGAGCCCCTCGCGCATGTTCGCTTCGGTGAGCTTGCCGCGGCCCCGCAGGGTGTTGAGGGCGGACGTGAGCGAGGACGTGAGCGACTCAAACATGACGGCTCCGTGATGGGGAGAACGGGAGCCGGAAGTATACCGGGGGCGGAAGCATTTTCTGCTTCTGCCTTTCGGGGGCAGGCGAGTCTTGAGAACCGAGCCGGAAGGGTAGCCTCGTGGCCGCGAGTTTTTAACTTGCGGAATCCGTGCCAGGGCAACGGACAAGTTAAAAACTTGCCGCCACGGGGGCCAACACCTGTGGTGCCGAGCCGTCCGCCCCGCCGGTGACGAGCCGCTCGAATCGGGAGCAGGCACACTGCGTGCTGCTTGCCCGACGCTTGGCCGGCAAGAGCGGCGCATCACCGGAGAGGCGGACGATCACCGCCGTTGGTCAGCTAAAGGTCCCGGGCTCGACCATGACCGGCGCCGAGGACTGCCGGCCCGCATGCCGGCTCCTGCATCGGAGCCCCACAGGCGGGCTGACAAGGCTGGGGCTGGGGCTGCGGAGCCGCACAGGGCGCTGCACCTCCCCCACAAGGCGAACGAAACTCCATGAACGACGGACGGCGGCAGCTGTTCGCGCCGCCAAGACAACTGCTGCAACCCGGAGCGGCTGCGAGGCTACCGAGGACGATCACGAGACACAGGGTACGGCACATGATTGGCATCTCCACCACCGCCTGGCCTGGAACGACCCGCGGTCGGACACGATGCGTCGTCCGCGACGACGCCTACCAAAACTTAGCTCACGATCCGCAACACGGTCGGACGGGCGAAACGATTTCTCCAAAAAATTTCCCTACCGGTCGCCGCCCGCGACAACGACCTTGCCGACGGGGCATGACCGTAGCGATTGCGCCGGCTCTTCCTTTCGACCGGCCGTGCGGTCGCCATGATTCGCAGCCTAAAAACATGATTCGCCACCCGAAAACACGTGCTACTGTTGGGAACAGTCGATGAATAGCCGCGTCGCGGCACGGCTTGGTCTTCCATGCGTTCGGTGTCTGTCTTGCATCTTTTCGCTGCACTCAAACCCTACTTGGTCCTGACGGTGATTGCGGTGGCGTGCTGCTGCGCTGCGGGGGTCGAGGCGTCGCCATCGGCTGACGCCCCTATCGCGACAGACAGGGCGTCGAACGGCGACGACGATGTCTGGGTCGTCAGCACGCGACGCCTGCCCGACATCAGCCGCCTGCCAACGAACGTGAGGTTCGGCGTGGAGCGGCTGACTGCTGATGCGACGTGCAGCCGCTGGATTCAATCAGACCTACCAAGCCTGCTGGACGATCCGCAGCGGCCGCTGATGATCTTCATCCATGGCAATCGCTACGATTCGGCCGACGCAAAGTCGCAGGGAGTGCTCCTGGCCCGCCGGCTGGCGGCCTGCCATCCCAAAGCTTCCAACGCCCGCACGGTGATCTTCTCGTGGCCGAGTTCCCGGGAGGGCCACTTGCTTCAGGACAGTCGTGCCAAATACGAGCGATCGATGACGGAAGGACACTACCTGGCGTGGCTGCTCGGTCAGGTGGAGCCCGATCGGCCCGTGGCGATCGTGGCCTACAGCTACGGTGGTCTGATCGCTCTGGAGGCTCTCGACCATCTTGTCGGTGCCGAACGGTCGGGACGCTCCAACCTGCAGCCGTGGCTCGACCGCCCTGCGAGACTGCACCTCGTGCTCGTGGCGTCGGCGGTGCAACAAGACGCTCTGGCTCCGTGCGGCGAATACCGGAAAGTGCTCCGCTGCGTCGACCGGCTGACGCTCTTGAATAACACGCGGGATCAGGCGCTGCGATTCTTCGAATTCGTCGATCCCGATCTGCGGACCGAGGCACTCGGGCGCGAGCATATGCCTGCCCGCTGGTTGCCGCCGGAGATCGAGTTCGTCCAGGTCGATGCCGCGCCTGTCGTCGGCAAGAGCCACCGCTTTCCGCCCTACATGGAGTCGCCGTCGCTCCGTCAGCGGCTGGCGACCGGAGCCCTCGACGGTCTGACGGACGACTGACCAACGACCGGCTGTCTGAGCGGCTCGCTTGCACGCCGACTAGGCAGTCTGGGCTGCGAACCACTCCGCCGTCAGGGCCAGGCCCGCGTCGAGCGCGATCGTCGGCTTCCAGCCGAGCAGTTCACCGGCGCGGCGGGCGTCGACGAGGTTTGACCGCAGGTCACCCGGCCGGGCTGGCCCGTGCTCCGGCGGAGGCAGCGTCGCCCGCCGACCACGACGGGTGAGGGCGTCGCCGACAGCGGTGCGAATCATCGCCTCGAGTTCGTTGACGTCGGCTCCGAGGCCGGTGCCGATATTCAGGCTCGTGAGCGTGCCCGGCGCCACTGCAGGCAGGTCGGCCGTCAGGGCGAGCACGTTGGCGCGGGCGACGTCAGGGCCGAAGACATAGTCGCGGACGTAGCGACCGTCGCCATTGATGCGATCGGGTTCGCCCGCCAGCAGCTTCTTGCAGAAGATCGCCACCACGCCGGCCTCGCCGTGCGGGTTCTGCCGGGGACCGTAGACATTGGAATAGCGGAGGGCGACCGTCGCCATCTGGTGCTCCTCGGCAAAGAACTTCAGATACCGTTCCCCCACCCACTTGGTGATGCCGTAGGGGCTGACCGGATTGGCTGGCGTTGATTCGGGAGCCGGCGTCGTCACTTCCCCATAGAGCACGCCGCCGCTCGACGCGAAGACAACGCGGCGGCAGCGGTGCCTGGCCGCAGCATCGAGCACGTTGATCAATCCAATGCAGTTGACCTGGGCATCGAAGAGGGGCTCGCGGACAGACCGGCTCACCGACATCTGCGCCGCCTGATGGCAGACTGCATCGGGCCGTGCCGCCTCGAACACGCGGGCGACCGCCTGCGGATCGACGATGTCGGCGACATGCAGCGGCACACCAGTTGGCAGGTTTTCCCGCGAGCCGGTGGAAAGGTCATCGAGTACCTCGACGCGATGTCCGGCTGCCACGAGCCCATCGACGATGTGGCTGCCAATGAATCCGGCACCGCCGGTGACGAGGACGTTCATGAATGTGTCCGTTCCAAGCTGGCCGGAAGCCGCCGGGCCACGGGAATCGCTGGAGGGGGAATCGCCACTGAAACTGCTGCAGATGCCCGCCCCCCATCCCGGTCCTTGAAACGTTTTCATGCCGTTTGATTCCATGCCGTTTACGGTTTTTCGATCCATCATCGGTGCGTGCATGTCCGCCGCAAAGCCGCCGCGTCGGCGGGCCGGCGTTGCGGGCCGGCGTAATCGCGAAGTGTCGACGGGCCTCGAGTCACTCGAGCAACGCATGGCGCTGACGGTGGCGGCGCCATTCATCCGGCTGGCTGCGGCGAGCGACACCGGCATCAGCAAAACCGATGGCTACACACGAGTCGCAAATCCGTTGTTTACTGGCGTGGCCCCTGCCCGGTCGACTGTGTCCATCTTTGTTGACGGACAACCGCTCCCTATCACCGCCAAGGCCTCAGTCAGTGGGGTATGGAGCGTGCGGCCACAGGCAGCGCTGCCAGAGGGCCCTCACACCATCACGGGCATAGCCGTGCTGGGAGTGAAGCCCCCGATCGCACTGCGTCCGCTTTCGATGGTCATCGATACGAAGCCGCCCACCACCACTAGCCTCACGTGGAACTCGGGCTATGGATCGCAACTGACTTTCTCAGAAACCGTTTTTGGGGTTCGGGCCGCAAACCTGCGGCTCACAGGGAAGACGCAGGTTGGCCCGTTAACCAACTTGCCCATTAACGACCCCAGGGCTAGAGAATTAGTTGGGCCGATCACGGTGTCTCAGCTCGACAACAACACGAAGTTTATTTTTCAGGAGCAGCGGACCCTCGCTTTCTCTGGAACCTACACCCTTTCTTTCGTGAAGACAGGCGTCGTGGACCAGGCCGGCAACCCGCTGGCCGCCAATGCCTCGTTCAGCTTCACAATCGACTGACCGAGGGCCCTCGCAAGAGCATCATCGCTATCCGTAAGTCTTTTGGATACAACATCTTACGAACGATTTACAGTGTCCGAGAGCTCGGTTCCAGCCAGACTGCCAAACGGCTAATCTCCCCCGCTCCGTCAAATAATCCGTCCCACAAATTTGACCCCCACAAACCCCGTCGTATTCTACGCATCTTACCAGGGGCGTCGTCTGCCCCGAGAAATGCAGCTATGAAAACCATCTCCCCACGCACCGCACCGCGCACTGCACAGCGTGGCTTTACGCTCATCGAACTGCTCGCGGTGCTCGCCATCATCGGGACGCTGCTCGGTCTGTTGCTGCCTGCGGTCCAGCGGTCCCGAGAGGCCGGCCGGAGGATGCAGTGCGCCAACAATCTCAAGCAGATGGGCGTGGCGCTCTCCAACTACGAACAGGCCAAGAAACGGTTCCCGCCTGGCAACGATCAGCTGGGCAACCGGCTGCATGCGTGGTCGTCGTTCATCCTGCCGTTCTTGGAACAGTCGGCGGTGTCGGATCGCATCGACTACACGAAGCCCTGGGACGATCCGGCCGGCAACCTGTCCAAGGTGGATATCACGATCCCGACGTATGTCTGCCCCAGCGGCGTGAAACAGTTCCCGGGCAAGCAGGATTACGGCGGCATTCTCGGTGCCTACATCAAGCCCGACGGTGAGGCCCTCAATCCACTCACCACCCGTGACGAACACGGCGGCATCCTCTATGCCACCGACGCCGACTACAAGCTGTCGGCAACCGCGGCATCGGTCTCCGACGGCCTTTCGAAGACGCTGCTCGTCGCCGAAGCGGTCGATCGCGAGACGGCTGGCGCCCCAGACGATCACGCAACCGGCGATGCCTGCTGGGCCTGTGGCAACAACTGCTTCCCGCTGAACTCCCGCGTCATCAACGACCCCAGCGTCGATGCCTTTCGAAGCCACCACGTCGGCGGTCTCAACTGCGTCTATGGCGACGGCCACATTTCGTTCCTGAGCGACCGGCTCGATGTTCGCGTGCTGATTGCCATCTGCACCCGCATCGGCGGCGAGAAGGAGACCGAGGCATCCAACTAAGGGCAACGGAGGGCAACGAACAAGCCCTCCACACCAAATCAACCGGCCGGGGCAAACCCGGCCCACCAACATTGCGGGGCAACCCGTAGTCGGTCGTGCTGACCTCAGCACGGTCGTGATCGAGTGAATGTTTCTTCGAAGAAAGGTTCCTATGATTCGTAATGCTTTTTTCGCCTTGGCGGTCGTCGCCATGGTGGCTTCGGCCAACGCCGCGTTTGCGGGTGGCCGGAGCAGCGGTAGCTCGAAGTCGAACAACCAGTACGTTCGCATCAAGAACACCGGCACCGCGCCGGCGCTCGTGAATGCGAAGAATGGTGCGGCTACGACGGCAGCAGGCGGTAAGACGGTGTCTGGCAACGGCGTGGCTCAGTTCACGATCAAGAAGGGGGCAGCCCAGGCCTACGTTCAGAACCAGGCTGGTGCTCAGCAGAAGACGCTGGACTTCACCTTCCCGAAGAGCCAGTACGTCTACCTGTTGGCTGCGGCCGACAACACGACGAGCACGCTGACCTTCTCCCCCCAGGGGAAGATTTTCTAGTCGTCGTCCGGATCTCCATCCGAATGCTGGCCTGAAAACAGACGAGATCACGAGCCGGACAGCACGTGCGTGGGCCTTGGCCCGCCAGTGCCGTCCGGCTTGCTCGTTTTTTGTAGACCTGTTTGCACACCTGTTTGTGGCCCTGCCTGTCTTCCTGACGGCCCACGTTTGTGCAGGCTGCGGTTCGTGATTAGAACCGGTGTATGAATGTTTTCGTGCGGCCACGATCAGGCAATGGGCGTTGGATAGATGCCCTAGGGGCGGTGGTGATCACGATGCTGATCGCGGCCCCGTGGCTCTGGCAGGACCTCGTGCCCTGCGAATGGCTGGGCGTGGCGGCCGCGCTTGTCTGCCTTCCGCACCTCCGCGGCTGGCGGGGCGAAACGCTCGTGCTGGCCGTGGCGGCGGCGAGCCTGGCCACGGCATTTCACTGGTCACCCACCGTGCTCGCCGACGCGATCCAGTCGAGCTACGGGATCGGCCTGGCCTTCACCGTGCCGATCGTGCTCTGGGATGCCCTGCGGCTCTCGCTGCCCTTTTGGTTTGTCAGCCGCACGGTCGTCGACGCCCGCAACGCCTGGCTTCCAGCCGCACTGGTTGCCGTGGCGACCGAGGCCTTTGTCACGAGCGTCTTTCCCTGGAAACTCGGCTACAGCCAGCTCGCCTGGCCCGTGCTCATTCAATCGGTCGACCTGCTCGGCCCGGAGGCCGCCACCTTCGTCCTCTATGCCCACGCCGGCGTGATCGTGCTGGTGGTGGAGATGCTCCGCCGCCGCTGGAGCGGTGGGCACGAGGCCATCGGCCCGGCCTGGACAGCCGTCGGCGTGGCCGCGGTGGTGGTCTGCGCTGCCAACCTCGCCTACGGCGTGTGGGCGATGCGCTTCTGGTCAGCGGAGATGGCCGCAGCGCCAAAGATCAGCGTGGCGCTCGTGCAGGTCGACCCCAGCCGCGACGATTCGATCGACGCCCTCCAACGGCTCTCGCGGGAGGCGTGTGCCGGCCGCGACCGCCCCTTCGACCTGATCTGCTGGCCCGAATGCAGCGGCGGCTCCTACTCGGAAAAACTTCCCGCCTTCAACGATCCCGAACGGATCTTCGCCGAGTCACGCGACCCGCAGCGGGGCCTGCGGCCGCTGGCCGATCCTGCCTGCCCGCTCTTGTTTGGTGGCAAGATCTACAGCGGCTATCCCGAACGGCCCAACGACATCTATCAGTCGGCGATCCTCGTGGACGATGCCGAGCGGATCATCGGCTGCTACCACAAGCGGCACCTGATGCCGTTTGGCGAATATGTTCCGGGCACGGCGTTCATGCCCGAGCTGCGGCATTATTTTCCGATGGACGACGACCTCGACGTCGGGCCGGAAGCGACCGTGCTGACGCTTGGCGACAAGGCGAAGCTCGGCGTGATGCTCTGCTACGAAGACATGGTGCCAAGCGCCGCCGAATCGCTCGTCGACAATGGCGCCAACGTGCTGCTCTCGCTGATCAACGGCTCGTCGTTCAAGGCGACGCTCACGCTCCTGCAGCACCGGCTGCTCGCGCAGATGCGGGCCGTGGAAAACCGCCGCTGCCTCTTGCGATGCGCGGCGACGGGCGAGACATGCCTGATCTCTCCGCTGGGCACAATTCCATCGCGACTGCCACTCAACGTGGAGGACGTGCTCGTCGCCGAGGTGCCATTGATCAACGCCCGCACGCTGGCGAGCCGGATCGGCCAGGCGTTTCCACTTCTTTGCGGCGGGCTGGCGATCGCCATCGCCCTCGACAGCGGGCGGCGAAGGCGGACGGCCTGACGCTAGTCCGTGACTTTCCCCAGTGGGGGCAAGTTTTTAACTTGCCCTGAAGAGCCGATCGGTGTCGCGCTAGGCCGCGCGGCGAATCGCCGGGGCCTGCGGGGCAAGCCGCGCCTCCACCATCATCCGCGCGACGTCCTTCATGAGGGAACGTGCAGTCCAGCCGAGACGCGCCGTGGCCTGCGATGTGTCGGCCTGGCCCGAGAGGATCTCGCTGGGCCTGGTGAGTGCCGGGTCGCGAACGACGTGCTTTCGCCAGTCGAGGCCGAGACTGGCGAACACCTCTCGGACAAAGTCCTCGAGACTCGTCGTCTGGCCGGTGGCGATCACGAAGTCCTCGAGCGTGTCGAGTTGCAGCATGCGGTGCATGGCCACGACATACTCTGGCGCCCAGCCCCAGTCGCGGCGGACGGAGAGGTCGCCGAGGCTGAGCACGTCCTGTTCGCCTGCGGCCACGCGGCAGGCGCCCGCCACGATCTTCTGCGTCACGAACCGCTCGGGCCGCAGCGGGCTTTCGTGGTTGAAGAGGATGCCGGTGCAGGCTTCTATTTTGTAGGCCTGTCGATACTGCGCGATCTGCCAGAACGACGTCGCCTTGGCGATGCCGTAGGGGCTGCAGGGCCGCAGCACGGTCGTCTCGCCGGCCGGCTGGTCGCCGGTGTTGCCAAACATCTCGGAGCTGCCGGCGTTGTAGAGCCGGATCGGCCGGCCGAGCATGCGGATCGCCTCGAGCAGGTTCACCGTGCCGATGACGATGCTCTCAAAGGTTTCTACCGGCTGGTTGAACGAGAGCCCCACGGAGGTCTGGCCGGCGAGGTTGTAGACCTCATCCGGCTGCGTGCGGGAGAGCACCTGCATCGTGGAACGAAAGTCGACGAGTGACATCGATTCCACCGTGACGCGGTCGCGGATGCCCAGTCGGGCGAGCCCGTCGAAGCGGCTGGCTTGGGCGTCGCGGCTGGTGCCGACGACCGTGTAGCCTTGGTCGAGCAGATGTGCCGCCAGGTAACTTCCGTCCTGACCGCTCATCCCACAGATGAGGGCCTTTCGTGCGGACGCATGCTTCTGAATCGTCAGGGGGGCCATAGTGCTGTGGGTCATAGCAACTCCCAGGGGGGTGTCGGAAGAGCAGCTTGGACGTGAACTTGGCCAGAAAACGGTGCCGTTCAGGCCGCGCCCGGATCAAGGATCGAGCGGTAGACCCGCAGATAGCCGCGGGCGGCGTTTTCCCAGGAAAATTCGGCGGCCCGGGCCCGGGCCGCGGCGGCGAAGGTCGGCATGGCCGCTACGGCTGCCATTCCTGCGTGGAAGACGGTAGCCATGTGCTCGGCTCCGAAGGAATCCCAGTAGAAGCCGAGCGACCCACCGAGTTCCGGCAGGCTCGTGCGACGGGACATGAACACCGGCTTGCCACACTGCATCGCCTCGAGCACCGGGAAGCCAAAGCCTTCGGTGAGCGAGGGGAATGCAAACGCCTCGCACTGCTCGTAGAGCCACTGCCGGTCGCCGTCCGACACCTGCCCGGCGAGCGTCACCCGGCTCCCGAGATTCCGGGCGGCGACTTCACGGACCAGCTGCTCGCCGTAGGGCGTCTCCCGCTTACCGGCGATCACGAGCGCAAACTCGGGCAGCCGCTCGATCAAGTCAAAGAGGGCATGAAAATTCTTGTGCGGCAGGCAGTTGCCGATCGACAGGATGAACTTCCCGCGAGGTGCCCATGCCGGGGCCATGGGAGACGCGACTGGAGGAGCGGAGAGACCCGGCGACACGACATGCACCGGCTTGCCGCCGAGCCGCAGATGCGCCGCGACATCGTCGGCCACATAGCGGGAATCGGTGACGATCGCCGTCGCCCGGTCCACTTTCCGCTGCACGTCGGCCAGTTTGCGGACCACGGCCGCGGGCCGGTCCTTGTGCCGATCGTCGTGGAGGAAATTCAGATCGTGGATCGTGAGCACGACGGGCACGGTGGGATCGAGTGGCAAATACTTGCTTGTTTGGTTCGTGACGTGCCAGAGGTCATAGCGGTGCCGCCGCTGGAAGGGCGCGAGGAACGGCCGGTAGAGGCTGGCGAATGTCTCCTTCCGCCACGGGCTGACCTCGATCTGCTCGACACCCTCGGCGCGGAAGTGCCGGACCGTCTCTTGGGGCAACGACTGCGGCAGGAAAAAGACGGGATCAAAGGACTGCTCGCCGAGTGCCAGGATGCCATCAGCCAAGTGCCGGCAGAACCGGCCGAGCCCACAGTTGGCGTGGCGAAGCTTTTCGAGGTCGAGCACGACACGGGGCCGGTCGGGCCGAGCCTGCCGCTGTGCGAGCGTGCGAGTGGGGAACATGGTGGGACTGCCACGAGGCCAGGAAGGACCCAACACCCTTCCGTGAGGGATTGGCTCCGGGTTGCCATGGCTCTATCGGTCTCCGGAGGCAGCAAACTGAACGCGGGCCGCAGGGTCGCAAGGCCGACCACGAAGCTGGGAAAGCTGCGCAGTTTCAGAAGGAAGCGGAGGCCGTCTGGAGATTGCCCGTCCTATCGATCATGCAGACTGGAACGATTATTCAAGTCAATCATGCAAACTGGAACGATTATTCAAGTTCTGCGTGGGAACCTGTCGTTTCCTATAGACATCGTCGCTACAAGATGTGGGCGACACAGCAACACGCAGCACCCTCTCCAGAGCGGGTTCTGTGGCTGTCGATACGCACTCGCGGAGTCAGGCCATGCTCGTCAGCAGAAATCACCGCATCGCCTTCGCGCACTATCCCAAGACCGCGGGTACGTCGTTGCAGCGGTGGTTCATCGATACGTGTCCTGACGCCAAGTTGCTGGTTCCGGAAAACCCGCACCTCCAGGTGAAACCCAGTCTGAAAATGCTTCGTCCGCACTCCCTCAATCGGGAACTGGGGCGGCTCACCCACCAGTCGCTCAAACTGTGGTCGCCAACGCTGGCCGATCGCTACAGCCCCCTGCATACGTCCCTGCGGATCGTCGGCGTGATCCGGGATCCGTTCGAGATGCTTGTATCGCTGTTTGAGTTCTGGAAACGGGAGCCGGCAGTCGCGGATTCGACCGACCCCTTCATCGGCTGTACGCAGCACCATACGTTCCGCGACTTTCTCGCCGCCGCGGTCATCGGTGGCCGCCTCCCCAACTACCAGCAGTTTTTCGATGTGGGTGGGCCGCTCTGGCACAACACGACATTGCTCGACTTCGAGTCGCTCCGACCGGCACTCCAAGCTTTCTGCGACGACAATGGGCTTGGCCACGCCCGACCGCTCCCGACGCTGAACCGCTCGACGGGAAGCCGCGACATCGAGCGCTATGTGGACGAGGCTGGGCCGCTGATGGCCGATGTCCGTCGCTACTTCCGCTGGTATTATGAGGAGGGTATCCACCTCATGATCCGCGGCAGACAGCCACTTCGGGCAGCGGCCTGACGAACGTCGGGCAAGCTCACGGGCTCAGGCTGCGTGAACACGCGACGATGCGAGAGAAAACGCCAAGCGTTTTCACCGGCATGACGCATTGGTGCCAGCGATGCGTGCCTCGATCCTCGGGCCACTCGCGTGTGACGACGGCCTCAGGCCACCCGGCGGGTGGACCTGCCCAGCAGCCGCTTCCGGTATGAGCGGCGGAGTTTCAAAACTTGCCGGTGCAACCAGCCGTTCTGCCGCGGCGTCGCGGACGCAGCCGCTGTCTGGGTACGGGAAATCCAGCCGCTGGAGAGCGATCGCTCCCGCACGTTCCGGCTGATCGCCGGCAGCACGATCGATCGGTCCTCCGGCGCGAAGCTCGCCACGATCAGGCCGTCGCCGCTAAAGGATTCGAAGACATCATGATCGACGAGCACCGTCGCGCCGAGCGACCGAAGCGATCTCCCGCACTCTTCGTGTGTGGTGGCTGAGCCGCTCACCGATTTTTGGTACTTCGAGAACACCGCTTCATGGTGGGTGGATACGACGATGAACCGCACCTTACGCTCCGCGACCGCCCGCCGCATCGACTCGATGAATGGCAGTTCTGCCCCCTGCACGTCCATATGGAGCACCTCGATCGGCCGACCGTCCACTCGGGCGAGTACGGCATCCATATCGAGACACTCAAGGCGGCCGACTCGCGACCGTTCCGAGCAGCTGCCAACGAAGGCTTGGACGAACGTGGCGCTGCGACCATTGAGTGCCAGATTTCGACGTCCAACATCCAGACAGGCGGATTCGGGCTCGACGCAGAGGGCCGTCGCGCCCGGTACGGCGCCAAGATACCAGTTCGTGTAATAGGCCCAATACGCGCCAAGTTCAACAAATTGCGATCCCGGCCGCACGTGCGCGAGCAGGTGGTGGAAGAGCAGTTCCTCCTGAGGCTCGTGATGCCCGTGAAGGCCGCGGATCACATCGGTCATCCAGTCGCCATAGTAGCCGTCTGCGATTACCCGCGTGCCCTCGTGCATGATCTGCACCCGCTCTCCATCCTGCTCAATCACCTCGCCCGCATCCGCCACCTTCGGAATGGGATCGGTGTCGCGGCACTGCATGGTCATCCGCACGCGACGGCTTTGAGCCGCGGAGAGATGCCCATACATGTCGGCTTGCGTGCTCTTTCGAATGATGAGACCGACCGATGTCGACGCATAGCCCCAGAGGTCGAGCCGCAGATGCCTGTCTTGGCTGTAGGGCGCGGCGTCGACATAGCGATCGAGTTCCCGCTTCCCTGTGGAGAGATCGAGCGGTTCGACGTCGTGGCCGGCGTCACGGAGTGCCGCGATGACCCACTCGATATCCTTGAGCCGGAAGATCACGCAGCCACCGTCCATCACCGTGGCGTCGTTCGAGGAGAGATTGAACTCCGTGGTGTGCACGGCGATGCCGCCGGGCGCGAGACACCGCATCTGCTCCTCGAGAAACCGCAATCCCAGCTCGATGCTGCCGCAGTGCTCGAAGGAGCAGGTCGACCAGTTGAAGTCGTAGCCGGTCAGATCGGCCGGGATCTCATTCATGTCGACCGGACGATAGCTGACGTTATCGCGGAAGTCCTGCTCGGAGCAGATCTCGGGGTGACTCAGCGACGCGAGGTTGCCGACCCATTGCCCGGTCTGAGCCCACTGGCGATTCCGCTCGTCATCCGACGGCAGGTCGGTCGCCGTGATCGTGCAGCCGCGGGCAGCGAATAGCGCAGGCAGTTTCTCTGCTCCCACTGCGAAGCCGAGGCCACGGCGGCCAGGCTGCAACATGCCCCGTTCGTCGAGCGTCTCGCAGATGTAGGCCAGCTCCCAGAGCTTGCGATGGGCCCGCCACGGCTCCTGGATCGCTGCAGCCCAGTGGCGAAACCGCGGGCTGTCGAGCTGATCGAACGTGCAGAGCGACGAGGTGGTGCGGTCCGTTCGCGGGCCGCCCACGTAGATCGACGGATCGGTTTTGACGAATCGATTGACGTCGATCCGGGCTGTCGAGGGGCTGCCGGGTCGCTTCCTGCGAGCCGCATGACCATTCCCCCATGCCGTGATCGATCCCAGCAATTCATCCATCCGCGCCATGGCTTTGCCTCGTTGAGTCTTATTCCCGATGGCGATGGCACCGCAGCCGCAGCCAGAGTCGCCGACCATGCTTAAGCCGCCGCCCGCTCCCCGTTCCGGGCATCGGCGGATGTCCCGGAAAAAATAATCTGCATCAGCTGTTCGGTCGCCTGCTGCCAGGTCGGAGATGCAAAGGATCCCGTCGGTTGTTCTGCCGGAAAGACACCGTCCCGTTCCCAGCGGACGATGTGTTCGCTCAGTCCGGCCACGTCACCGGGTGCGAAATAGACGCACCACGGCCCGCCCACCTCACGATGGGCCGGAATGTCGGAGGCGAACACCCGCATGCCGTGCGACAGGCTCTCCACGATCGGTAGCCCATAGCCTTCTGCCCGTGACGGAAAGATCAACGCCCGCGCATGGCCGTAGGCGTGGAGCAGTTCTGTATCGGTCAGGTCGCCGAAGTGCATCAGGTGCGTGCCATAGCGGGGGTGGCTTTGCAGTCGGCGAATGAGCTCATGTCCCTTCCAGCCCACGAAGCCTGCAACAAGCAACCGCGCATCGGGAACCTGTTTCCACACCTCTTCGAAGACGGCCGGCAGGATCGTCTGATTCTTGCGGGGCTCGATCGTGCCGACGGTGAGATAGGGCTGGACAGACGACGCTGCGAGATAATCTCGTAATTCGCGACGCACTTCTCCCGCCTTCGCCGACGGCTTCACATCGGCGCCGAGCCGAAACGAGTGCACGAGCGGCGCCGCCCGGTCGGGGTCACGGCCCATTCGCTGCAGTTCATTTCGGGCTTCGTCTGCGACTGCCTCGGAGATGGCAGCCACAAAATCGGCGCGCGTGAGCGTGTTTTTCATCCATCCGCGGTACGTCGCGGCCAACCGCTCCGTCACGAATTCAGGATGGGTGTGTGGAATAAAATCGTACTGCACAACACCGACCCGCGTGCCGGCCTTCCGAGCCCGGTCAACGACATGCCAATACCGCGTCGCCCACGACGAGTCGGCCAGCAGGAGCGTGTCGTTCGGCCGAAACTCGATCGGCACTCCGGGTAGCGGTCGTCGTACGATCCGGCGCCACTGAGTGCGGATCGTCTGGACAATGGTTCGTGGTACCAGCAGCTTATGAAGCCGGCGCAGGACGGGATGGGTGTTGCGCACTGGAGGACGATCGACGACGTCCACGATGTCGCCAGCCGACGAGAGGCTGAGGGCCAGGAAGTGATCGTCTTCGAACCGCACTGGCACGATCGTCGCCCCATACCGTGCCGAGGCCGCGACGCCGTAGCGGGCGATATTCCGCACCACCCGCGGGATGCCGGCATGCCGGATCGTGGCGAGTGTCTGCGTGCAGTCGATCAATACTCGCGGCGCGTCACCTTGCGGTTCAGCGGCCCGGGCGTCGACAACAGACTCCACTGCGTGGCGTGCGCTCATGCTGTCTTCAACGTCCTACCACGGGGAAAAACAGCCGACTCCGACGCCTCGTTCCCCTGAGTCAGACACGGCCACGCGGACCGACGGCTCTGCTCGGCCGGGCCATCGATGGCGGCAAGCACCTGCGCCGCCGTCTCAAGCCAGCTGGTTGGCTGGAAGGTCTCGCGGATAGTCTCCTCACGGTCGCGGACCCAATCTGGGTCATCCAGTACCCGTTCCACGAGGGTAACGAGACCGTGCACGTCGAAAGGATCAAAAAATTCAGGCAGGTCGCTACTGATCTCCGGAATGCTCGTGGCGTTCGATGCCAAACACATCCGCCCGTGCCCGAGGCTCTCCGCCACGGGCAGCCCCCAGCCCTCATACTTGGAAGGATAGATCGTGGCCTGGCAGTTTTTGTAGTACCAGTCGAGTTCGCTATCCTCGATGCCGTGCAGCACGTGGATGTGCCGGTTGACGGTGCGGTCGTGGCGAATCTCGCGAAGCAGGTCGGCGACGTAGAGATGAGGCGTGCCGATACAGACGAGATCGGGGCACACATCACCCCGCCTGGTGGCAAGTTGCGTCCAGGCGTCATAGAGCAGCCGGTGATTCTTGCGAACATCGAGCGTGGCAACGCAGACGAAAAATGGCCGCGTGGGTGCAAATCTCGGCAGCGGCGCAGGCGTTGGATCTCCCGAGGAATCACCCATCACGTCACCCAGTCGCACGACCGTAATGAGGGGCACGTCGAAGTGACACTCCGCGCAGTAGCGTTCGATCTCCTGCCGCGAGAACTCGGAAATCGTCAGCACACAGTCAGACTCACGCAGCACACTGCGGACCCACGCTGTGATGGCCTTCGTGTGTACCGGTTCGAGCCATTGGGGCTTGATGGTCGGGATCATGTCATAGATCATCCGCACCACCATCACGCCGCGACTGCGGACGACGGCAACCGCCTGGGCGTGTCTGGGAGAGACCCACGTCGCTCCTACCGACACGAGCGCGTCACCTGGGGCGATGAACGCTGCAGGATCTCGGTCCGCTGGGACCGCAGCCACGGTCACGGGCATGCCGCGCATGTTCGAAGGCGGAGCTAAACGACCGCCGCCGCCACGGCCCACCCTGCGCAGTCGCCTGCCAGCCCAGTGCGAGATGCTCTTGCGCAGTTGCCGTGCGGCCGTCTTGAGCTGCCGAAGCGCGTCTCGCATTTCCTCAGTTTCGCCTGGGTTGCCGAAGAAAAAGCCTTTCTTGAACAGCTTCAGCTTGCGCCGGGCCGGCTTAGCCACGGTCTTCGCAGGCAGCGGCGCTGCAGCGGCGGCCGCCTCGACTGCAGACGCAACGGTTTCGGCGGCGAATCCATGGAGATGGCACCGTACGGTCGCCGGCAGTTCGGACTCGCTCATGGTGCAAAAACGGTCCGACTTCTCGTCGTACCGCAAAAGCCCCACGGGGCTGCCGTGCTCGACCAGTCCGTTGAGGATTCCCACGCTCGTGCGCTGGATCCCTGTCAGGTGAGGCAGATTCCACCCCACGAGGTCAGAGACGTCGTACCAGATCTTCACGGTGATCCCTTTCTGAGTCGAAATACGGAACGTGTCGCCCCACAGGCAGCGGCTGCTTAGGCCGCCGCAGGGGTCGCCAGGTAGTGCCCCTTCACGAGCTTGAAACCGTCGGTGATGTTCGCCGGATACGACAGTGGAGCGCGCAGCGAGGGCTCCTCCCGGCGGTAGTAGTAGCGGTTCAGGCCGTCGAAGAGACCGAATTCGTAGCCATGCTCGAAGAGCAGCCCCTCCCAATCGAACCAGGTCGGTTCGTAGGAGTAGACATCGCAGCCGGGCAATTTCGCCTTGATCGCCTCTAGCAGGATCACCCGCGGCCGGAATGCCCGCCACTCGCCACCGAGCAGTACGTCCCGCTCAGCGCCCTCGACGTCGATTTTCAGAAACTGCACGTCCTGGCCGTCGAGCTGGCTGGTGACGTCGGCGAGGGTGATCATGCGGACGGAATACGTCTTCTTCGCAAGGCCAAAGCCCGCCAAACTCTTGGCATCCATCGTGTCGCGATACGTCGACAGGCCCGAGTCGCCCCATTCGCTGAACTCGACCGACCCACGCTCCGTTCCGAGCACGACGTTCAGATTCCAGTCGCGGGGCCGTTGTTCCTCGAACTTCTGGTGAAATCGTACGACGGGCTCCACATTCACGCCCGACCAGCCCTTGTCATAGAAGTGCTTGGTCACCGAGTCCACGACGGGATCGAAGCCACCGACATCGATGTAACGGCCCACCGGCACGTTGTGGAACACGCGATTGAGGACGACATCCTCAAAATTCTGGGCGTACGAGATCATCGCGATGGCTTCTCCAGGGACTTTTGTTGAGGGACGCGTGTTCGAGCGGATTCCTTGAGGCGACTCTAGGCCGCCTTTTGAACGATGAGGGCGATAGAAGTCGATGCGTAGCCCGCAAGATTGAGCCGCAGGTGCTTGATCCGTGCGGGCGGGTCGGTGGCCCACTGGCAGTAGGGTGGCACATCGATCACGCGATCAAGCGGATCGCTGCCGGGATCGAGGTCGATCGGCTCGACACGGTGGCCCTTGGCAACCAGCCGCTGACAGACCGACTCGATATCCTTCAGTCGGTAGATCACACACGGCCCATCGGCGAGCGTGGCATCGTTGCTCGAGAGATTGAATTCGGTCGTGTGGACGGCAATGCCCCCAGGCTTGAGGCAGTCCATCTGCCGCTCCAGGAACCGCAGGCCGAGGTCGAGATTGCCACAGTGCTCAAAGGAGCATGTCGACCAGGTGAAGTCATACCCACCGAGGTCGTCGGGGATGTGGTTCATGTCGACCGGCCGATAGGCGACGTTGTCGCGAAACGCGGTCTTCGGACAGAGCCCCGATTCGTTGAGCGCATCGAGATTACCAACCCACTGGCCCGACGCCGCCCACGGCCGGTTTCGCTCGTCGTCGCTGGGCAGGTCGGTCGCGGTGATCCGGCAGCCGCGCGACGCGAAGAAGGACGGTAGCTTTTCAGCGCCCACAGCAAACCCAAGGCCCGTGCGACCCGGCTGCAGCATCCCGCGCTCCTCGAGGGCCTGGCAGATAAACGCCAGCTCCCAGAGCTTGCGGTGCGCCCGCCATGGCTCCCGGAGCTGATCGGCCCAGTTGCGAAAGGCGGCCGAGTCAAGTGTGGCATGCCGGCACAGTTGCGACACGAGCCCGGTTCCCTCGGTCGACGAGGACCTCCTTACGCCATGCAGTTGCGACTGCGTGCGGGCGAACGACTGCGGCCGGATCACCGGCAGCTCGACGGGCTGGGCGGCCTGGGGCCGCTTGGGCCGCCACGCGTTGCGAATTTTCCTGAGGAGTGATGCCATTGGGTTGGTTCCGATTCCTTCTTTCGAAAACCCCGTGTCACGCCGCCCGCCGCACGCGGGTCTCCCGCTCGGCGAGCGCCTTTTCCTGCGACGCCAGTTCCATGTCGCACTCGACCATCATGTCCACGAGTTGCTCGAAGGTGGTCTGCGGATTCCAGCCCAGCTTGGTGCGGGCCTTCGTGCTGTCGCCCAGGAGCAGATCGACCTCGGCGGGCCGGTAGTACCGCGAATCGATCTCCACGAAATCCTGGTAATCGAGCCCCAGCCGCGAGAAGGTCTTCTCGCAGAATTCGCGGACGGAATAGAGCTCGTTCATGGCCAAGACGTAGTCATCGGGCTTGTCCTGCTGCAGCATCCGCCACATCCCCTCGACATAGTCGCCGGCGAAGCCCCAGTCCCGCTGGGCGTCGAGGTTGCCGAGGTAGAGCTTCTCCTGCAGGCCGAGCTTGATCCGCGTGGCCGCGCGGGTGATCTTCCGCGTCACGAAGGTCTCGCCGCGGCGGGGACTCTCGTGGTTGAAGAGGATGCCGCAGGAGGCGTGGAGGCCGTAGCTCTCGCGGTAGTTGACGGTGATCCAGTGGCCGTAGAGCTTGGCCACGCCGTAGGGGCTCCGCGGATAGAACGGTGTCGTTTCCTTCTGCGGCGTCTCCACAACCTTGCCGTACATCTCGGAGCTGGATGCCTGGTAGAAGCGGATCTGCTCGCCCGTGTCGTCCTGCACGTCGCGAATCGCCTCGAGCAGGCGGAGCGTGCCGACGGCGGTGACGTCGGCGGTGTAGGCCGGCTGGTCGAAGCTCACACGCACATGGCTCTGGGCGGCGAGGTTGTAAACCTCTTGCGGGCGGATCTCGCGGATCAGCCGGACCAGTCCGTTGCCGTCCGACAGGTCGCCGTAATGCAGGTGCAGTTGGGGCTTGTCGCCAAAGATCAGGTGCTCGATCCGCTGGGTGCCGAAGGTACTGGAGCGACGCCGCAGGCCGTGCACCTCGTAGCCCTTCGAGAGCAGCAGCTCCGCAAGGTAGGAACCATCCTGACCCGTGACACCCGTGACCAAGGCACGCCGCTGCATCGATGACTCTCCCGTATAGTGTGGGCCGCGTGGCACGGCGCCCGCGCCAACGCGGCAACCGGACCAGCCGTTCCATTCCTGCGGGGGGGACGTTAGCAGGACGATCCGGCCGACGAAACGGCAGTTTTTGAGCCGCTCTTTGCGCAGCTACTTGCCCAGAATCCCGGCATACACCTCGGCATACCCCCGGGCCGTGGCCGCCCAGGAGAAGCCGGCGGCATGGTCCTTCAGCCGTGTCGCGAAGGCCGGATCGGCCTGATAGCGGGCCAGGCCGTCTCGATAGACCGCGGCCAGTTCCGCCGGCTCATAGCCGTCGAAATAGAAGCCCATGTCGCCGGCGATCTCCGGCAGGCTCGTCCGCCGCGACAGAAACACCGGCCTGCCGCACTGCATCGCCTCGAGCACCGGAAACCCAAAGCCCTCGGTGAGCGACGGAAAGAGGAACGCCTCGCAGTGCTCGTAGAGCCACTGCCGATCGCCGTCCGACACCTCGCCCGGCAGGATCACCCGCCCAGCGAGACCGCGCTTGGCAACCTCGCGCTCCAGAAACTCGCCGTAGGGCGTCGTCTTCTTACCGGCGATCACGAGCCGCATTTCAGGCAACTGGTCGACCAGGCCGAACAAGGCATGAAAATTCTTATGTGGCAGGCAGTTGCCGATCGTGAGCACGAATGGACCCGCCGGCACGAAGGCGGGCCATGTGGCCGAGGCCACGGGCGGAATCGACACAGCCAAGGGCACGACGTGCACGGGACGGCCACCCAGATCGACGTGCCGGGCCACATCGTCGGCCACATAGGCCGAATCGACCACGATGGCGGCCGCGCGGTTCACCTTCCGCTGGATGTCGGCAAGCTTGCGGCCGATCTCGTCGGTGCGAGCATCGGCCGGAGACTCGTGCAGGAAGTTCAGGTCGTGGATCGTGAGCACGACCGGCACCCGGTCGTCGAGCGGCAGATACTTCGACATCTGACTGGTGACATGCCAGAGGGCCATCCGCGGGTCGGGTAGCAGCGATGTCAGCAGCGGCCGGACGAACGGCCGGTAGAGCTGGCGAATCGCCTCCTTGTTCCAGGGCGACACGGCAATCGTCTCGAAGCCGCCGTCAGGGAAATACCGCTCGGCTCCGCTCGGCAGCAGAAACACCGGCTGAAACCGGCCCGCGGCGACGGCAAGGATTTCCTGGCCCAGGTGCAGAGAATACCGACCCAGTCCACAGTTGATGTGGCGGAGCTTTTCGAGGTCGATGACGACTTGGGGCAGGCTCATGGGACAAAGAATACCCGGACATAGAGGCACAACACCTCCATCTTCCCGACTCTGCGCGCTGCTGCCCAGCCCAGCCCCGGCCCACCCGACAGCATTCCCATCGCGGGCCGGTCATAGCTGGCGGCTTGGAAGCGGGGAAGGTTCCTGCCATAGTGATGGCCCCGGCACGGCGGCCGGGCTGGCCCGCTCCAGTGGCAGGTTTCGCATCATCCTCGGTCCTTCCAGACACAACACACCATGAAAATCCACGAATATCAGGCCAAGGATCTGCTGCGAGCGGCCGGAGTGCCGGTGCTGGCCGGCCGTGTCGCCCGCACGCCCGAAGAGGCCGCCGCCGCGTTCACCGCGCTCGGCACTCCGGTGTGTGCCGTGAAGGCCCAGATCCACGCTGGCGGCCGTGGCAAGGGACAAGTCATTGGTTCCACCCAGCGCGGTGTAGAATTGGCCAAGAGCGCCGATGACGCGGCGCGGATCGCCAAGGGGCTGCTCGGCAACACGCTTGTCACGATCCAGACCGGGCCCGAGGGGCAGGTCGTGCGGCAGGTGTTTGTGGAGAGCGGCTGCGCGATCGACCGCGAGCTCTACTGTGCGGTGCTCGTCGACCGCCGCGTCGGCTCGCCGGTGCTCATTGCCAGCACCGCCGGCGGCATGGATATCGAGGAGGTCGCGCACAACACGCCGGAGCTGATCCTCAGCGAGCCCTTCGACCCCGATCGCGGCCTCGCGAGCTACCAGGCCCGGCTGTTGGCCGCGAAGCTCGGTCTGCCGACGGCCAGCTGGCGGCACGCCGAGGCCTTTTTTCGCAAGCTCTGCGCGGCGTTCGTGTCGCTCGACGCGTCGCTGCTCGAGATCAATCCGCTGGTGCTCACGAAAGACGGCACGCTCGTCGCCCTCGATGCCAAGATGACGTTCGACGACAACGCGCTGTTTCGCCACAAAGATCTGACCGCGCTTCGCGACGAGGCGGAGGAAGAGCCGGCCGAGACGCGGGCCGCCGCCGCCGGCCTCTCCTATGTGAAGCTCAACGGCACGATCGGCTGCCTGGTCAACGGGGCCGGCCTCGCCATGAGCACGATGGATCTCGTGAAGTACCATGGTGGCCAGCCGGCCAACTTCCTCGACGTGGGCGGCGGCGCTGACGTCAATCAGGTGACCGAGGCGTTCCGGATCATCCTCTCCGATCCCCACGTGAAGGCCATCCTCGTCAACATCTTTGGTGGCATCATGCGATGCACGACGATCGCCAACGCCGTCGTCGAGGCCTCGAAAACCGTCGGCTTCACCGTGCCTCTGGTCGTACGGCTCGAGGGCACCGAGGTGGAGGAGGGGAAGAAGATCCTGGCCAACAGTGGCACCGCGATCATCACCGCCGACGGCCTGACCGACGCCGCCAAGAAGGTGGTCGCCGCAGCCAACGCCGCCTAAGGCGAACCCACCACTGCTTTTCCACACGTTCCCTGTTCCGCTTTCGAAAGTCTCCAATGAGTATCCTCGTCAATCGTGACACCCGCGTCATCTGTCAGGGCATCACCGGCAAGGTGGGTGAGTTTCACACCCGCGGCTGCCTGGAATACGGCACGCGGATGGTGGGCGGCGTGACGCCCGGCAAGGCGGGGGAAACCGTCGTCGGTCTGCCCGTCTTCAACACCGTCGCCGAGGCCCGCGACGCGACCGGCGCCAACGCCACGATGATTTTCGTGCCACCGGCCTTCGCCGCCGACGCGATCCTGGAGGCGGTCGGCGCCGGCATCGAACTGGTGATCGCGATCACCGAAGGCATCCCCGTGCTCGACATGGCCCGCGTGATGCCGGTGGTCAAAGCCTCGAAGAGCCGGCTGATCGGCCCCAACTGTCCCGGCGTGATCACGCCGGGAGAGTGCAAGATCGGCATCATGCCCGGCTACATCCACACGCCCGGACACGTCGGCGTGATGAGCCGCTCCGGCACGCTCACCTACGAAGCCGTCTGGCAGCTCACGCAGCTCGGCCACGGTCAGAGCACCTGCGTCGGCCTCGGCGGTGATCCGCTCGTCGGCTCGAGCTTCATCGACATCCTCACGCTGTTCCAGGCCGACCCCGACACCCATGCCATCCTGATGATGGGTGAAATTGGCGGCTCAGCAGAAGAAGAGGCGGCAGCATTCGTGAAGCAGCATGTCACCAAGCCGGTGGCCGCCTTCATCGCCGGTCGCACGGCACCGCCGGGTAAGCGCATGGGCCACGCCGGCGCCATCATCTCCGGCGGCAAGGGCACGGCGGAGGCCAAGCTCGAGGCACTGCGGGATGCCGGCATCGAGATCGCCGAAAGCCCGGCCGACATGGGGCAGGCACTGGTCCGCGCGATCAAGCGGCGCTAGAAAATGGGGACGGGAGCGATTTTTCGCTACCGATGATTCGCTCCAAGGTTGCTCCACAAAAATCGCTCCCGTCCCCATTTTCATGAACGTCAACCTTTTCATCCCTTGCTTCGTCGATCAAATGACCCCGCAAGTGGGGCTTGCAGTGGCCCGCGTGCTCGAAAAACTTGGCCACTCGGTCGAGTTTCGCTCGGCCCAGACCTGCTGCGGCCAGCCGAGCTTCAACTCGGGCTACTGGGACGAGGCCCGCGCCGTCGCCATCCATGCACTGGAAGTCTTCGCCGGGGCCGATGCCGTGGTCGGCCCGAGCGGCTCCTGCGTGGCGATGATGCGGGTCTTCTATCCGGAGCTGCTCGAGGGCACGCCCCACGAGACCGCCGCCCTCGATCTGGCATCGCGAACCTTCGAATTCGGCGAGTTCCTCGTCAAGAAGCTGGGCGTGACCGATGTCGGGGCACGGTTCCCTCATCGTGTCACCTACCATGACGGCTGCCACGGCCTCCGCGAACTGCGGGTCAAGGACGAGCCCCGGCAACTCTTGCGGGCCGTCCGCGACCTGGAGCTCGTCGAGTGCGACGAGCCAGAGAGCTGCTGCGGCTTCGGTGGGCTCTTCAGCGTGAAGTTTCCCATGATCTCCACGGCGATGGCGGAGGTGAAGGGCGGATCGCTGGCCCGCACCGACTGCGACTACATCGTATCGAGCGATCCGAGCTGCCAGCTGCAGCTCGACGGCTGGCTGGCCCGCAACGGTCGAAAGGCACGCACCGTCCATCTCGCCGAGGTCCTGGCCGGCACGGTCGAGGAACGGTAGCTGGACCAAAGAGCCCGGCTTATTTCGCCGGCTGGCTGGCACCTGCCGCCGGCGCACTCTCGGTCGCTGGCGTCCCTGCCGCCGCTTGCACGGCCGTCAACTCGTCGAGGGCGACGACCGAGATCACGTGCCGGCCCCAGGCATGCAGCCGGTAGCGCTCGAGCAGGCCTATATCCCGCTTACCGTTGGCGTTGGGGTCGTTGACCACCAGGCTGGCAGTGAAGGCCTTGTCGCGATCAGTATCGAGGTAGGGCTCGCCGTCATCGTGCTGCTTGTTACCGTTCAGATCGGCGAAGGGCTCGCTCCAGCGAGGCGGAGGCGGAGGCGGAGCGGGGGGTGTGGGCGGGGGATTCTCGGGCTTAGCTTTCTTGCCTTTCTTGTCCTGCTTGTCCTGCTTGTCATTGTCGAGTGGCTTGTCGCGATTCACCTGCTCCTGCTGGGCGACAGCATTGCCCTTGGTGTCTGCGGCATCGAGCACAGCCGGGGCCACGTCAGGCGACGGCTCTGGAACACTTCCGGGCTCGCCGTCGAGCAGGACCGCGCGTTTTGCGTCGTCCGGCTCGACGCAGCGGGCGAAGGTCCGCAGCATTCGCGTGCCCATGTCGTAGCCCAGCGTGGAACCATCGAGCCGGAACGCCTCGGGTACCGGCGCGATCGAGCAGGCGATCAGGAGCGTTCCGGCGAGGATGATGCCCGCCACGGCCCCCACCAGCGCGCCGCCGAGTTTGTCGATGATCGGCGCAAACCGCACCACCTCGGCAGGAACGTATCCGCCCATCGCCAGCCGGGTTGCAACGGCCGTACCGACCAAGAGCAGGCCAAAGGCCGCTGGAAACGCATACACGATTGGCAGTTCAAAGGTCGTGAGCAACGCCGCCAGCGGATCGGCGAAGGCCAGCGCGAACACAAGCGCCAGAAGCGCCTGCATGCCAGTCAGCACCGCCAGAAACAGTCCGTTCTGCACGCCAAAGGCCACGAGCGCCAGCACGACGCCACCCACGATGAGGTCGCCAAACCGCTGCAGGATGGACACCGCCAGCAGCATCAGCATGAGTGCCTCGCCTGCGACGACGGTGGATACACAATGCTGCTCACTTGGTCACCCGCACGATCTCGTTGATGCTCGTGATGCCAGCCAACACCTTGGCGATGCCCGATTCCTGCAGGGTCCGCGTGCCCGCCTTGCGGGACGCTGCGCGGATGGCCTGGATCGACGGGTGCTCCACGAGCAGCTCGCGAATGGCATTGTCGAACACGAGCAATTCATGCACACCCGTGCGGCCCTTGTAGCCGGTGCCGTGGCAGGCCGGGCAGCCCTTTTCCTTGTAGATCGTCACTTCCTTGTCAGCGGGCACGCCCAGCTTCTGCCGGAATTCAGCCGGCGCCGGATAGGGCTCCTTGCACTTGGGACAGAGCACGCGGACGAGACGCTGGGCGAGCACCGCAGTGATCGCCGACTGGATGAGCGAGGTGTCGATGCCGATGTCGAGCAGCCGCGTGATGGTCGTCGCCGTGTCGTTGGCGTGCAAGGTCGTGAAGACGAAATGGCCCGTCATCGCCGCCTGCATCGCGATCTCGGCCGTCTCCTTGTCGCGAATCTCTCCCACAAGGATCACGTCCGGATCCTGCCGCAGCACCGATCGTAGAATCTTCGCGAACGTCAGGTCGGCAGCCGTGTTGACGGCCGTCTGCGAGATATTTTCGAGCTGGTATTCGATCGGGTCTTCGATGGTGACGATGTTGCGGGAGAGGACGTCGATCTCGCTCAAGGCGACGTAGAGGGTCGTCGTCTTGCCCGAGCCGGTGGGGCCACAGACGATCAGCATGCCGTGGGGTTGCTGGACGATCGCCTGAAGCGTTTTGAGCATCGAGTCCCGCATGCCCAGCGAGGTGAGCCCCCCCTTGATGACGGTACTGTCGGCATCGAGCAGCCGTAATGCCATCTTCTCGCCGAAGTTGGTGGGCCCGGAGGCCGCACGGACGTCGAACTTGTGGCCGCCCTTCAGCACGGCAAACGTGCCGTCCTGCGGCCGCCGCCGTTCCGCGATGTCCATGTTGGCACAGACCTTGATGGCCGACACGACGGCCTTGGCAGCCGATCCCTTGAGCGTCGACACGTTCTGCATGATGCCGTCAATACGGCAGCGGACGGTCAATTCCTCGGCGGCCTTGGGTTCGAGGTGGATGTCGGTGGACCGCATCCCGATCGCCTTCTCAAAGATCTGCTGCACGGTCTTGATCGCCCGCGAGGCCTCGCGATCCAGGCCGTCGCTGCCCTGCCCGTCGACGGGGGTGCCGTCTTTCTTCAGGATCACGACCGAGATGTCGGCTTCGCGGCTAGCGATGTGGCCGACCGGAAACCACTTTTCGAACGATTTTTGCATGCCCGTTTTCGTGGCGACCAGGAACATCATCTTCCGGGCGAACCGCTGGGTGAACATCTTGCGGGTCGAGGGCGCCTTGGTGTCGCGATAGGCGACATACCCCACGAAACTGGCGGGCAAGGCCACGAGAAACAACGGCAGCATGCCCAGGCCGTACTGGTAGGTGATAAAGAAGAAGACCGCACCAGCGGCCACGAAGGGCAACGACCAGGGGAAGTCATCGCCCAGGATCTCCTGGTAATCGGTGTCCACCCATATGCAGAACGCCGCCCAGGCGGTGGCCAGAATGACCCAAGCCACGCCCAGCCATACCAAGCGGTCGATCGCGGCCGCCGAGAGCATTCCTGTCACCTTTTCCAAGGACTGTGCCAACGTCGGAGCGCCCGTCGCGCCGATCGACGACAGTACCCTCACAACCTCTTTCCCTTAGTATTCCACAATTTCTACCCTGCTGCGCCAAAGAAATCCACGGAATCAGTCCCTCGCGGCCGCAGGCCGGCCCCGACGAGCGGCTATGATGGAGGCATGATCGTCAACCACTCTCCCGCCCCGGCCGCAGCGGATTCGCAACCCCCGCGGCTGGCGAAAAAGCGGTTTCTGCACGACGCGGCGGAGTATGTCCGCGACACGGGCCACCGCGCCTTTGTCCGCAAGGCGCTCAACGGCTACTACGCCAGCCGCGACCTCCAAAAAGCCCGCTTTCGAAACTGGGAGCATGCCCGAGACGCGGCCAGCCTGGCGAAATGGTCGGCTGTGAACCGGCTCGACGAACTCCTGCCCCGATTCGTCGCCGCCTTCGAGGCCAATGGCGGGCAGGTGCACTGGGCGCGGGATGCCGAAGAGGCGCGAAAGATCGTACTGGAATTGGTGCGGGCCGCCCGTGCCAAGGCGATCATCAAGAGCAAGTGCATGACCAGCGAGGAGATCCACTTAAACGCGGCGCTCGAGGCCGATGGCTACGGCGTGGTGGAGAGCGACCTGGGCGAGTTCATCCAGCAGCTCCGCGGAGAACCGCCGTATCACTTCGTCTTCCCCTGCATGCATGTCCGTCGGGATGAGATCAGCGACCTGTTCGGCAAGCATCTCGGCACGGCACCGACCGACAGCCCCGAGGAACTCACGATGATCGCCCGACGGCACATGCGCCGGCTCTACATCGATGCCGACGTGGGGATCACGGGGGCGAACTTTCTCGTTGCCGAGACCGGCCAGATCTCGATCACGGAAAACGAGGGCAATGCCCGGCTCACGGCGGCGCTGCCGCGGGTCCACATCGCCATCTCTGGCATCGAAAAGGTGGTGGAGCACCTCGACGACCTCGCAGTGCTCCTGCCGATGCTGGCCACGGCCGGGACGGGCCAGCCCATGACCTGCTACAACACGCTTTATGCAGGGCCACGTCGCGCCGGCGAGGCCGACGGCCCCGAGGAGATGCATTTGGTCCTCCTCGACAACTCGCGGACGGCGATCCTCGCCGACCCCGAGCAGCGGGACAGCCTCCACTGCATTCGTTGCGGCGCCTGCCTGAATGTCTGCCCGATCTTCAAGAATGTCGGCGGCTTCACCTACGGCACCACCTACCAGGGCCCGATCGGATCGGTGATCACGCCGCACCTCCGTGGTCTCGCCGACTGGAACCACCTCTCGGCAGCCAGTTCGCTCTGCGGAGCCTGCACCGATGCCTGTCCGGTGCGAATCGACATTGCCCATCACCTGCTCCACAACCGCCGCAACGCCGCCCGCACCGCCCCCAACGCCTGGGAACGCCTGGGACACAGGCTGTTTGTGATGGTGGCCCGCCGCCCTTGGCTCTTCGGCCTGGGCGGGGCGGTCTTTCGCCACACGCTGCCTCTGCTGAAGGCTCTCCGGCCGCCGCTGTTGCGGGACTGGCTCGCCTCGCGCGACCTGCCGGCGGCCCCGCGGCAGAGTTTCCGCCGACAGTGGGAGCGCCGGCAGCCGCGGGAGGGCAGGGCATGAGCGGCGAGACGGGGATGTCGGCCCGCGAGGTGATCTTGGCGCGGATCACCGAGGCACTGCGCGTGCCGGCACCGCTCCCGCACGGCCTTACAGCGGAAAGCCAGTCACAGGTACGCCAGCCACAGCCGCGAGCAGCGGTGACGACCAGCGGCGCGTCCACGGCGGGCATCACGGTTACGCACGCCGCCGCGGGACTCCCCACCCTCACCGTGCTGCCCGAGGAGGTGGCCCGGCCATGGCTGCCCGATGGCGGTGAGACGCAGGCCGAACGGTTGCAGCTTCTGATCGAGAATCTCGTCAAACTCCGCGCCATCGTGCAGCAGGTGCCCGATCTCACCGCCGCCAGCGACTACCTCTTCACGATCGCGCGGGAACGGGACTGGCAGCGAGTCGCCTGGCATCCCCATCCGCTGGTGGAACCGCTTCTGGGTGGCGTGCCATGCGCGACCTACCGCGTCGACGCCGCGGATTTTGAGAAAAACTCGCTTGAATCCTGCGATGCCGGCATCACGTCGTGCGAGGCGCTGGTCGCCCAGACCGGTTCGATTCTCGTCTCCAGCGCCACCTCGGGCGGACGGGCGCTCTCGATCCTGCCGCACGTGCACATCGTCGTGGCCACGTGCGACCAGATCGTGGCCACGCTCGCCGATGCCCTCCATGCCGCGAAGGAAAGGCATGAGGGCCACATGCCGAGCATGCTCTCCTTCATCACCGGCCCCAGCCGCACCGGCGACATCGAGCGGATCCTCGTACTGGGGGCCCACGGGCCGAAGGAATTGATCCTCATCCTGGTCGGCTGATCCTGGTCGTGTGGCCGACGATTTGCCTTTTGTCTTGGACACGCCTACCGTTTATTGGACGAAGCGGTTGAGGTTGTGGCGAAAAGGAAAATGAGGATCGCATGTCTGCGAGAGTGGCACGCACGGCTTCGATCGGCCGATTTTCCTGCCGGATGCCGGCGATCGGTCGCCGGGCAGCGCGCGTGACCTACGCAGTCCTGGTCCTCGCCGCCCAGATTGCCTTGCTGTCGCCGGGCGTCTGCGACGCCTGCGTGAAGGGCTGCTGCGAGAGCGGCACACCCCGGATCGTAGACGTCGCCTCTCCCATTCTGGGATCGAATCTGCCGTCATCCACTGGCATCAGTGGCTGCGGGTCGGACCGTTGCTGCTGCCTTCCCGTCGCAGACCGCGACGCCGAAAGGCGGGCGGATCGTGGTGCCGCTGGCGTCACCGCGGCCTGCCGCTGCCAGCTTGAGCCGCGGCAGATCCCGCCGGCCGACCTCCAGTCTGGGGGATTCTCCGGCCGGCGCGAGATCGTCCGATCGTGGACAAACGTGGATGCGGATGTGCCCGTGGCCTGGCTGCCGCCGCTCACCGGGCGGCACGATGGCCTGCAGTCGCTCGCCTTCGCCCAGGCATCGGCAGCCGCGATTCCATCCCGCCCGGTCCGGGTGCTCTATGGGGTCTGGCGGAATTGAATCGCTCGACGTCTCTCGTCGAGCCCTTGCCGGCACACGTCGTGGCGGCACTGATTCACTTTCCTGTCTGATTTCAAGGAGCTTTTCCATGTTTCCATTGTTGCTTTGGACTGCGTTCTTTCTGGCCCCGATGAGCACTGCCACGGCCCAGGCTGGCTGTGGGGTGTGCGACTGCTGCGGCTGCTGCGAAAGCGGCGTGTGTGCCTGCAAGGTCTGCGCGTGCTGCTGCTGTCAGACCGACTGCTGTGACGGAGGCGGGTGCTGCAGCCGCTAACCGTCTGACCAGCCGGCTTCGAGCCAGTCGTTGTTTCGCCGGCCGGGCGGCCTCTGCCGCCCGGCCGGTCTTTTTGGCGCATCGTCTGGCCTGCTACCATCCGAACCATGACGTCACCCCGCTGCCCTGTCTGTCAGGGCCAAACCCTTGAGATTCGCGCCAAACTGATCTGCCGGGAATGCGGCATGATCCTCGAAACCTGCTGCGAGGGCGGGCCCATGGGGCAGGGCATTTCCTGCCCGCAGCCGCCTGCATCACCGGCACCATCGGCGCCACCTGACGAATCTCAGCGCGGCTGAGTTTTTCGACCAGGAAAGATCGATCTTCTGGTGTGAGTTTGCCTGTCGCGCAAACCCTGGCGATCGCGGTGAGATGCCACGTACGGCTCTGCGATCTGCTTCGGGAGTGCGGCTGTCGACTCGGCCGGGACGATTGCGGCGGAAGTTCACCGACTGGGGGTGGCCTCCACGCGAAGCCTGGAAACGTGGTTGCAAAACGTTTTGCCTGTTTTTTCCTCTGGAGGTTCCTGTGAAGAAGCGTTTGACTTTCGGCTTCCTGCCCTGGATAGCCGCCGCCGGCGTGTGTGTCGTTGGTGGTTTTGTTCGTGGTGAAGATGCCGCGACGAGTGTTGCGGCTGACGGTTCCGTCCTGGTAGGCGGTGCCGATGCCGCTGCGGCCGCTCCGGCCGAAGCTGCCGTTGCGGGCGACGCCTGCATGAAGACGGTGAAGGTATGGAAGATGGTCCCGGAGATCCGGGAAGTGGAGAGCACGGAGTGGGCGACCGAGGTCCGTGAGCGTTCGTTCACGGTTACCAAGAAGGTCCCGCGGATCGAAGAGCGGACACGGAACTACACGGTGATGGTGCCGGAGCAGCGCACGAAGTCGGTGGACTACACCGTCAACGTGAACGTTCCGGAGACGCGGACGGCGACCTACAACGTGTCCGTGCCCTACACCGAGCAGCGTGAAGATTCCTACAAGGTGATGGTGCCGGTCAAGGAAGAGCGGACCCGGTCGTGGAAGGTGAACGTGCCCTACACCGAGCAGGTCGAGCAGACCTACACGGTGATGGTGCCGGTCAAGGAAGAGCGGACGGCCACCTACAAGGTGAACGTGCCCTACACCGAGCAGCGGACGGCCACCTACAAGGTGAACGTGCCCTACACCGAGCAGCTCGAGCAGGCTTACTCGGTGATGGTGCCCTACACCGAGCAGCTGACCGGCTATCGCACGGTGTCGAAGCGCGTGCCCACCAAGAGCACGAAGACCGTGACCTGCCGTGGTGGCAGCTGGGTGACCGAGGCCAAGGAGATTTCCGCCAACGGCAAGTATGACGCCGCCGGCAATCCCTGCTGCCCGAAGGTCGTCTGCTGCCGTCGCTGGGTCCCCACCTGCGAGACCAAGGAGATCGAGGTCACGCTGTGGAAGGTCGAGTGCGAGCAGGTTGCCTACACCTACTGCGTGAAGAAGAGCCGCTGCGAGCAGCGGACGCGGACGGTGTGCGTGCAGAAGAGCCGTTGCGAAGAGCGGACCCGTAACTACTGCGTGAAGCTGTCACGCTGCGAGGAGCGGACCCGCAACTACTGTGTCACGAAGATGGTTCCGGAGAACCGCACCCGGATGATCTGCGTGAAGAAGTCGCGTTGCGAGGATCGGTCGGCCACCTACTGCGTCACCAAGATGGTTCCGGAGTGCCGGACCCGTACGGTGTGCGTGAAGAAGTGCCGCACCGAGACCCGCACCCGCGAGTACACGGTGAACAAGTGCGTGCCTGAGACGCGGACCAAGGAAGTTTCCTACACGGTGATGGTGCCGGTCCAGAAGACCGCCAACTACACGGTGTGCGTCAGCGACAACGTGTCGGAGACGAAGACCGAGTCGTACGTCGTCCGCGTGCCCAAGAAGGTCACGAAGTCGGTGTGCACGCAGGTCCGCAAGTGCGTCGAAGAGCAGGTCCCGGCCGACAACGGCTGTGGCGGCTCGGGCAGCAATGGCGGCAACGGTGCCGGCAAGCGTGGCCTCCTCGGCTGCAAGAAGGGCTGCTAATTGAGCCCCACCCTGAGCTGTTGGCCTGGGTGAAGCATGAGAAAGCAAAGCGGGCCGGGCGTGAAAACGCCCGGCCCGCCCGCTTTGAGCCCGCGGCCTTTTTCTCTGTCTTTTGGCCTTGTCCGCCCCCGTCCTCGCTGCGACGCTCCGCCGCATGAGCAGGATCACGGGTGTCTGGAAACGCAGGCTGCGGCCTCTCCTGCTGACGGCCGTCCGCCGGCGGTTCGGCTTCGGCGTGCCCACGCCCCGTGCCGCCACCACCATGGCCGCACTGGCCACCGCCGGCCGGTGCGAATCGGTTCGCCTCGACGATCTCCCACGGCAGCTGCTCCCGGCACACGATGTCACAGGCGACCTCCTCGCCGTGGCGCAGGTTCGGGCACAGATCGACAATCCGGTGACGCGGGCACAGTATGACCGGCTGCTGCGAGGCACCGTCATCCAGCCGGCAGTGCAGTCGTTCGTGGCAGCGCTGACGGACGGCCGCGTGACCCACGATGCCGGCGTCGTGATGGCCGGCGGCGATGCCGTGCTCGAGGAGGTCTCGGGCCTCGGGTTTGCCAGCGACAACCCCACCAACCCGCTGCACATGTCGCATCTGCCGCGACCCCGACAGACACCGCACACGGTGGCAGTGCTCACCACCGGGTCGAACCACAACTACTACCACTGGCTCCTGGAGGCGGTTCCCAGGCTCGATCTCTACGCGCGGTCGGGGCTGCCCATCGACCGCTTCTATGCCCCAATCAACTCAAGATTCCAGCGGGAGACCCTCGCGCTTCTGGGCATCCCACGGGAGCAGATCGTGCCGGCAACCCGCCACACCCACCTGGCTCCGGCTCGACTGGTGGTCTCCTCATTCCACGGCAGCCTCTCCCGCGTGAAGACTGATTTTCTCTTCCGCAGGCTCACCGCGCATGTGGGCCTCTGGGCCGGCCCGCCCCAGAGGATCTTCGTCTCGCGCGGAAGCCGCGGCGTGCGGTCGATCGTGAACGAGCGCGAGGTGCTGAGGGTGCTGCGCCCGCTGGGCTTCGAACGGCTCCGGCTGGAGGGCATGCCGCTGGCCAAACAGATCGCGGTCTTTTCCAGGGCCGAGTGCGTGGTTGGCCCGCACGGCGCGGGGCTGACCAACCTCACGTTCTGCCGTCCCGGCACGAAGGTCGTCGAGATCGGCACGCCCTACCGCCCCTGGACCTGCTTCTATGAGATCGCGCATCACCGCGGGCTCGACTACCACCTGCACATGGCCAGCCCGACGCGTGTCAGGCACTTCAATCCGCAGACGGCCGTGGGGGATTCCGACCTACGGGTCGATCCTGCAGGGCTGCGGGACGTGGTCGAGTCGCTGCTCTCGGGTCGATCCCGCCTTCCTGAACGGGTGGCCTGAACGTCACCTGCCGCAGACGCCAGCGGTGGCGTATCATCACGCAACCCTCCAGGATGCAGGTGCACCATCCCCAAGGAAACCGACCGTGCAACCGCTCTCCATGTCCGGCCCGATGCAGGCAGTCGATCCGACGGCCCAGCGGGCCGTCGCCATCAATCTCGACGACTCCATCTATGGCAACTTTGCCGAGATCGGTGCCGGCCAGGAGGTGGCCCGCTGGTTCTTCGCCGTGGGCGGCGCGGCAGGCACGGTGGCGAAGTCGATCTCCGCCTACGACATGACCGTCAGCGATGCCATCTATGGCAAGACGCAGCGATATGTCTCACGGGAGCGGATCGAGCAGATGCTCGACCATGAATATGACCTCCTGCGCGAGCGTCTCGACAGCGTGCGGGGCGACCGGACGCGGTTCTTCGTCTTTGCCGACACCGCAGCGGCCCGCTCCTTCAAAGGTGGCAACGAATGCCACGCCTGGATGGGCTTGCGGTTCCAGCATGCCGTGCGATCACCGACCAGCGACATTCTTCTCCATGTGCGCATGCTCGACGCCACCAACGCCCTGCAGCAGGAAGCGGTGGGCCGGCTGGGTGTGAACCTGACCTATGCAGCCTTCCACCACTGGCAGGATCCGCGGGCGTTGATTGAAAGTCTGCTCGATGCCATCGGCCGCGAGCGGCTGGAGATCGACTGGATCGACATGCGCGGGCCGGCCTTCGGCGGCATCGACAACCGGCTGCTGAGCCTCCATCTGGTGCGGATTGGCTTCACGCCGGCGCTCCTCTTCGACGTGGACGGCACGCCGCTGTTGGCCTCGGAGTCGATCCGGAAAACCCGAGTGCTGATCGAACGCGGACGGTTCGCACCGGTGACCAAACTGAATCTCGAGATGATGGACCGCGCCCGCGTGATCTTTGAGGCCGACACGGCACAGCCCGCCAGCCGCCAGCCCGCCGGCGCTTCGCCCAGCCAGCCGGGCGAGATCCACGAGATCATGGAGATCACCATGAACAACCTGCGGGATCGTGGCACCGCAGAAGATGCCGATTTCCTGGCCCGTGTCGACCTGCTCTCCGCCGTCGGCAAGATGGTGCTCGTCACCGACATCGGCGCGTTCCACTCGCTCGGGAAATACCTCGCCGATCGGCATGTCGAACGGACCGGTCTCGTGCTCGGTGTGCCGCTGCTGCGGGAACTCTTCAACGAGAGCCACTACCAGCATCTCGACGGCGGCATTCTCGAAGCTTTCGGCAGGCTGTTCACGCACCGTGTCCGGCTCTACGTGCATCCGACACGGGACATGCTCGACGGGCGGGTGATCACCGCCGACACCGTCACGGTGGCCCCGCATCTCACGCACCTGCTCGAACATCTCCGCGTCAACGGCCTGATCCGCGGCCTGCCGTGCGACGAGTCGGCGCTTCGCACCTATTCCAGCGAGGAGGTACGGTCGCGGATCTGCTCCGGCGATCCATCGTGGAAGGAGCTCGTGGCTCCTGAAGTCGCCGCCCACATTGAGCAGAACGGCTATTTCGGGGCCCGCTGCCCCACGTAGTCCGCACCCGCCAAAACGCCATCCATCCGCACCATGAACCACTGGCTGATCAAGAGCGAGCCCGACGTCTTTTCGATCCGGGACCTCGCCAAGGCGAAGCGGCAGACGACCCACTGGGAAGGCGTCCGCAACTACCAGGCCAGGAACTTCCTGCGGGCAATGCAGGTGGGCGACCGGGCGCTTTACTACCATTCCAACGCCACGCCCTCGGCCGTGGCCGGCGTCGTCGAGATCGTCCGCACGGCCTATCCCGATCCGACGGCCTGGGACCTGAAAAGCGACTACCACGACCCCAAGGCGTCGCCCGAGAATCCGGTCTGGTCGATGGTCGACGTCAAGCTTGTGGAGATTTTTCCAAGGGAAATCCCACTGGATGAACTCCGCACAGCAAAAGCCCTGGAAGGGATGGAGCTTTTGCGCCGCGGCAGCCGGCTCTCCGTGCAGCCTGTGACAGCCGCCCAGTTTCGGGCCATCGAAAAACTGGGAAAAAAAGAAACTAGGTAAAAAAGCGGCCACCGGCCGGCCTGAGCTTTCGTCTACTATTTCTGCATGACGTGCCGCCTCGATGCCGCCGCGCTTCCACCCCAGCCACCTCGCGCTGCTGCGCCACTGCCGGCGGCACTCGACTGGATCGCCGACGACCTCGCGGCCCTCCGCGCGGAGGGCCTGGAACGTCCCCACCGCGTGCGGTCTGGCCGGCAAGGCAGGGAGGTCGATCTCGACGGGCAGACGCTCCTCAACTTCGGGTCGAATGACTATCTCGGGCTTGCCGGCGATGTGCGGCTCACAAAGGCGGCGTCGAGGGCCGCCTGCGCCGAGGGGTTTGGTGCAGGCGCGAGCCCCCTGGTGAGCGGCCACTCGCAGGCCCATGAGCTCTTGGAACGGGCACTGGCGAACCTGCTCGCGGTCGATGGGGCTCTCACCTTTCCCAGCGGCTTCGCCGCCAACACCGCCACGATCGCGGCGCTGGCTGGGCCCGATGATGTAATCGCCAGCGACGCTCGCAACCACGCGAGCATCATCGACGGCTGCCGGCTCTCCCGTGCACGCATCGGCATCTATCCGCACCGCGACATGGCCGCACTCGATGCACTCCTCGCGCAGTCCGGTTCCGTCCGCCGTCGTTTGATCGTCACCGACACGGTCTTCTCGATGGACGGCACGGTCGCGCCGCTGGCCGACCTCTGCGAGCTGGCACGAAAGCACCGGGCGATCCTGATGGTGGACGAGGCGCATGCCACGGGGGTGTTTGGCGTGCGCGGCAGCGGCCTGGTCGAGGAGACAGGCTGTGCCGACGGCGTGCATGTCCGGGTCGGCACGCTCTCGAAGGCCCTGGCGGCCGCGGGAGGTTTTGTGGCCGGCCATGCCGACATGATCCACTGGCTCAGGCATAAGGCCCGGGCCTGGATCTTTTCCACGGCCCATCCGCCGGCCGTGGCCGCCGCGGCCACTCTCGCCATCGGCCTCCTGGCCGAGGGGCCGCACCGCCGCCGCGAGCTTTTGGAGCGGGCGGCCGGATTTCATGAACGCCTCTCGCGAAGTGGCCTCGACGTCGCCGGCGCCACGACCCAGATCGTGCCGATCATTGTCGGCTCAGCAGGAGGTGCCGTGGCGGTGTCCACGCGGCTGGCCGAGGCCGGCTTGTTCGTGCCTGCGATCCGGCCGCCCAGCGTGCCTGAAGGAAAAAGCCTCGTGCGGGTCAGCCTTTCCTGGCACCATACGGCCGACGACGTCGGCCGGCTCGTCAGCACCATCACCTCCATTCTCAGCGACCGCGCCGATTCCTGAAGCCGCCTATGCGCTCGCAACAAGACACGTGGTGCGTCATCGGCGCCGGGCCCTCGGGCCTCACGACACTCAAAAACCTGCTGGCTGCCGGCATCCCCGCCGAGTGCCTCGAACGCGAGGACGATGTCGGCGGCAACTGGTATTTCGGCTCGGCCGCATCGAGCGTCTTTGCGTCGACCCGGCTGATCAGCTCGAAGTCGCTCACCGCCTACACCGACTTTCCGATGCCGCGGGAGTGGCCGGCCTATCCCGACCACGCGCATTGCCTCGATTATCTGCGTGGCTATGCGAGGCACTTCGGTCTCGTGCCACACATCCGCACGCACTCGGCCGTCGAGCGGGTGGAGCCGGCCCCGGTCGGCGGCTGGACGGTGCACACGGCAGGCGGTGAAGCCAGGCATTACGCCGGGGTCGTCATCGCCACCGGCCACAACCGTGAGCCGCGGTGGCCAGAAATCCCCGGCACGTTCACCGGCGCGGTGGTGCATTCCTGCCACTACAAATCGCCCACGCAGCCTGTGGAGATCGCGGGCAAGCGGGTGCTTGTGATCGGCGGCGGCAACTCGGCCTGTGACATCGCGGTGGACTGCGCACCGCATGCGGCCGCCACGGTGCTCTCCCTCCGCCGCGGCTATTACCTGGTGCCGCGGTTCATCATGGGCCGGCCGGCCGACCTGCGCGGCGAACGCCTCTTGAAACTGCGGCTGCCCTTGTGGCTCCGCAGGCTGGTGAGCCTGCGGGCGATCGACCGTGAGATCGGCCTGCCCTGGAGGCATGGCCTGCCACGGCCCGACCACCGCCTGTGGGAGACGCATCCGGTCATCAACGGCGAACTCTGCCGGCAGATCGACTCGAGGCTCGTCCGACCGACGGCCGACGTGGTCCGCTTTGACGGCAATGCGGTCTTGTTCGCCGACGGCAGCCACGCGGAGTTCGACATCGTCATCTGCGCGACGGGCTACCGCGTGTCGCTGCCATTCATCGATCCGGAGCATCTTTGCGCCGACGCCGAGGGGGTGCCGCGGCTGTTCATGAACCTCTTGCATCCCACCCGCGACGACGTCGCCGTCGTGGGGCTCATCCAGCCCGACAGCGGCCAGTGGGGGCTGACCGATCTGCAGGCCAAACTCGTGGCGCGGATGGCCGTGGCCGCGCGGCGTTCGCCGCGGGCGGCGGCCTGGCTCTACCGGACGCGATGCCGGCCATCTCAATCCCGTTCGGTCCGCTACGTCGATTCGCCCCGCCACCGCCTCGAGGTCGAGCACTTTTCCTATCGACGGGCGCTTGAGCGACTCATCACGGCGATCGATCGACGGCTCCGCGTGGAGGTGAGCTGACGCGTATCAGCCGTCGGCACCAAAGCGGCGCACCCCAGCGGCAAAGTCCGCCGGCTGCGGCCGGGCGCGGGCCGAGAGAAACGCCACGAGCGGCCGGGTCGCTTCTGGCACGGAATGGTCGTCGCAGACGATCCGCCGCACCGTCGCATCCCGCTCGATCACGATCTCGTACTGCCGCAGGTCGCGGCCGGTTTCAGAGAACCGGTCGAACGATTCCGTGAGTCCGCTCGCGGCAATGAGCGTCTCGAGTTCCTGCCGCTCGTCAGGAGCAAGATCGTTGTCGTTGATCGTGCAGCCCTTGAGCATGCCAGCGAACCCTCCAGACTGGACGAACGTGATTTTCATAGGGGTGGCCGCTATCGCGTTGCTGGCTGCGGAAACTCAAGCCCCGAGCCTGATGACATCTGCCCTGGCACCTGGCCTGAAGGTGACGCGGTCTCCGGCGGCGGCGGATTGCCGAAGAGCGTCTCCAATCCCCGGCTCAGCTGCGGCCCGATCACTGCCTCGGTGGTGTTTTCCACGATCCTTCCAATGATCAGGTCCATCGACCGCGCATCGAACTGCGGCCGATTGACGGTGCCCTTGAGTGGAATGACCAGCGGCGTCCGCAGCAGCTTTCCCACCACCGGTGTGGCCCCCATAATGTCGCCGCGAAACGCCACCTCGACCATCATCGCGAGCGTGCCGTCGGCGCCCACACTGCCGGCGGAGCGGATCACGAGCTGGCCCGCGTCCATCACGAGGCCCTCGTGCCAGAGACGGCGATCGGCCAGCCGCACGCTGACCGGCTCCGACCGCACCCGCAGGAGCACCGCCTTGTCGCCAAACGCAAACCGCGGATCGATCGCCGACTGCAGCTTCACGATCAGGTTCACCAGCGGCTGCACCCGCTCGCCCGGCCTCGATTCGAGGTTCTCAAAAATCACCTGTCCAGACGCCTCACCGCCGAAGGGATCTCCCAGCGGTAGCCGCGCACCCGACAGATCGACGCTCATCAATCCTTGCGTTTGCGTCGACTGGCCGATCAGCGGCACGAGCCAGTTGATCCAGCGATCGCACATCTGCTGTGTGAGGACCACACGGTCGAGGCAGCGGCCGGGCGGCACGATCAGCTCGCCCGGCGCCGGCAGGAGCCGCAGCCACGGCGCCCCGCGGAGACGGCCGCCGGAGGCGGCCAGGTCAAACGGCCCAAGCGCCAGTTGGCCCTCGAAAAACCGTACCGGCATATCACCGGGCGCGAACTGGAAGCCGGCGACCTCCGCCGCGGTCCACGCCGCCGAGGTATCGATCGAGAACGCCCGCAATCGGTCGGAGAGATCCGGGGCGGAACGGGCCGCCGTGGGCCTCGGCAGCGGCAGCGCGACACGGGCCAGTTTCTCAGCCTGGGTACCTCGAGCCGACGACAACCAGTCCTCCGGAAGCAGCAGCGACTGTTCGGCATTCTCCGCCGCCGCCGTGGCACCGACGACCAGCTGCCCGTGCGGCCCACGCAGCGAAAATGGTCTGGCGCCGGCGCCGGCGAGCCTGAGCCTGCCGCCGGTCCAGGGCGTCAGCAGCCGCGACACCTGCTCCCAGTCGTAGGCGACGTTGCCCCCCAGTTCGACCGTCTGCCGTGACGAGAGCTCGCCAATGCTGCCCGCGGCCGCGACGGCCGTCACTTCCAGCACGAGCGTGGCCCGAGGCTCGCTCCAGAGCGGAATCGCCACGCCGGCCGCGCGGCCCTTCGCCACCGCCGCGCCGTCGGCCAGTTGCGTATCCAACTGCGCATCCAACTGCGTGCTGGAGAGAGCGAGCTCACTGCCCGTCGCCTCCACCAGCACGTTCATGCCGATCGGGGTGTCGAGAATTTCGGCGGTACCCCAGGCCCTGCCGGCCGCAGGCCAGCGGCTGGCAGTAGCCGGCGGCAGGAGCCAGCGTTCCAACCGCGCCACGTCGGCCTGCCACTGCAATTTACCGCGGAGCCTGTCGACGATGCTGTCCGTGCCAAGGCCCGCTGCCAGCGGAGCGTTTCCCCGTGCCGGCAGCACGGTGAGCCCGCCGGTCCGCAGCGAGAGGGTCGGTGTGAGGAGTTCGGCCGACGAGATTTCGACCTGCCCGGTGGCGGGATTCCACCGGCCCGCGGCGCTGGCCACGGCCCGCGGCTCACTGATCCGCCGGCCGTTGCACTTCACCGTCAGCCTTTCGACCTCGCCGCCGGCTCGCGTGATCTGCCAGCTGCCGCCCTGCGCAGCGAGCGCCGCCGAGGCCTTCGCGAAGCCTCCCAGTTCCACGCCCTCGAGAACCGTCAATGGCAGCAGACCTTCCCAGCGTGGCTGCCAGCGGGCGAGGTCGCCCGTCAGGGAGCAGTCCGCCGCGATCGCCTGCGACCCCGGCGCCGCCCGCAGCCACGGTCCGTGCCGCCGCGCGTCAGCGGAGAGGACCGATCCGACATTCACCAAGGCGCCGCCAGTGAGCGTGACCTCGAGCGTGTCGTCGGCTGCGCTGACGATTCCATGGCCCTGATCGACGAGCAGCGTGGCCCCGGCCATGCCGCCAGTCCCCTCGGCCTCGATCGTGAGTTCCGCATCCCGCCAGGGTGGTCTACCGGGTCGCGCCAGTTCAAAATTCGACAGGCTGGCCGAGACCTTGGCGTGGGATGCGGTGGTGGCCGGGACCCGCACCAGATCGATCCGCCCATGGGACGATCCGGCGAGCTTCACGCCCTCGAGCTCGAGCACTTCACCTGCCTCGGCCACAAGCTTGTCGAAGTCGAGCGTCCACTGCACGGTCGACGACTCTGCGGTGCCGAAGGCAGACACCTCAACGGCGGGAGAGGCGATCCGCGCCTCCTCGATCCGTAGCCGGTCACCACGGGTCGTTCCTCGTCGGCCCCGCAGCCAGGCGGTGAAGGGCTCGTTCCACCGCAGCATGCGCTCCTGGCGCCTGGCACCGTCGCGTGGCCCGCCGCCGGCTTGTGGTTGATCCTGCGCCGTCGCGACGACGCTCTGCACCGCAGCGAGATCCCTTGAACTGGCACGAACCTCCAGCACGCGTTCGTTGCCATCGGCCCGCGCGACGGCGGAGAGCTGCAACTGCCCACCGGTGACCCGCACATCAGGCCGCACGGTGAGGCCGCCGGGCATGGCCCGCGCAGCTGCGGCAAGATCGATATCCGCGGCGACCGCGAAATTCTCCCCCACGAGCGCTTCGGCCCAGTCCCATGTGCCCCCCGCCGGCAGGCGGATCCGGCCCGAGGCCTCGGCCTTGAACAGCTGCGAGTCCACCTTCAGCGATCGCACCGTGATCCGGTCGCCATCGACCGACAGATCGATCGGCATCTCGCCGCGGTCAAGCGTGATCAGTTCCGCCAGCGTGTCGGCCTGACAGATCGCCAGCTGCGATCCTGACACCACACCAGCCACCCGCACCGTTTCCGATACGGACCGCGCGGGCGGCTTCCGTGGCAGACCGCTGTCGTCGCCGGCGGTTCCAACCGGGGGTGACGGCAACGTGATGTCGAGCCGCACGTCGGCCAATCCATCGAGCACATGCGCCGCGTCGAACCGCGTGGCCAGCACACTCGAGAGTCCCAATGGCAGGCGGGTGGCGGCCACGGCGAGCGTCCGCGGCTTGTCGGAGGACTGGTTGTCGGGCGACGACACCGACCAGCCACCGTCCCGCGCGAGGATGGCGGTGGCACCGGCCGCGACGGTCGTGCGATCGAGTCTGCCGGAGGGCCCGGCGGAATCCTGCACCCGGTCCGAGGCAACGCGGTTGGCCGCGGCATCGATATCCCGCAGAGGCGCACCGGTATGCCGCGTGCGACCTGAAATCGTCCAGCCAGCGAGGGTCGCATCGGGCCGCACGGTGCCTGCCGCCAGAAGATCGGTGATCCGCCAGGCATCATGATGTTCCAGATCGACCAGTTCGATGGCGGCATCGACAACCTCGAGTTCGAACGACACCGGCACTGCCGTGGCCTGCACGACTGCTGCCAGCCAAGGGGCGAGCACGTCCTCGATCGTGCTGCCGCCGCGGCGGACCTCCACGAGCGCCTCGCCGCCGATCAGCCGCACCGCGCCCAGATCGCCCGGATGGACAAGCAGGCTCGCCAGGCCGCGATCGATCACCACGCGGGGCACGGCCACCAGCGGCCGCCCTGTCGGATCGCGGAGCACGACATCGCGGTATTCAATGGTGCCCCACCACTGCCATTGTGCGGCGCGGCTGGTCACACGGCCGTCAATGCCGGCGAAGATCGCCTCGAGCGGCCGGTCGCGGAGATCGGTGAGCACGATCAGTGCCGGCGCGAACCAAACGGCCGCCCCGAGCAGGGCGAGGGCCGCCAGCGAGAAGACACGGCGACGGCGCCGCGGCCGCGGCTGCCACTCATCGTCGGATCGTGAACGTCGCGTCGCCATAGACAGCGGAGTATAGAAGTCTCGCCCCCTCCCGCGAAGGCGAATATCACCGCGATTGCAACCGCTCGAGGTCGTCGGGTGTGTCGATATCGACAAATGACTCGAGCGTCGGATCAACGGCCTTGCATGCTTCCTCAGTCACCTCGCCAACGCTCTGTGGATCAGTCTGGACCATCTCCTTGAAAAGCCCACGTAGATCGCGGCGGCCGGTGGCAAGCCAGGCTTCGATCCGCGAGAGCAACTCGACACGCATCACCGACACAAGCACCTGCCTGTGGCCGTGCACGACGGGCACGGTCCAGAGAGCATCCGACTCCGCCGCCAAGGCCATGAGCAGACGGACGACCCCTCGGCGCAGAAGCGGCACATCGCACGAGGCCACGAAGGCGAGTCGGAGCGGCTCGGCGGCGGCATGACCAGCATGACCAGCATGACCAGCATCATCAACGGCGAGCACAGCCCGCAGCCCGTCGCGGATGCCCGCGAG
>JAPLNQ010000234.1 GCA_026401075.1 Planctomycetia bacterium
CCTCGGGCACGGCGAGTCGGCGGGCGATCCACTCGGCGGTCATGAGCGCCGCGACGGTGATGTGCAGCACCTGCACCGTGGCTTCGAAGCCGACCCGCGGCGCGAGCTGTGCGAGCACCTGCCGGAGCGAATGCTCGGCGAGCCGGCCGGTGACAAAATGGATTTTTTCCTGCTGTGAAGCCATTGCCCATCTATCGTACTCGCTGCCGGGTCGTAGACTGTTTTGCATGATTCTCGAAGGACTTGTCACCACCACCGACCTGGCTGGGGCCATGCATCTGGCGGCCATGGGGCCGCAGGTGGACCCCGTCGCCGCCTCTAGCAACGCGATCGAGCAGTTGCTGCTCAAACCCTTCGCATCGAGCCAGACCGGGGGCAATCTCCTCCGGCTGCCGGAGGGGGTGTTTCACGTTACGGACGACAGCCTGCTCCTGGCCCGCGTGGTGACCGGCACGCTCGCAGCGCCGCCGGCGAGCCGGCCCGCGACGGCTGTGCGGGGCTGGGTGCTCGAAGAGGCCTGCCGGGCTTACGAATTCAAGGTTGTGGCGACCGACTCCTCGCAGGAGCGGCTGCGGCTGGAGGCACGCGTCGTGGCGGTGCACGAGGGAAAGCCGTTCCTGGGGTTCAACCGGGCCCGCCATGCCGTGGTGGAGGGGGCGATCCTCGTGACGAGGCTGCACCTGCTCGGAGCCGAGGAGGTGAGTCGGCAGTTGCGCGAACTGGCGGTGATCGTTGGTAAGACCGGTGGCCCCGGTGAGCACGAGGCGTGTTGGTTGCTCGAGGAGAAGGTTGCGGGTTTTTAACTTGTCCGTGTCCCGGCGCGGATTCCACAAGTTAAAAACTCATGGCCACGGGCCGAACTCCTTCGGCCGCTGGTGCTCAAACCGCTTGTTCTAGATCGTCGGTCGCGGTCTACTTTTCGCATGTCGCTCCACGCTTCCTCTTCTCATCATCCCGCACGTGCCGTCGAGGTGAAAACCCCGGCGCGGCTGCACCTGGGCATGCTGTCGTTCGGGGTGCCCGGCATTCGTGCCTACGGCGGCGTCGGTGTGATGATCGATCGGCCCGGCGTGCATCTTCGTATGAGACGCGGGCGGCCAACGACGGGAGATCGCTTCCATGCGACAGGGCCGCTGGCCGATCGCGCGGTGGAGTTTGCCCGCTCGTGCGTGGAGGCCTGGCGACTCGGGGACGACGCCGCCTGCACGATCGATGTGGTGCAGGTGCCCGGCAGCCATGCGGGGCTTGGGAGTGGCACGCAGCTGGGGCTGGCCGTTGCGGCCTGTATACGGCAGTTGTTTCGTCCGACTGCCATCCAGGCGGGCCCTGACGGCGCCATCAATTTTGATACGAGCGCCGCCGTGGAACTGGCCCGGGCCGTGGGCCGCGGCCGCAGGTCGTGCGTGGGCGTCTACGGCTTCAGCGGCGGCGGGCTGATCGTCGAGGGAGGGCGGTTGGTGCCGGCCGACCGTGCGAGCGTTGACGCTGCCACCCGAGCGTTCTCGCCGCTGTTGGCCCGCGTGCAGCTGCCGGCGGCATGGCGGTGTGTCGTGTTCGGCATGCGCGACACGGTGGGCATGCACGGTGATGCCGAGAAGCAGGCGTTTGCCAGCCTGCCGCCGGTGCCTCGTGAGATCTCGGCCGAACTGTCACGGATCGCGCTGATGGAGCTCTGGCCCGCGGCTGCCGAGGGGCAGTTCGCTGAGTTTTCCGACGCACTGCTGCGGTATGGTCTCCTTGCAGGAAAACCGTTCGAGCAGGCGTCGTCATGCCTGCCCTACGCCCGGACCATGGCCGATCTGATCGAAACCCTGCAGGCGTTGGGGACGCGCGGCTGCGCCCAAAGCAGCTGGGGGCCGACGGTGATGGCCTGCTGCGAATCGTCGTCGTCGGCCGACTCGCTCGTCGAGCGGTTTGCAGCCACGGAACTCGCAAAGCACTCCAACACGCTGATCGCCCGGTTTGATGATCAGGGGGCCATCGTGCGGGAAATCTCCGCGGATCAGGCCTTGGCGACGGGCAGGCCGTAGTCGGCGAGCACCGTGCGGAGCTTGTCGGCCAGCGGCTTTTCCAGGCTCACCAGCGGCAGGCGGACCTCGCCCGTGTCGCGGCCGATCATCGCCATCGCGGCCTTGATCGGGATCGGGTTGCTCGCCAGGCCGAGGAGATCGCGGCAGAGCGTGAACAGCTTTGCGTGGAGCCGTCGGGCCGAGGCCAGGTCGCCCTTGTCGAAGGCGTCGAGGAGGGCCTTCATGTCGGCCGGCACAAGATTGCCGACGACCGAGATCACGCCGCGTCCGCCGATCGCCAGGAGCGGGAGCGTCATGCTGTCGTCGCCCGAGAGCACGGTGAGGTCGGTGGCTGCGAGCACCTGCGAGGCCTGGTCCATCAAGCCGGTCGCCTCCTTGAGCATGGCGATGCCCGGCAGGGAAGCGAGCCGGATGATCGTCTCGGGCTCGATGTTGCGGCCTGTTCGCGCGGGGATGTTGTAGACGCAGATCGGGATGTCGACGCTCTCGGCGATCGCCTTGAAGTGTTCGTAGATGCCCTGCTGGGTGGGGCGGTTGTAGTAGGGGCCGACGATGAGCGCCGCATTGGCACCGGCCTTCGCGGCATACTTCGTGAGCCGGATCGCCTCCGCGGTGGAGTTGCTGCCCGTGCCGGGCATGACGAGCAGGCGGCCGGCGGCAGCCTGGATGCTTTCGGAGATCACCCGTTCGTGTTCATCGTGCGTGAGCGTGGGGGATTCGCCGGTCGTGCCCACCGGGCAGATGCAGGTGACGCCCGCCTTGGCCTGGAAGTCGACCTGCTCGTGAAGCCGCTTGGTGTCGATCGCACCGTCGCGAAACGGGGTGACAATGGCGACGGACAGACCGGCAAACTTCTCGGCTCGCGTGGACATCGGCAGGAGTGCTCCGTGGGGGTGAGCGAGGGGCTGAACGCGACCCGCGACGGGCTGCAAGTGCAGCCGGATCGCATGATCGGCCCCGGAAAACGACTCCGGGAAGATATGATTTTCAGCGGCAGGCGGCAAAGGGCGTGCGTGCCGTGGCAGGAAACATCGCAGGATTCGTCGTCCCAGGAAGAATGCCATGGCAGGAAAGAGCCTCCCGAACGGACAGCAGCAACTCTCCGCCGGGGCCGTGGCGGGGGCGGCGGCCGTGGCGGCAGCGGCCGGGCGACGGGTGGTGTGCGAGCCGGGAGTCACGCGGCTGGGCGTGGTGCTCGGCACCGGCCTCGGCGGCCTCGCCGACCGTCTGGATGACGCGCGTTCGATCCCGGCTCGCGAGACGGGCTGGCTCGTGTCATCGACCGCCACCGGGCATGCGGGCCGGGTGGTGTGGGGTTCGCTTGGTGGCCTAGGTTCGCAGGGTGGCGAGCCGTCGCGGTGCGAGGTCGTGGTGCTGCAGGGCCGCGTGCATGGCTACGAGGGGCATGCCCCGGAGTCGCTCTCGCGTGGTGTGGAACTGCTCGCGGCACTCGGTGTGACGACCGTGCTGCTCACCAATGCAGCCGGCGGTCTGCGGCCCGACATGCAGGTGGGCGAACTGATGGTGTTGAGCGATCACATCGATCTGGTGCGTAGGCCGTGGGCGCAAGGGCTCAGGACTGATCCGACTGAATCCGTGGCGGCGGACGTGGCGGCGGACGGGGCGGCGCGGGCTGTGACCGCGGCACTGTGCTACGATCCAGAGATTGTGGCTGGTGCGCTCGAGGCGGCTCGATCAGCGGGAGCGGTCGCCCGCGCGGGTGTCTACGCGCACCTGATGGGGCCGAGCTACGAAACCCGCGCGGAGTATCGCATGCTCAGAAAGCTGGGTGCTGACGTCGTCGGCATGTCGACCGTGCCCGAGGCCATCGTCGCCCGTCGGCTCGGCCTGCGGGTGGCGGCCGTCTCCGTGGTCACCAACGTCGCCCGGCCCGATGCGCCGGCCTGCACCGATGCCGAGGATGTCTGCCGGGCCGCCGCTGCTGCAGCAGAGGGCGTGTGGGCCATCCTCGTTCGCATCGCGGCCTCGACCGCGGGGCCACATGCCAGAGGGAGAAACAGCCGATGATCGTGCTCCTCACCAACGACGACGGCATCGATGCGCCGGGCCTCACGGCGATGGAGGCGGCCTGCCGTGGGTGGGCCTGCCGCGTGGTGGTGGTGGCGCCAAAGGAGCCGCACTCGGGCTGTGGCCACCGGGTGACGACCGACCGTCCGCTCGTGCTCGAGCAGGTGGGGCCCGACCGGTTTCATGTGGATGGCACGCCGGCTGATTGCGTGCGGCTGGCGCTGACGACGCTCGTGCGTTTGCCGGGCGAGGCCGACGTCGGGGCGGACGATCGGCCCGCCGTCGACTGGGTCTTGTCGGGCATCAACGCCGGCGGCAATCTCGGCGTCGACATCCATCATTCAGGCACCGTGGCGGCGGCCCGCGAGGCGGCGCTGCATGGCGTGCGGGCGCTGGCGGCCTCGCACTACCACCGTCGCGAGGAGCCGATCGACTGGCAGCGTGCGGCCGCGTGGATGACGGATGTGCTTGGAGAGGTGGTGCCCATGCCGCTCGCGGCGGGGGAGTTTTGGAACGTGAACTTTCCGCACCCGCTCGGTGCGGGTACAGCCGCTGCCAGGCCGCCGCTGGTGGAATGCCGGATCGACCCGTCGCCGCTGCCGCTGGGTTACGCGAGCGAGCCGGAGGGCTGGCGGTATCGGTCGCGGTATCAGGAGCGCAAGCGGGTGCCCGACGGCGACGTGGCGGCGTGTTTCGGCGGCGCGATCAGCCTGTCGCGTGGCCGGGTGGTGTAGAGGGGCGTTTTCGACAGGATGGCATCGTGCCTGAATGTGGGAACAAGATTTCATCTTGTTCATCGGCAAGTTGAAAACTTGCCGCCACGATGGGCAAGTTGAAAACTTGCCGCCCCGGCTTACGTTTCCAGCGTTGCCAGATCGGCGTCAAAAATGCGGACCTTGGCCCACGAATCGGCGTGCTCGGCGATGAACCGGTTGTGCCGCTCGGCTGTCTGGTAGGCGTCGTGCGAGGCACGCGAATCGAACACGATCACGAGGGTCACGTCGTAGTCGCGGTCGTTCACCTGCCGGTCGTAGTCGGCGCAGGTGCCGACGGCGAAGGCCCGCGTGCCAGGATGGCCCGTGAGGTGCTCGCGGCAGCCCGCCTGCGTGATGTCGCCTGCGTTATGACGCGGCGTGGGTCGTGGCGGCCTCTGCAGGCCCCGCTGCATCACCGCCGCTGCGGGGCGTGGCTGGGCCGATGATCTCCACGACCTCGGTGTCGTCGAGCATCTCGCGAGCCTCAAGCTCGCCTGCAAGCCGGTCGAGCTTGCCGCGTTGTTCGGAGAGCAATGCGGCGGCACGGACGGCCGCTTCCGCCAGGAGTCGCGACACCTCCTCGTCGATGATCTGCGCCGTGTGTTCGCCGTATTCACGCTGCTCGTAGACATCGCGGCCGAGGAAGGGCTGCTCGTTGGAGCCGTGGCAGGCCACCGGCCCCACCCGTTCGCTCATGCCCCAGTGCGACACCATCTTGCGGGCGATCCGCGTGGCCTGCTGCAGATCATTTTCCGCGCCCGCCGAATATTCGCCGAAGACCAGCTTCTCCGCAGCGCGGCCGGCGAGGATGAAGGCCAGGCGGTTGTTGAGGTCGGATTCGCCGATGTTCATGCGGTCTTCCTCGGGCACGAGTTGCGTCACGCCTAGGGCCCGGCCACGCGGGATGATCGTCACCTTGTGGAGCTTGTCGACGCCGGGCAGCAGCCAGGCGGCCAGCGCATGGCCGGCCTCGTGGTAGGCCGTCATCTTCTTCTCGCGACCGGCGAGCAGATTGCGAGTGGCCCAGAGTGCGGCCTCGTTGACGAGGTTGCGGATGTCGGCGCCGGTGAGGCCGACGGTGCCGCTGGCCTGCCGTTCGAGGTCGACGTCGGGGGCGAGCGGCACGTTCCGCGTGTGCACCTTGAACAGCGCCAGGCGGGCCTTCTGGTTGGGCCGGTCGACGGTGACGTGGCGGTCGAAGCGGCCAGGCCGCAGGAGGGCAGGATCGAGCACGTCGGGCCGGTTCGTGGCGGCGAGAATGATCACAGACTCCGACGGGCTGAAGCCGTCCATCTCACTCAGGATCTGGTTGAGTGTCTGCTCGCGTTCGTCGTGGCCGCCGCCGAGCCCGGCGCCGCGGACGCGGCCGACCGCGTCGATCTCGTCGATGAAGAGGATCGCCGGCGAGGCGTCTTTCGCGGTCTTGAAGAGGTCGCGGACCCGCGATGCCCCGACGCCCACGAACATCTGAATGAACTCGGAGCCGTTGATGGAAAAGAACGGAACGCCCGCTTCTCCCGCGGTCGCTCGTGCCAGCAAAGTTTTGCCGGTTCCCGGGGGACCAACGAGCAGCACGCCCTTTGGAATCTTGGCGCCAAGTCGAGTGAATCGCTTGGGCGTTTTCAGGAACTCGACAACTTCCTGCAAATCCTGCTTTGCGGACTTGAGGCCGGCAAATTGTGGGCGGTAAACTAATGGGCATTT
>JAPLNQ010000297.1:0-14790 GCA_026401075.1 Planctomycetia bacterium
CGACCGTATACACGCGAAACATGGCATCCTGCCATTTTCGCTTGGCCGACTCCGTCGGCTGGTGCTTACCCGGCCCTCCGGGCCTGGTGCAGAGGTGCCATGTGTCTTGCTTCATCCGTGAGGGGTTGCCTGTGTCCCGAGAGCCGGCGTTGCTGACCAGCGCAGGCAGGATGCCGAAGCGCAGTCAGCATCGAGTGAGCGTAGGCAGGATGCCGTAGCGAACGTCCGGCGACGGGGCACAGGCAACCCCGGCCCGCGAGAATACGGGCTGATCACCAGCGAATGCGTACTTACAGCATTTCGACCGGGTCGACGTCGATGATCCACGCGACGTTGTCGGGGGTCTGAAGCGAGGCCGTGGCGCGGCGGACGAGATCGCGGAGTTGGCTTCCATCGGGTCCGTGCACCTGCGCGTGCCAGCGGAAGCGGTCGCGGAGACGGGCGATCGGCGCGGGGGCGGGGCCGAGCACGCGGAGCTTGTCGCCGTCCTGCGGCATGGCGGCCACCTCCTTGCGCAGCCGGTCCACGATGTTGCCGGCCCAGTTCTCCGCGGCCTGCTCATCGATGCTGCGGACGACGAACCGCACGATGCTGCCGAAGGGCGGATAGAGCAACGCCTCACGGATCGGCAGTTCGCTCCGCACGAAGGCCTCGTAGTCGTGGGCGGCGGCGGCGCGGATGGCAGGGTGTTCTGGAGTGCTCGTCTGCACGACCACCCGGCCGCCGAGTGGGCCGCGGCCGCTCCGGCCCCCGACCTGCGTGACGAGCTGGCAGGTTCGCTCGGAGGCACGGAAGTCGGCGAGGTGCAGGCTGGCGTCGGCGTTCACGACGCCCACGAGCATCACCGCCGGAAAGTCGAGTCCCTTGGCGATCATCTGCGTGCCGACGAGGATGTCGATCTCGCGGTTGCGGAAGGCGTCGAGCGTGCGTTCGTGGCTGCCCCGTGAACGCATGGTGTCGGTGTCCATGCGGGCCACTCTGGTGCCTGGAAAGGCGGCGCGGATCTGATCCTCGAGCCGCTGCGTGCCGGTGCCCCGCGACACGAGGTTCGGGGCCGAGCAGGAGGGGCACGACGACGGCAGCCTGGTGACGAGGCCGCAGCCGTGGCAGATGCCGCGGCTGCCGGGCTGGTGCAGGGTGAAAGCGATGTCGCACTGTGGACACCGCATCGTGTGGCCGCAGGCCCGGCATTGCACGGCCGTGGCGAAGCCGCGGCGGTTGAGCAAGAGCATCACCTGCCCGCCTGCGTCAATCGCCCAGCGGATGCCGGCGGCCAGCCGGGGCGTGACCGCGCCGCGGGAGCGACTGGCAGGATCGCGGAGATCGACGGAGAGCACCGGCGGCAGCTGCGACCCGCCCACGCGGCCCGGCAGCCGGCACATCCGCCACTCCCCTTTGAGGCAGTGCTGGAAGGTTTCGAGTGCTGGGGTCGCCGATCCAAGCACGAGCGGCACGCCCTCCGCCTGCGCGATCCACTCCGCCACGTCGCGCGCGTGATAACGCGGAGCAGTCGCCTGCTTGAACGTGGCCTCGTGCTCCTCGTCGATCACGATCAGGCCCAGCCGCGGCGTGGGGGCGAAAATGGCGCTGCGGGCCCCCACGACCACGCCCACGTGGCCGGCGGCGATCTCCCGCCATTGCGCGTGACGTTCGGCCGGTGTCAGGTGGCTGTGCAGAACGGCCACGCTTCCGAAGCGTGCGCGGAACCGGTCGCAGGTCTGCGGAGTGAGGCTGATCTCGGGCACGAGCACGATCGCCTGCTTGCCGTAGGAGAGCGTCTCCTCGACCGCCTGCAGATAGACCTCCGTCTTCCCGCTGCCAGTCACGCCGAACAGCACGACCGTCTCGTGTCGTCCGTCGCGGAGCGGTTTGAGGATCGCCTCCAAGGCGGCGGTCTGTGCCGACGCAAGCGACTCAGGGCGGTCATGGCTGATGGCGGGCCTGCTGTTGCTGTCGGCCGATCGAAGGCTGTGCGGCCGGTCAACGCTGCCCGATTCGCGGAGCAGGCCGGTCTTCAAGAGCCGCATGACGACGGCGCGGCTCGCCCCCGTGGCCTGCGTCAGCCCGTCGGCCGTGGCCGGCACCGCGGCGGCCGAGAGCACGCGGGCCTGTGCCGGCGTCGGCTTGCGAGACGGTTCCGCGCCGGTGGCGATCAGCAGGGGCACAGCACGGCTCTTTCTGCGGAGCCGCACGCCCGCCGGCAAGACGGCCTCGAGCACTTCACCCCAGCGGGCCATCCAGCGATCGGCCATCCATTTCGTCAGGTCGAGCATCCGCCGCGACAGGAGCGGGGCATCGTCCTCCACGCCCGCCACGCTCTTGAGGGGCGTCTGCGGCAGTTCACCGCTGCGGACTGCCACGCAGTAGGCGAGCCGTTCCCGGTTGCCCCGGCCCAGCGGCACGAGCACCCGCCGGCCTGGTTCCACCGACCCGGCCAGGGCCTCGGGCACAAGATAGTCGAGCGGTTTCTCGATCCCGTCGGGCAGCACCACCGTGGCGATCATGCCCTGGCGGGTATCGTCTTCGGCCCACTGGGGACCGCTTTCGAAGAGATTGCGTTGGCTCGTATGCTGGTGCGACATGCGGTGGATTAGACCGTGGTGGTGGTATGCAGAGGAAGCCCGCGGGCTCACGAGGAACCAACCGTGCGAATTGGTGTGTTTGGCGGCAGCTTCGATCCGGTGCACATCGGCCACCTGATGGCCGCCGAGTGCTGCCGCGAGCAGGCCCGTCTCGATCGGGTGCTGTTCGTGCCGGTCGCCATCCAGCCCCACAAGCAGCAGCGGCAACTCGCCTCGGGGCAGCACCGGATGGAGATGCTGGCGCTGGCGACAGGCGGGAACGATGCCTTTGCCGTTTCAAGCGACGAGTTGGAACGCGGCGGCGTGAGCTACACAGTCGACACGCTCGAGCGACTGCGGGCTCAGCATCCCGGCGATGAACTCCTGCTCATGCTCGGCCCGGATGCCTTCCTCGGACTGCCCACCTGGCGGGAGCCACAACGCATCGTCGAACTGGCAACCATCCTTGCGGTGGAGCGGGAATCACTTGACGATCTCAACACGGCTGTCTCTCGCGGACCGCTCGAGTCCTTGCTTGGGCGCGCGCGGCTCGATCGCGTGATCGCCGAACGGGTGAGGCTGCCGGCGATTGGCATCCGGGCGAGCGACCTGCGGGCGGCCGTGGCGGCCGGGCAGAGCATCCGTTACCGCACGCCCCGCGCGGTCGAGCGCTGCATCGCCGCCCACGGTCTCTATCGGTGAGTGCTGGGGCCGGCTTCCGGCACGACCGTTATTTGTCGTCGTCCCGGAGTTGTTGGAGCAGGCCTTCCACCAGATCGGAGCCGACTCGGAGCGCCCACCACTCGCCGACCATGGCCGGCTTGATGTCCTCGAGCTTCGCGGTCCCCGGCGGTGCCGCCTCACGGAACTTGTCCAATCCGAAGTGCACGGTACTCCAGATCGCGACCACCTTGGCGGCGGTTCCGTCTCCGAGCTTGCCGCGGATCCAGAGTTCGATCGGCGCCTGCACCCTCGCCTCCTCCTCCGGCAGTTCCGGGATGCCCGCTTCCTTCGTCCCCGGGCTGGCGAGAATCCAGTCCTTCGTGCTGGCGAATTGCCCGGTCCACTGGCTGTCTTGCGGCATGATGAGGGCCACGGTCTGCTTCCACGGCAGCCGCTTGTTGAGGTCGCTCACTAACTCGTCGGAGTGCTTGCCAAAGGCCTCGAGCACGCTGGCTTTGGTGTCGGCAAGCGCGATGGCATCGGCCTTGGGCTTCATCTCCTCGATCTGCGGCAGAGCGAATTTCCGCACGATGCGGCCGCGGAGCCCGGGAGGCGTTGCCAGGCAGTCGAGCGTGGAAGCATACGTCGCTTCAATCGATTCAGGCCCCTCGCTGAACTGCATGCCATCAAACCGGATCTGCCGGTGCACGTCGAACACAGCGACGCCGGTGTTGTAAGCCTTCACGGGATGCTTCGACGCCACCGTTTTCGTGGTCGTCGTTCCTTTGAAGTGCAGCGTGAACACGGGCTTGCTGTGATCGGTGTCCATGGTCACCGCAGGCCGGCCACGCGTGGAGGCCGTGCCGGTGACCCGCGACCCGAACAGGCACTTATTGACCGGGGAGACGTGCTCGACGACCGGAGGCGCGTGCCGACGGATAAAGTCCTTTGAGATTCGCAGCACCATCTTCGTCTCTTTCGAGCCGTCGCCAGCGGGCGTCGTCAACGCGTTGGTCACTGCCTCCGTTGCCTTGTCCTTCAACGTTCCATCCAACGCGTTCTTGACGGCACCCTTGACCGCATCTTTGACCGAGTCGGCAAGTTGCTCGCCGGGTTTCGCAGAAGCGTCCGCTGGCGGTGCCGGTGCGGTTGCGGGGGCTGGTGCAGATGTCGGTGCGGGGGTCGGTTGATCCTCAGGTTTGGTTTCCGAGGCCAGCACCATGATCAGCAGCGTGGCAGACGCCATGAAAGCGACGGGGCGATTCGTGAACACGGGTCAATCTTTCGGTTGGGCTTGTTGGGTGCCGCCCGCCGGTTACGGGCAATGAGTCTTTTGACCGCGGCGACGGATGGGGTGCCCAAGTCACGCAATCGTCAAAGTTCATCGGGGGGCAAGGGTAATGTGCGTGGCAGCAAAATGCTACGACGCGCATTTCCTCGTCGGCGGGCCGGGCTTTCGGCAGGCCGGGAACCCTCGTTTTACTCACCGGCGATGGTTCGCAACCGTCCTGCGAGCAGGCGGCTGACCGGTTGCTCACTGATGGCGGGGTCGCCGGCCAGGGCACGCAGCAGCACCGCGAGCCGGTCAGCGGCCGGGCTCTGGAGATTCAGCAGGATCGTCCTCTTGCCGCCAACAACGCAGGGGCCCCCGGGGAGATCGCCAAGCGGTTCCTCGCGGATCAGGTAGCCGATCTCACGGCCCAACTGCAACGCTTCCTCGAGCAGGCCCAGGGTGTCGTCCATCCAGTGTGTCGTCCATGCAAGTGTGTCTTCTCTGCGGAGCTGACCTCAGCGTGGGCCCCGAGGGGGCATTCCGAGTTGGTCGCGGCGGGCCTCCATGGCACGACGGTATTCAACGTACCGTGCCCGCTGTTCGGGAGACGTGCTGTCGATCATGTTCTTGCGCCAGCGGTTGCGGTCTTCTTCAGAACCACCGCGGGGCGGTCCGCCACGGCCGGGCCCACCCGGTCCAGCACCACCCGGTCCAGCACCTGCACCTGCTCCACCACCGCCACCTGCTCCACCACCTGCAACTGCTCCACCACCTGCAACTGCTCCACTGGGCCCGCCGTTGGCCGCAGTGCCACCCGGCGGTCTGCCCTGCCCGCCATCGGCAGGACGCGACGACTCCCACGCCTTTCGAAACAGTTCCTCTTGCTTGATTTGGCGGTCGAGTTCTGCCTGCCGCTGATCGGCTGGCAGCGAGAAGTAGGCGTTGATGCGGGTCTGCATCGTGTTGCGAAAGACGTTGCCACCCTGCCTGCCTGCCTCACGCCGCATGCTTTCGGGCAGGGCCTCGATCCTCTCGCGGATCTGGCCCATGGCTGCCACGGCAGCCTTGGCCTCGTCGAGCGTCTGCGGGCCTCCGTTGACCATGAATTGCTTCTGGGTATCGGCCTGCATCTTCTGGATCTCGGCGATGCGGGGGTCCGTTGTGAGCCTGACATATCCGAGCAGCCAGGCAACCAGAAACGCCAGCAGTGCCAGGGCCAGCAGGATCAGCACCCAGCGAACGGCCTTCCGCGCCGGGGAGGCCTTGTCATCGAGTTCTGAAAAATCGCCGGAACGCATCGATGCAGTGCTCATAAAGACCTCTTCAGTGGGAGCGAGAGTGGCTGCCGGCAGGCTGTTTCAGGGTATCGATTACAGGTTATCGACGTGGCCGTCGAAGTAGAGGAAGTTCCGCGAGCCTTCCGGAGGCGGCGTCCGGTCGACGTTTTGCGTGGTGGTGTTGACGTCTTGTGTGTTGAAATCGTTCGAGGCACCGCTCGTGAACAGGTATCCGGCGTGGAAGGCGTCGAATTCGTAGAGCAGCCAGAGCTTTGACGTTGCCCCTTGCTGTCCCTGATACCGCACCGCCTCCTCGCGGGTTCTGCCGCGGGTCGTGTTGGTCGAGGAGTCGTAGATGGTGAGCCGACGGGCGGGGTATTCGTAGCTGGTGCCCTCGAGTGCGAGGCTGGCAGTCAGGTAATCGGTCGGCTTTGCGGAATCGGGGATGCTTACCAGGGCGGCCTTGGCGGTCGTGACAGCCGAGTCGTCCGGCGAGCGGGCGAAGTAGGTGATGTCCGACGGGCAACGAAACACCCCCTTATTCCCCTCCGTAAACGACGCGAGCGCGGTGGCGATGCTGGGAAAGAGCGGTCTGCTGCCCGCACCGGAGCCCGCAACGTAGAAGGTAGGCTCCATGCTCGGCATGATCGCCGCCACTGGAAACCTCGCGCTCTTCGTGCGATCCATATAGGTCTGGAAGGCGATCCCGATCTGCTTCAGGTTCGACTTGCAGGTGATCCGCCGCCCAGCCTCGCGGGCCGACTGCACCGCAGGGAGCAGCAGACCCAGCAGCATTCCGATGATCGCGATCACCACCAGCAACTCGACGAGCGTAAAGCCATGACGGCGGCCGACCGCGATCGCTGGGGCTTCGGCGAGTCTGCTGATGCGGGGCATGGGCTGCTCCAAAGTGGCAGGAAGGGATGGCGCAGGGAAGGTGCGGAGGATTGACGGACTAGCCGACACTTGAACGGTCGAGTGGTTAAAAAGTTGCGACCGATTGAATTCTACCGTCGGGAAGGCCAGAAGGTCGATACGCCACGAGGCCACGCAACTGCTTGCCTGCCAAGGGGTTTGGGGTGAGGGACGGGGGCAAGCCCCCCCGATTACCCCGTCCCTGCCTGTCGCGAAGGGTGTGCGGTTGGAGCAACGGCTATCGGTATTGCAAGGCGGCGGTGGCCGCGGTCGGTGGAAATGGTTGGGAGGGATCGTGCATCTGACAGACCAATCCTCTGGGGCATTCGAGCGGCCAACGGCAGGCCCGACGCCGCAGCCTGCGCACGGAGCCCACGGTGCCGTTGTCTCCGGTCGCAGCGATGAGGCCACGGTCGTGCAGCGTCAGTTGGAGGTCGCCCGCCTGCGGCATGCCGCCGAGGTCGCTGAACTCCGCCGGCAGGTGCTCGAGGCCCGCAAGTTGGCCGGCCTGGGCGAACTCCTGGGCACCACCACGCACGAGTTCAACAACGCCCTGACGACGATCCTCAACTATGCCAAGATGGGGCTCCGCCATCGAGACCAGCCGACCCGTGACAAGGCGCTCGAACGCATCCTGTCGGCGGGCACCCGGGCTGCGAAGATCGCCGCCAGCGTGCTCGGCATGTCGCGATCCGGCTCCACCAGGTTCGAGCCGGTGAACCTCAACCTGCTGATCGAAGACGTGCTCGTGCTGCTCGAGCGGGAACTGATGAAATACCGCGTCCAGCTGGAGCGTGAATTCGCCCCGGTGCCGAAGGTGTCGGCCAACCCGGGACAACTCCAGCAAGTGCTCTTGAACCTGCTCGTGAATGCTCGGCAGGCGATGGTCGGGGGCGGCCGCCTGATCCTCCGGCTGTCGTACGACGAACCCTCCGGGCTGGTTGACATGATGGTTCGCGACACGGGCTGCGGGATGACTCCCGACGTGATGCGGCGGATCTTCGAGCCACGGTTCTCGACGAAGTCGGGGCCCGACGAGACCGGCAAGGGGGGCACGGGCCTTGGCCTGTCGGCCTGCAAGGAGATCGTAGACGCCCACCGCGGGCGAATCCGCGTGGAGAGCGCTCCCGGCAAAGGCACGGCGATCACGATCCGCCTACCGGTGCAGCAGCCTGCGGCGTAAACGGGCCGGGGCTGCCCCCGCCCCCCGTGGCGGCAAGTTTTCAACTTGTCCGTGTCCCCCGCATCGATTCCACAAGTTAAAAACTCGTGGCCACGAGGATCAGCACCTTCGGCCAATCGGCGACTACCCTGCGCCGTGTCCCGCCGCGTGCCTACAATCAGGGCGAACTTCACAAGGACACCCGCCCGATGACGCAGCAGCAGCCCCCCACCCACCTTCCCCGCACCCTCGCAGACCTCCGCGCGAGCGGCTGGAAGAGCCGTTCCGTGAAGGATGAACTGCGGGCCAACTTCACGCGGTGTCTCCGAGATGGCGAGGAGCTCTTCCCCGGCATCGTCGGCTACGACGACACCGTGATCCCTGAGATCAACATCGCCCTGCTCGCCGGCCACGACATGCTCTTCCTCGGAGAGAAGGGGCAGGCGAAGAGCCGCCTCATGCGGCTGCTCGTGCGATTTCTCGACGAGCATCTTCCCTATCTCGATGATCCGGCGATTCCGCTTCACGACGACCCCTCCGCCCCGATCACGTCCGCCGGCCGCCGGCTGGTGGCTGGCCGGGATCCAAAGGAGGTGCCGATCGCCTGGTGGCATCGTGATGATCGCTACGCGGAGCGGCTGGCCCCGGGCACGAAGTTTGCCGACATCATCGGCGAAATCGACCCTGCCAAGCTGGCCGGCGGCACGAGCATGGCGAGCGAGGATGCACTCCACCTCGGCCTCATCCCGCGGATGCACCGCGGCATCTTCGCCATGAACGAACTGCCCGAACTCGACGAACTGGTGCAGGTGGGGATGTTTAACATCCTCGAAGAACGTGACGTGCAGATCCGCGGCTATCCCGTGAAGTTCGACATCGATTGCGTGCTGCTCTTTTCGGCGAACCCGTCCACCTACAACCGCTCAGGGAAGGTGATTCCGCAGCTCAAGGACCGCATTGGCTCCGTGATCCATACGCACTACCCGCGCGACCGCGACCTCGGCATCCGCGTGGCGGAGCAGGAGGCCGGCGTCGATCTGGGGGGCGAGTGGCCTGTTGCCGTGCCCTCCTTCATGAAGGAGATCCTCGAGCAGGTCACAATCGCCGCGCGAAAAAGCAAATTCATCGACCAGCAGTCGGGCGTGAGCGCCCGCTTCTCGATCGCCAACTACGAGACGGTAGTGGCCAGCGCCCGGCAGCGGGCCGTGCGGCTCGGCGAGCGGCCGGCCGTGCCGAGGATCAGTGACCTTGGCCATCTTTATGCGTCGAGCCTCGGCAAGCTGGAGCTCGACCTGATGGGCAGCCACCAGATGACCGAGCGGCAGGTGCTCGACAGCGTCGTCGCAGAGGCGATCGCGACGGTGTTTGAGGAACACGTGGAGAAGCACGGTCTCGACGAGATCGCGAAGGTGTTTGCCCAGGGCGTGAAGATCGAGGTGGGCGACATGGTGCCATCGGCGACCTACCAGGAAAAAGTTGGGGAGGTGCCGGCAGTCTGGGAAAAGGCCTTCGAGGTGAACGTCTCGGCCGACCCGGCCGTGCGGGCCAGCTGCATCGAGTTCGTCCTCGCCGGCCTCTACGCCACCGAACGCATCTCACGACTCCAGTCCCACGGCCGCACGATCTACGACACAGGAGGGATGAGGTAAATTCGCTCCCCGCCCGATGCCCCCTGCGGATTCCGTGAGGGGCTGGCCATGTCCCGAGAGCCGGCGTTGCTGACCAGCGCAGGCAGGATGCCGGAGCGCAGTCAGCATCGAGTGAGTGAAGGCAGGATGCCGTAACGAACGTCCGGCGACGGGGCATGGGCAGCCCCGAACCGTCGCCAGCGATTTGATTGCAGCCTTCAGACAGCGTTCAGGAGCACTCGTCCCATGCCCACCCGTGATACCCTCGGCGGAATCGTCCACAGCTACCAGCGCTACGACCCTGCGCGGATTCCGCCGCCGCGGCCGCCGCAGGTCGATCTCGTCACGCCCGCCATGGAGCACATGCTCGAGTTCGGCGACCTCGACGAACTGACCGAAGAACAGCTCGCCGAAGCAGTCATGCTCGACCCCGAGCAGATCAGGGGGCTCGGGCCCTCGCTTGCCCGGATGATCGAGGAACTCGAGGCTCGCAAGCGGAAGATCCTCGAACGCTACGAGGCAGACTCCGTGCGGAAGAAGGCGCGGAAGGCATTCCATGCCGCCGCCCAGCAGGTGCAGCCGCCGGCAAAGCATCGCGACGCCTTCCAGCGGGCTGTCCGCGAGGAGCAGATCAGGCAGATCGAGCGGCTCTGGTATGCGCAGGACGACGACCAGAGCCGGTTTGGCATGCAGCTCGTCGGCCTGATCGACCGCCTCGGCGAGGCCTACCAGGTCGATGAGCTGTCGGCGAAATGGACTTTCACAGGGAGGGAAAAGCTCTCGGTGCCCGAGGCGCTGGAGGTGAAGGATGAACTCGAGACGATCGACGAACTGCTCCGGCAGCTTGCGGAGGCGAAGAAGAACGCCCGCGTCGGCCTGATCGACATGGAGGCGCTCGGCCAGTTTCTCGAACATGGGCAGATGGACGAGCTCGACATGCTGCGACGGCAGGTGCAGGAACTGGTCGAGCAGGCGGCGGCCCAGCAGGGGCTCGAACGGACGAAGCGGGGCTATGAGCTCACGCCGAAGGCGTTGCGGACCTTCCAGGGCAAGCTCCTCGAGCAGATCTTTTCGGCGCTCGATCCCTCGCGGACCGGCCGGCATCAGGGCGCGATCGTCGGCGACGGCGCTGTGGAGCTGGTGCCGACGCGGCCCTACGAGTTTGGCGACTCCGTGGCCCACATGGACATCCCCGGGTCGCTGGTCAACGCGATGCTGCGGCAGGCTGGCGAGACTCCAACGGGTTCCAGCGGCGTGCTGAGACTCACGCCCCGCGACATCGAGGTGCACCGCACCCGCAACTCGCCCAAGTGCGCCACTTCGGTCGTGCTCGACATGAGCGGCTCGATGCGCTACGGCGGCCTGCACGTGAGCGTGAAGCGGATGGCGCTGGCCCTGCAGGGGCTCGTGCAGAAGGAGTATCCGGGCGACTTCCTCCAGTTTATCGAGATGTTTTCCTTCGCGAAGCCGCGGCCCGCGGGCGAGATCGTGAAGCTGATGCCGAAGCCGGTCACGATCTTCGACTCGGTGGTTCGGCTGCGGGCCGACATGAGCGATCCAAACATCGCGGAGACCGACATCCCGCCCCACTTCACCAATATCCAGCATGCGCTTCAGCTTTCGCGGCAGCATCTGGCAAGGCAAGACACACCGAACAAGCAGGTGATCATCATCACCGACGGCCTGCCGACGGCGCACTTCGAGGGGAGCCAACTCTTTCTGCTCTATCCGCCGCACCGGCGGACGGAGGAGGCGACGCTCCGCGAGGCCCAGGCATGCCGACGTGAAGGGATCACCGTGAACGTCTTTCTGCTCTCCGGCTGGTCGCAGTCGCGGGAGGACATCCAGTTCGCCTACAAGCTTGCGGAGACTGCCAAGGGCCGCGTCTTCTTCACGGCCGGCAAGGAACTCGACCGCTTCGTGGTCTGGGACTACGTCTCCCGCCGCCGCAGCATCATTGGGTAGCTCGCCATTCGCGATGGAGCATGACGCCGGAGCCGATGGCGGCCAGACCGGCGGCGGTGGCGAGCGTCCAGAGCGGCACGATGCGACGAGGCTGCGCGAGCTCACGGTCGCGGGCCTCCTCGGCCAGATCGACCGGTGGCAGACCGGCCGCCCGCCGCGATCGCTCGATCGCCGCCTGCTGCCTCCCCAGGAACCGGCCTTCGACCTGCCGCTGCCTCGCGTCGAACTTCGGCGAGATCAGTCCGATGCCGACCAGCGCCATCAACGAAAACGCCGTCGCCCAGAACCATGGGCTGTCGGTGGGGCGAAAGGGCTGGCGGGGCGAGGTCTCCATGATCTCCATGAAACGTCTGCTCCGAGAAACGCCTGCTCCGGCCGGCTCAGCCGCGAACGGCTCGCCAAACGCCGACGCCGACAAGGGCGCCGCACTCCGGCGCCAGAAGGTAGAGCCATAGGGAATTGTAGGTGCCCGTCAGCAGGGCGGGAGCCAGTGAACGGGCGGGATTGAGTGACGCGCCGCAGACAGGCCCGGCCCAGAGTGCCGACATGGCGATCACCGCGGCCACGGCGGCGGCGACCATCAGCGGCCCGCCCTGCGGCCGGGCCGACACCCGCTCCGACACATTCAGGATCGTGAACATCAGGATCGCCGTCAGCACCAGTTCGAAGCAGAACGCCTGCATGTCAGACCCTGCCGGCAGCGTGGCACCAAGTGTGGCGTGCTGTTGAAAGCACAGCCGGAGCACGCTGCTTGCCGCGATCGCCCCGGCGCACTGGCTGACCACGTAGGGGATCACCTGGCCTATAGGAAACAGTCCGGCCCCCCAGAGGCCGCAGGTGACCGCCGGATTGATATGCGACCCCGACACGTCGCCCAACGCCAGGATCATCGCCAGCACGACGAGCCCGAAGCAGAGTGCGATGCCCACAGGCGTCACGCCGCCTCCCGACACGTCGTTGACGACGATCGCCCCTGTCCCAACAAGGACAAGACAAAATGTCCCGAAGAACTCGGCGGCGAGTTTTCTGGCAAGCGGGACAGGATGGCCGGGACCGTCGGTCATGATCGTGGAGCCGTCCGCCTCAGGCGATGCCGGGCCAACGGGCCTGGACGTCGCGGCCGGCGTAGATCGCACCGTCGCCGAGCGACTCCTGGATCCGCAGCAGCTGGTTGTATTTCGCGATCCGGTCGCTGCGGGAGGCCGACCCGGTCTTGATCTGGCCGGTGGAGAGACCGACGGCCAGATCGGCGATCGTGGCGTCTTCCGTCTCGCCGCTGCGGTGGCTGGCGATCGAGGTGTAGCCGGAGCGATGGGCGAGCGACACGGCGGCGATCGTCTCGGTGGGCGTGCCGATCTGGTTCACCTTCACGAGGATGCTGTTGGCGATGCCCTCGGCGATGCCGCGGGAGAGCCGCTCGGAGTTGGTGACGAACAGGTCGTCGCCCACGAGTTGCACCTTGTCGCCGAGCTTCTCGCTGATCAGCTTCCAGCCCTTCCAGTCGTCCTCCGAGCAGCCGTCTTCGATCGACACGATCGGGTAGCGGCTGGCGAGGCTCGCAAAGAAGTCGACCATGCCGGCCGAGTCGAGCGACTTGCCCTCGATCGTGTAGATGCCGGTCTTGGCGTCGAAGAGCTCCGTCGCGGCGACGTCGAGCCCGATGAACATCTCCTTGCCAGGCTTGTAGCCGGCGTTCGAGATCGCCGCGAGGATCACCTCGAGGGCCTCGGCGCAGGTGCCGATGTGCGGAGCAAAGCCCCCCTCGTCGCCCACGGCCGTGGCGAGCTTCTTGTCCTTGAGCACTTTCTTCAGGGCGTGGAACGTCTCAACGCCGGCGCGGAGGGCGTCGTCGAAGGTGTCGAAGCCCAGCGGCATCACCATGAATTCCTGTACGTCGAGCGGGTTGTCGGCATGCGCGCCGCCATTGATGATGTTCATCATCGGGGCGGGCAGCAGGCGGGCGGTCGCGCCGCCGAGATAGCGATAGAGCGGCTGGCCGCAGTGCTCGGCAGCGGCGTGGGCCACCGCCATCGAGACGCCGAGGATGGCGTTCGCGCCGAGATTTTTCTTGTTGGGCGTGCCGTCGAGTTCCAGCATCATCTCGTCGACGGTGGTCTGGTCGAGCGCGTCGCAGCCCTCCAGTTCCTCCGCGATCCGCGTGTTGACGTTCTCGACGGCCTCGAGCACGCCCTTGCCGAGGTAAACACCCTTGTCGCCGTCACGCTTCTCCCAGGCCTCGTGGGCACCGGTGCTCGCGCCCGACGGCACGGCCGCGCGTCCAAACGCACCATCGGCGAGGCTGACGTCGACCTCGATCGTGGGGTTGCCGCGGCTGTCGAGAATCTGGCGGGCGTGGATGTCGACGATCGTGGACATGGAGGAGGTGCCTTTTGGGGTGGGTGGGCGGGAAAGTCGGTGGAAGGGCTGCCGGTCCGCGGCAATTGTGCCAGCGGCGGGCCGACACGCAAGGGCGACTGGCGACATCATGGCTCAAGCGGCCTCTGACGGCTATCCTGCACAGATCGCGGCTGCGCGGATAACGCCCGAGCAGCCCTGCTTTTCCGTCTCCACCCTCGGGGTCGAACGTCGTTCATGTTTACCGGATTGGTCGAATCGCTGGGCCGCGTGGCCGCCGTGGTGGCGGAGCCGCCCGGGGTGCGGCTGGTCGTCGAGGCAGTCGAGATCGCCAAGGACGCGCAGCTCGGCGAGAGCATCTGCACCAGTGGCTGCTGCTTGTCGGTCGTGAGGATCGACGGGCCGCGGCTCGAGTTTCAGCTCGGCCCCGAGACGCTCGTGCGGACGTCGCTCGGCCAACTCGCGGCGGGAAGGCCTGTCAATCTCGAGCGTTCGCTGCGTCTCTCCGACCGGCTGGGCGGGCATCTTGTCACCGGTCACATCGACGGCCAGGGCCGGCTTGAACCCCGGGTGCAGGAAGGCGACTGGGTCACCTGCCGTTTTTCCGCCCCCCCTGCCCTGCTCCGTCAGATGGCGTCGAAGGGATCGGTGGCGATCGACGGCGTCAGCCTCACGCTGGTGGACGTGAACGAGGGCTGGTTCAGCGTGGCGCTCATTCCACACACGCTCGCCTGCACGACGCTCGGCAGTCTCGCCGAGGGCGATCCGGTCAACCTCGAGACCGATCTCCTTTTTAAATATGTCGCCCGTTCGATGGAGGCCGCCCGATGACCGCCGCCGAATCCGACGTTCCCTCAGAATCCGACGCACCAAAAGGCCAGACTGCGCCGGCAATCCAGGCCGGGCCGGCGCGGCAGACTACGGCCTACCTCAAGAAGCTCTTTGCCCAGGTCGGCTTCACGATCGATGCCCGTCGCGGCCAGAATTTTCT
>JAPLNQ010000297.1:14831-20852 GCA_026401075.1 Planctomycetia bacterium
CTCGACGTCCTCGAACGTGCGGCAGGCATCACCCCGGCAGACGCGGTGCTGGAGGTGGGCACCGGCACGGGCGCCCTCACCGAACGGCTCGCCCGCGCCGCCGGCCGCGTCGTCACCTGCGAGATCGATCCGCGGCTCGCGCAGCTGGCCCGCGAACGGCTTATGCAGATTGATGATGTCCGAGGCGGCGACATCGACGGCCGTGTCGTCCTCGTCGAGGGTGACGCGCTCGAGTCGAAGCACCGGTTCGCCCCGGCCGTGCTCGCCGCCATCGAAGAGGCCTGCTCGCTCCAGCCATCCGGACGCTTCCGGCTGGTGGCCAACCTGCCCTACTGCGTGGCCACGCCGATCATCTCCAATCTGCTGGCGACATCGCGGCCGTTCGACACCGCCACCGTCACCGTGCAGCGTGAGATGGGGGAGCGGATGACGGCCACCGCCGGCACCCATGCCTACAACGCGCTCTCGGTCTGGGTCGGCGCCCAGTGCCGCGGCGAGGTCGTGCGGATTCTGCCCGCAAGCGTGTTCTGGCCGCGGCCCAAGATCGAGTCGGCGATCGTGCACCTGGAGCTCGAGCCGGAGCGGCGGGCGAAGATCGCGGATCTCGCGCGATTTCACGACTTTGTGCGAGACGTCTTCTGCCACCGGCGGAAGCTCCTGCGGGGCGTGCTTGTGCGGATGGCTGGAGGCAAGCAGAATGCCGCCTCCCGCGACACCGTGGCCCGCGTCTACGAGACGATGGGCTTTGATGAGTCGGTGCGGGCGGAGGAAATTTCTCCCGACGCATTCGTGCGGCTGGAACAGGCGTTTTTCGAGCGGAGGTCGGGATGAAGTTCATCGAAATGAATGGACGTGCGCTGATGAGCATGCTGGAGCCCGACGAGGTCTCGCCAGATGCGCTCCAACAGGTTGGCCTCACCGACACCTGCCTGGTTCGCGTGAACGAGCAGGGCGACATCGAGGTCCGCCGACACGACCGCTGGGACGTCATCGGCGGACTGCTCGGCAACTTCGAGCACCGCACCGAACAAGCCAGCGGCCGGACGTGGGCCTGACGAGGCCGCTTGGCGGGAGCCAAAAAGCGGTTCAATATCGACGGTTCGGGGCTGCCCATGCCCCGTCGCCGGACGTTCGCTACGGCCATCCATGGCCTTCGCTCACTCGATGCTGACTGCGCTCCGGCATCCTGCCTGCGACGACCAATCCGCTGAGACGGATCGGTGCCCGAGCAACGCCGGCTCTCGGGACATGGGCAGCCCCTCACGGATGCAGCGGAATGCGCGTCAAGAAGCCCCGGGCGGAAGCCCGGGGACACCGTGTGCATGCCGCGAGCCCGGCCAAGCGACTGGCTGAGGACAGGCATCCGCCTGTCGTGGTGGCAGGATGCCATGTTTCGCGTGTATACAGTCCATGGGCAGCCCCTCACGGATACGTCGTGATTCCATACAAGCCCGGAGCGTAAGCGATGGGATTCCCAGCCGCACGGCCCAGATTCCCCGGCTCGCGCCGGGGGCTTTTATGGGAGCGTTCAGATCCCGCGGAGCCGGGATCGGCGGAAGCTCGAGGAGCATTAGGATTTTTCGACCTTCTGGGGAATGCGCTGCCGTAGGTCGTGGAAGGAGAAAAAGCCGTAGCGACGAGACTTCTGCCGTCCCCGGCGGTGATTGACCACGGGCGCAGCCTGCCCCATCCGCACGGCCGCGCGTGGTTCTCCAGGGCGAAAAATCACTACAAAGGCTGTAAAATGGAGGGTCGCACCCCTCGGGAAGACCGAAACTTCCGGTTCTCTGGGCCAGACAGATAGACTGTGGCGGGCGAGCGAGGATCCTGCCGAAACCCCTGTGGCTCCTCAGAGGCTCGAGGACGCAGAGTCGTTTCTGGCACGCATTGGCGGGAGGCTCCACAGACCGTGATCCCCAACCCCAACACCGAAGCCTCGATTGCTCCGACGATCGTGGACCTGCTGCGGCAACGGGCGGCCTATCGCCCCCACGACCGGGCCTTCACGTTCCTCGTGGACGGCGAGAACGAAGAACTCAACATCACCTACGCCGAGCTCGACCGGAAAGCCCGGGCGTTGGGCGCCTGGCTCCTGAGCGAGGGGATGGCGGGCAAGCGGGTGCTCCTGCTCTATCCATCCGGCCTCGACTTCATCGCGGCCTTCATGGGCTGCCTCTACGGCGGGGCGATCGCCGTGCCCGCCTACCCGCCCCGAAAAAACCGCTCTGTCGAGCGGATCGAGGCGATCGCCGCTGATGCCGAGGCCTCCGTCGCCCTCACCACCCGCGACGTGGTCGACCGGTTCGATGCCCTGCGGGCCACGGCCCCGAGCCTCGAACACCTGATCTGGAAGGTCGACAGCGAACTCGACGTCGCCTGGGCCGATCGCTGGGAACGCCCCGATATCGATGGCAGCACCCTCGCCTTCCTGCAATACACGAGCGGCTCGACCGGCACGCCGAAGGGCGTGATGCTCTCGCACGAAAACCTGCTCCACAACTCGTTGCGGATCATGCAGGCCTTCGAGATCACGCGGAGCCAGTCGGGCGTGTTTTGGCTGCCGAGCTTCCACGACATGGGCCTGATCGGCGGAATTCTCGTGCCGCTCTATGGCGGCAAGTTCAACGTGCTCATGTCGCCGGTCGCCTTCCTGCAGAAGCCGCTGCGGTGGCTCCAGGCCATCTCGAAATACCGGGCCAGCATCAGCGGCGGCCCCAACTTCGCCTACGAACTCTGCGTGCGGAAGACCACGCCGGAGCAACGGGCCACGCTCGATCTCTCGAGCTGGACGCTGGCCTTCAACGGCGCCGAGCCGGTGCGGGCCGAGACGATCGACGCCTTCTGCGAGGCCTTTGCGCCGTGCGGATTCCGCCGTGAGGCGTTCTATCCCTGCTACGGCCTCGCCGAGAGCACGCTGATGGTGACCGGCGGCATGAAGTTCGAGCCGCCGGTGGTCCGGTCGTTCGACGCGGCCTCGATCGAGACCGGCGCCGCCGTGGTGCGGCCTGCCAATGCGCCGGCGGTGCGGCGGCTGGTTGGCAGCGGCCGCGAACTCGATGGCCAGGACGTGCTGATCGTCGACCCGCAGTCGTGCGAGGCGCTGCCGCCTGGTCGCGTCGGTGAGATCTGGGTGAGCGGCCCGAGCGTGGCACAGGGCTACTGGAACCGTGGCGACGCCTCCGCGGCCACCTTCGGGGCGATGCTCGCGCAGCCCGATCAGTCGTCGCCTGATCAGGCTGTGACCACGTGGCAGCCCAATCCGGGGCCCTATCTCCGCACCGGCGACCTGGGCTTCTTCGATAACGGTGAACTCTTCGTGGCCGGCCGGCTCAAAGACCTGATCATTATCCGCGGCCGCAACCACTACCCACAGGACATCGAGCATGCCGTCGAGGAGGCGAGCACGCTCGTGCGGGCCGGTTCGATCGCCGCCTTCGCCGTCGACGTGGATGGTCGCGAGCGGGTGGCCGTGGTGGCGGAGGTCGAGCGCGGCAAGCGGGAGCCCGCCGAGGTGGCGGCCGCCTTCGAGGCAATCCGCAAGCGACTGGCGACCGAGCATGAACTCGCCGTCGAGGCGATCGTGCTGGTGCGGCCCAACAGCGTGCCGAAGACATCGAGCGGCAAGATCCAACGGCATGCCTGCAAGCGACAGTTTCTCGACGGCACGCTCGAGGTGGTGGATCAGTATGTCAGCTGGCTGCAGCCGGCCGTGCCGACGCCGACGCCGGGCTCAGAGCAGCCGCGGCTGGCACGGCAACGCCCGATCGGTGAGGCCTCGCGCACAGGCCGGGCAGACCGCGAACTGCCTCAGGAGATCGTGCAGGCCGTCTTCGACCATGTCCGTCGCATCGCCAAGGAGCGGGCCGGCAGAGCCTCGAGGAGTCGTTCGGTGCCCGCTTCCCGGAGCAGGTGCTCCCGCAGATCGAGACCTGCCGCGAGGTGAGCGAGGCGATCCTCGATCACATGCCGGTCAAGGATCAGTACCGCACTCAGGCAGCCTCGGCGACACCGCCGCCGGCAGCCGAGATCCCGGTCGATTCCTACGACATCGCCGAGTTTCCGGAGGTGCGTGCGCTGGAGCAGAACTTTGCGATGGTCCGCGAGGCGGGCCTCGAAAATCCTTACTTCAGCGTCCACGAGGGGCTCACCAACGACCGCACCGTGATCGGCGGCCGGGAGATGGTCAGCTGGGCGACCTACAACTATCTCGGGATGTCGGGCGAGCCGGAGGTGGCGGCGGCCGCGAAGGCTGCGATCGACCGCTTCGGCACGAGCGTGTCGGCCAGCCGGCTCGTCTCGGGAGAGAAGACGATCCATCAGGAGTTGGAGCGGGAGATCGCCCGCACCATCGGCACGGAGGACGTGGTGACGTTCGTCGGCGGCCATGCCACGAATGAGACCGTGATTGGCCACGTCGTTGGCCCGGGCGACCTCGTGCTGCACGACAGCCTGGCCCACAACAGCCTCCTGCAGGGGGCCGTGCTCTCCGGGGCCCGGCGGCGGCCCTTCCCGCACAACGACTTCGACGCGGCCGAGAAGCTGCTGGCCCAGATGCGCGGGCAATATCGCCGGGTGCTGATCGTGATCGAAGGCATCTACAGCATGGACGGGGATTTCTCCGAGCTGCCCAAGTTCATCGCCCTGGCCAAGCGGCACCGCGCCCTCCTGATGGTGGACGAGGCGCATTCGATCGGCGTGATGGGGCCGCGGGGCCGCGGCATCGGCGAGCACTTTGGCGTGAATCCCGCCGACGTCGACCTCTGGATGGGCACGCTCTCGAAGGCCCTGGGCAGTTGCGGCGGCTACATCGCCGGCTCGAAGACGCTCGTCCGCTGGCTGAAATACACCGTGCCCGGCTTCGTCTATTCGGTCGGCCTGCCCCCAGCCGCGGCCGGGGCCTCGCTCGGGGCCCTGCGGCTGCTGCAGCGGCAGCCGGAGCGGGTGGCGAAGCTCCATGCCAATGCGAGACTCTTCCTGCAGCTGGCCCGCGAGGCGGGCCTCGACACAGGGCCATCGGGCGGCTCGGCGATCGTGCCGGTCATCCTCGGCAACTCGATGAACAGCCTGCGGCTCTCACGGGCCCTCTTCGCCCGGGGCATCAGCGTGCAGCCGATCCTCTATCCGGCCGTCGAGGAACGGGCCGCCCGGCTGCGGTTCTTCATCACGTCGAGCCACACGCCGGACCAGATCCGGCGAACGGTGGCGGCGATGCAGGAGGAACTGGCCCGGATCGATCCGGCCTACGCCCGATCGGCCCAGCGTCCGGTGTCGGTGGCGTGACACCGGATGGCTACGCCCACGTGGCGACAAGATTGCATCTTATTGTGGCGGCGTTGCGGATTCAGCAAGTTAAAAACTTGCCGCCACGAATTCCGTCCGGCTCGCGCCAGCGACCTGCGGTCGCCAAGAAAAAACGGCACGATGCCGTGTTTTTCGTGAACCTAGTATCGCACTTCGATGCCGAAGTCGAGGCCATTGGTGATCACGTATTCCTGGCCACCCTGCACAGGACCGACTTGGTTGAACTTGGGATTGGGAACGTAGTAGGGGTTCAGTTCACCGTTCACGATCGGCTGATTGCCAGGGCCCGGGCCTGTGGTCTTCACGACCCAGGGGTTTGTCGCACTGGCCGCCTTCGTCGGATCCTGCGGAGACGCGAACTGGGACCGCTTTTCCTTCGTGATGTAGCCCGTGTTGGTCGAGGCACGGGCGATGCTGCCCAGCCACATGCCGGTGTAGCCGGCATGGAGGCGGATGGCCTCGCTGACCCGGAACTGCGTGCCGAACCGCCACTCGCCGATGGGCGAGAAGACGAACCGGTGCTCCGCGGCATTCGTGGCGTTGCTCTGGCCCACTCCATACAACTGCAGGAAGAGCGGCGGGGCGCTGATCGTCGTGGGACTGTTCGCTGTGCCACCGGTCGTGCCGCCGGTCGTGCCGCCGGCTGTGAAGGTCGTCGACGGAGTGAACGTGGCCCGCAGGTAGTCGGCCCCGAGCGATTGCGGGAAATTGGCGCCTCGA
>JAPLNQ010000285.1 GCA_026401075.1 Planctomycetia bacterium
ACCGGCGGCGCGACCGAGAGCAACAACCTGGCGCTGCTGGGGTCAGCACGCCGCTGGAAGAATCTTGCGAAAGCGGGAGATGGCAGCGGCCACATCGTGACCGTGGCGACCGAGCACGATGCCGTTCTCGATCCTCTCGAGCATCTGGAACGGCAGGGCGTGGCGGTCACGCGGCTGGGAGTCGAGCCGCAGGCCGCCGGGGAGATTTCAGGCGGCGGAGTTCCGGGCCGCATTCGGCTCGATGCACTCGAGGCCGCGATGCGGCCCGACACGTTCCTCGTCTCGGTGATGCTCGCCAACAACGAGATCGGCGTGGTGCACGACATCCCCGCGATCGCCGACTTCGTGCATGGCAACGACAAGGGCACACTCCTGCACGTTGACTGCGCCCAGGCGATCGGTCGCATGGCCGTCGACATCAANTCGACATCAACGCCCTCGGCGCCGACCTCGCAAGTTTTTCCGCCCACAAGTTTCATGGCCCGAAGGGCATGGGTGCACTCTGGCTCAGGCGCCGCGGCCGCGTCGTCCGCGTCGAACCGCTCGTCTACGGCGGCGGCCAGGAGCGGGGTATGCGGAGTGGAACGCTCGACGTCCCCGGTATCGTCGGTATGGCCGAGGCCGCAGGTCTGGCGGTGACAGGACTGGCTGAGGAGTCGGCGCGGATGCGGCAGTTGCGGGATCGGCTGTGGGACCGACTGAGTAGGAGCGTGGCGGGCATCACGCTCAACGGCCCGCCGCTGGACGCCACCGCGGCGGGCCAGCCCGTGCGGCTGGTCAACAATCTCAATGTCTGCGTGCCCGGCGTCGATGGCCAGACGCTCCTGACCACACTCTCGGCCGAGGGGCTGGCGGTGAGTTCCGGCAGTGCCTGCTCATCGGAGCATCCGCGGCCGAGCCACGTGCTGCTGGCGATCGGGCTCGACGAGGATCAGGCCCGGGCCAGCCTGCGGTTTGGCCTGTCGCGGTTCACGACGGCAGCCGAGATCGACGCCGCGGCCGAGCGGATCGCCGCCGGCGTGGCCCGGCTGCGGGCACTGTCGTAGGGGCTTTCTTTGTGGAGGTGCCCTAGAATTGGCTTTGCCTCCCGGCCCTGACGGGATACAATTTCCACAACGGTCCATGTTTTTTTGTGCCGTTTTTTTGCCACCCGTTTTGCAGGAGTTTTCACACCATGTCGGTCATGCTCACGGAAAAAGCCGCCGGTGAAGTGAAGAAGATCATCGTCGAACAGAAACTCGACCCAGCCACGGTGCTCCGCGTCGGCGTGGCCGGCGGCGGCTGCAGCGGCTTCAGTTATTCGCTCGGCTTCGATACCGCCTGGGATCCGAAGGCCGATTCGAAAAGCGAGCAGCACGGCATTGCCGTCGTCGTCGATAAGAAGAGTGACCTGTTCCTCGACGGCACGACGCTCGACTTCCACGACAGCATCGAAAAGCGAGGCTTCACGTTCAACAACCCCAACGCCAAGAAGAGCTGCGGCTGCGGCAGTTCGTTCCAGGCCTGAGCCCCGCGTTTCATTCAGCTTTCGTTCCAGGGAGGGTCGGTGGCTCCAGAGAATGTGCGTTCGGTGAAGCCGTTCACGGAGAAGGTGCACATCGTCGGCATCGGCGATGACGGCGTCGACGGTATGACCGCGCACGCGCGGCGGCTCGTCGAGGCTGCGGAGGTGCTGCTCGGGCCCGAGTCGTGCATGACGATGCTGCCGGGGACCATAGCGAGCAAGCTCAGCACGGCGGCCAACCTTGAGGAACTCGTCGAGCGGATCGAGAAAGCGGGGGCCAAGAAGATTGCGGTGCTCGCCTCGGGCGACCCGCTCTTCTACGGCACCGCCCGGTATGTCTGCGCGAAACTCGGCAAGGATCGCTTCGAGGTCGTGCCGCACGTCAGCAGCATGCAGCTGGCGTTTGCCCGTGTGAAGGAATCATGGGAGGAGGCGTTTCTCACCAATCTCTCCGGGCAGTCGATCGAGCGGGTGATCGACAAGATTCGCACGAGCGAGACGGTCGGCCTCTTCACCAGTGAGCAGTGGCCGCCGTCCGCGGTGGCGCAGACGCTCCTCGAAGAGGGCATCGATTACTTTCAGGCCTATGTCTGCGAAAACCTCGGGTCGCCCGACGAGCGGGTCACGCAGGGCAGCCTGGCCGAAATCGCGAAGGAGTCGTTCAGCGGGCTCAACGTGATGATCCTCGTGCGAAAGGCCCGCGTGGCCGACAAGCCCGGGCAGATCGGCACGCGGCTGTTCGGCAATCCCGACGACTGCTTCCTGCAGTCGCGGCCGAAGCGTGGCCTGCTCACGCCCGCCGAGGTGCGAGCGCTGGCCCTCTCCGAGTTGGGGCTGCGAACAGACAGCGTGGTCTGGGACGTTGGCGCGGGCAGCGGCTCGGTCGGCCTCGAGGCGGCCCGGATTGCCCGCGACGGCACGGTGCATGCCATCGAGATGGATCCCGACGACCACCAACTCATCCTCGAAAACGCTCAGCGATTTGGCGTGACCAACCTGCGGGCCGTGCTTGGCAAGGCGCCCGAGGCCTGGGCACGACTGCCCGATCCCGACGCGATCTACGTGGGTGGCAGCGGCCGCGACGTCTCCATGCTCGTTGAAGAGGCGTGGAAGCGACTCAAATCCGGCGGCCGACTGGTGACAGCCTGCAACAGCATCGAAAACCTCGCCGCGGTGCACGCGATGCTGCGGGCCCGTTCGGGTGACGCGTCCTACTGGATGGTGAACATCGCCCGTGGCATCGAGCAGATGGATCGCATTCGGTTTGAGTCGCTCAACCCGATCTTCCTGATCGCGGCCACGAAGCCGGCGGCGTAGCGTTTCGCCAGCTTGGAGTCAGGGGCGTGAACCCATGAACGACCTGCCGCCACCGCTCGATTGCATCGCCGTCGGCGCCCATCCCGACGACGTCGAGATCGGCTGCGGCGGCACGCTCGCGGTGCTCGCCGCGCAGGGCTATCGCGTTGGCATCGTCGATCTCACCGACGGCGAGCCCACGCCGCGGTCGAGCGGGCCGGCCGAACGGCTCGCCGAGGCCGCCGCAGCGGCGAAGGTGCTCGGCGTGGTGCACCGCGAGCAACTGGGCTTCACGAACCGGCGGCTGTTCGACGATCGGCCTCGGTGATAAGACGCCGCTAGCCTCGCCCGATCATGCCCAGACCGTGGCAATCACCGAAGCGGCCGTCTTCTATTCGCGGCTCACGAAGTGGGACGACACGTTCGACGGACTCCCCGTGCACACCGTGCCGAACTTGCTCACTTACTTTCTGTTCGCCGGCCTGCCGCAAGTGCCGCACGGCCATTGGCCGCTGGTGGTGAACATCTCGAGCCAGCTCGAGTGCAAGCTCGAGGCGATCGGCTGCTACAAGTCGCAGTTTCCCGCCGAGAAGGCCCATGTGTTTTCGCGGGTGCGGGCGCTGGCCGCCACCGTCGGCATGATGGGCGGCTGCGAGGCGGGCGAGGTGCTCGCGTCGAGCCGCATTCCCTGTACGGGCGACCTGATGGGATTGATGGTGCCGTAAAGCTGGAGAGCAACGCCGCTGAACTGCCCGGCACGAAAGGATTCCGACGCCACGGATGCGGGGCGCCGCAGGAGTCGACCTCGTGGCCACAAGTTTTCAACTTGTGGAATCGGGCACGGAGATACGGCAAGTTGAAAACTCGCCGCCACAACCAGAAGCCGTCCAGCAAGTGACAAAAATGAGCCTGCCTCCAGAACCGTTTGAGCCAGACGTTGTGATCATTGGCGCCGGCATCGCCGGGCTGTCGGCGGCGGGTGAGCTTGTCGCGAGCGGGCGGCGGGTTCTTGTGCTCGAAAAGTCCCGTGGCGTCGGCGGGCGGATGGCCACGCGGCGAGTGGGCGAGGCGGTCTGCGACCACGGTGCCCGGTTTTGCACGGTGCGGGGCCCTGCGTTTGGCGGCATGGTCGCGGCGGCCCATGAGGCGG
>JAPLNQ010000188.1 GCA_026401075.1 Planctomycetia bacterium
GGCACGCGACGGGTTTGCTGCCCCGGAGCGGCCTGCAGAAGAGGATGCCGACGGCGACCGCGGCGACGCCGCCGCCCGCCTCGGCGATGCCACCGCCCGCGCCGCAGGCGAGACCGCCGAACTGGCCGAAGCCTTCCGCGGCATTCGACTGGAGTTTGACAACAACCAGCTGATCACACCGGAACTGGAGGCGCGGCTGATCGCCCAGATCGCCGATCCGCTTTCCGCACTCGCCAAGCAGGATCTTCCGGCTCTGGCCGTGGCCTGCCGGGCGGGAACGGCCCGTCGGGAACTGGTGCGCCGCGCCGACGAGGTGCTGGCACGGATGCGGGCCGTGCTCGATAAGATGATGGAGCTGGAGTCGTTCAACGAGGTGGTGGAACTCCTGCGGGGCATGATCCGCACGCAGGAGCAGATTCGTGCCGAAACGCTCGAACAACAGAAGCGGCGGGCCCGGGAGGCGTTGGAGCGATGAAAAACATCCTGCGATTGAGTGTGCTTCACGGCTGGTTTTTTATCCCCGCAGCGTCAGGCCCGGAGGTCCGGGGAAGCACCAGCGGGCGGAGGCCCGCCAAGAAAAAATCGCACGATGCGATGTTTTTCGTGAACACACCTTCGCCGGCTGCGGCATGCTCGTCGCCGGCGGATTCTGCTACAGGATGCTCGCGGACGAATCTTGGATCATTCGTGAGTCGCAGAATGCACCGGCTCCTGCGCGTGCCTCCGACCGGCTCCTCAGCATTTCCGGATTTTATGTATTGGGATTCCATCTGCAGGGGCCGGTTGACGGTCACGCTGTGCCTTCTCCTGATGATGGCGGCGTGGGGCGGGGCTGCATCTGCTGCGGAGGAGCCGGCCGTGAAGCCGGCGATGAAGGCTGCGGCGGCGGCCGGTGGCCTGGCCACACGCGAGCAGGAACTGGCGCAGCAGTTTCGCGACCTCGAAAAGACATTCCTGCGGCTTGCCGACCTGCTGGCCCCCAGCGATCCGCGGCGGGCCGCGCTGTTGCGCAGCGTCTTTGAACAGGCGCGGGATGCGGAGGTGGGCGACCGCCTCGACACGATCGTGCAGCTGCTCGAGAAGGGGCAATTGCTCAAGGCAGGCACCAGCCAGAGCAACGCGCTCGACACGCTGCGCGAACTGCTCACGCTGCTGGAGTCGGGGGATAGCGACAAGCGGCTGGCGAGCGAAAAGGAGGAGGTGCGGCAGTTTCTGGGGCGGCTCACGAAGCTGATTGCCAGACAACGTGACGTCGAGGGCTCGACCGAGGCCGGAGCGAAGGAGGCGCAGCTCGCCGAGCGACAGGCCGCACTCGCCGAGGAAACGCGCGGACTCGCCGGTGACATCGGCAATTTCGCCAAGCGGATGGAACCGAAACAAGACGACGGCAAACAGCCGACTGCCGAGGAGCCATCGGCGCGGGAAAAGGAAACACCAGCCGAGTCGGGTGATGCCGAGCCTCAGGGGGGAAAGTCTGGCAAGGAATCTGGCAAGGAATCTGGGAAGGAATCTGGGAAGGAATCTGGGAAGGAGTCTGGGAAGGAGTCTGGGAAGGAGTCTGGGAAGGAGTCTGGGAAGGAGTCTGAGGAGTCTGGGAAGGAGTCTGGGAAGGAGTCTGGGAAGGAGTCTGGGAAGGAGTCTGGTGGTGAATCGGAGCAGGGACAGGCGGAAGAAGGGGGTGAGCCGTCGGCGGAGGAGAAGCCTGAGGCTGGTGATCGCAAGACGGAGAATGGCGACGACGACGCCTCGCGTGCCCGCCGCACGAAGAAGCGGCTCGCCGACGCCGAACAGCGGATGCGGAAGGCGCAGTCAAAGCTCGACGAGGCCAAGCGACGCGATGCCCGCCAAGAGCAGGAAAAGGCGATCGAGGAGTTGGAGACAGCCCGGGCCGAGTTGGAGGAGATCCTGCGACAGATGCGTGAGGAGGAGGTGGAGCGGCTGCTCGTGCAGTTGGAAACGCGGCTGCGGACCATGCTGCGGGCCCAGCGCGCGGTGCTCGCCGGCACCGAAAAACTGGCCGCCGAACAATCGCAGGCCGATCGCGAGCGGCAGTTGGAGGCCGTGCGGCTGTCGCGGGAGCAGAATGTCATCGGGCTCGATGCGGCCAAGGCGCTGACGCTGGTGCGGGACGACGGCTCGGCTGTCGCCATTCCGGAGGCGCTCGAACAGGTCCGTGATGATTCCAATCAGGCGGCCGGTCGCCTCGCCCGCGGAGATGTGGGCGGGACGACCCGCGGCATCCTGCAGGATCTCGTCACGAGTCTGGAGGAGATGCTGGCGGCACTCGAGAAAGCCCAGCAGGAGCAGCAGGCTCGGCAGCAGGGGAATCAGGGGGGGCGTCCCGCTGAACCTGGTGAGCAGCCGCTGGTGGACAAGTTGGCCGAACTGAAGATGATCCGCACCCTCCAGATGCGTGTGAATTCCCGCACCAAGCGGTTTTCCAAACTGCTGGCCGACGGCGCGGAGCAGGCGGATGAGCCAGAACTGATCGACGCGCTCGAGAGGCTGGCAGAACGCCAGCACAAGATCGAGCGGGCGGCCCACGACATCGTCACCGGCCGCACGGAGTGAGACCGGCATCCCGCTCCCATGCAAGCCCGAAGCGCAAGCGAGGGAATCCGCGTCGCGGACACGAAAAAGCATTTGACGTGCCGAGCACGGGGGCGGCTCCGGCCCGTTTTTTTCCCTCTGACGGCACCGTGCGGATATGATGGTCAGGTATGACTGGTGCCCTTCACATCGCCGGCGTGCCGACCCCCTCCGGAGGCCCCAATCGCATGAAGCCGCGACCGTTTCTCTCTGCCATCGTGGCCGTCATGGCGTTCGTCGGGCCGGTCGCGACGGCCGCTCCGATGCACGGCCAGCCCACACCGGCCGCCCCCGACCGCGATCTGGAACGGCCAGCGTCGTGGTCGATTCCCTCCTATGCCGACGTGCGGCAACGGATGATGGCGTGGCTCGACACGACGGCGGCGGCGGGCGTGATGCCGGCCGCCGACGTAGCCGCAGCCAGAGAGACGTGGCCCGAGCAGGAGCCGATCGCTCCCGGTGCGGACCTGCTCGATCATGTGATGGACTCGTTTACACGGATCGACCCCCGGTGTGCCGCGGTACGGCGGAGCACTGCGGACAGCCAGGCGGCTGCCGGTTCGGCAGCACCCGACCTGGGCTGGCTAGCCGATCCAACCACCGAGGCGTTCGAGCGTGATGCCGTTCGGCTGTGGCTGGGAAGAGAGCGCGTCCGTCGCGATCGTTTCGACGAGGGGCTTGCCCTGCTGGCCGATCTCGATCCGGCCACCGCGGTCGATCCCGCAGCGCTCTTGTTTCATCGCGCCGCCTGCCAGCACTGGCTGCTCGAGGCCGACGTGGCCGTGGAATCGCTCGACCGCTTGCTTGAGCGATCCGGCGAGATTCCGGTGCGGTACGAACGGGTGGCGCGGTTGCTGCGGGCCGATATTGCGTCGCTCGAGGACGAGTCGCTCGACCACATCTCAAGGCGGATGCGAGACATCACCCGCCGGCTCGATCTGGGCCGGGCCGGCCCGAAGACGCTGGCCGTCCAGGATGGCGTGATCGACTCGCTGGACAAGATGATCAAGCAGATCGAACAGCAACAGCAGCAGCAGAGCCAGTCGTCGAGTGGCGCCGGCGGTGGCGGTGGCCGCAGTGGCAACGGCACGCCGATGGAAGAGAGCCGAATCGCGGGCGGCAAGGGAGCTGGTGAGGTCACCAAACGGGATATCGGCGACACGGACGGCTGGGGCAAACTCCCGCCCCACAAGCGCGAGGAGGCACTGCAGCAAATCGGCAGGGAGTTTCCGGCACACTACCGTGAGGCGATCGAACAATACTTCAAACGGCTGGCCTCCGGCGAGGAGAAGCGGTAGTGCGGATCACGTTCGTCTCCTGCGCCGTCATCAGGGCTGTTGTGGCCGCTGTTGCGTGGCCCCTCATCTGGTCGGTTGCGGGTCTGATCCACGCCGCAGACGCGCCGCCACAGAGCCCTTTGCTCGTGACGGTGGAGCAGGGCGACGGCACCGTGACAGCCGGCCGACTCGAGCGGATCGATGCCGCAGGCGTGCATCTGGCCGATGGCCCCGGCGGCCCGCTCTCCGTGCCCGGCGAGCGGGTGCGGGCGGTGCGACGGACCTCCCGACCGGCCACCAGCGCCGAAAGTCGTCCCAAGCTCGTGCTCACGTTGGTCGACGGTTCGACGCTTTCCGGAGATGACTTCGCGTGGCAGGGGCAAAAGCCGGCGGTGCTGATGCGGCCAGAGGGCCGGATCGAACTGCCGGCCGGCCGCGTGCGGTCGATCGCGTGGCTGTCGGAGACCGCCGCCGTCGATGCGGCGGCTCCGTGGCAGGGATCGATTCCCGAAGGCACCGACAAAGACCTCGTCGTCGTCGGCACTGACGAAAATCATGAGTTCGTGGAGTGTGCCATCGCGGGAGTGTCGGCCGACACGGTCACCGTGGTGCTCGACGAGGAGACGATCCCCGTCAAGCGATCGAAGGTGATCGGCCTGCGGTGGTTGCGGGGCGATCCGGCCGGTGCGGCAGCCGCGGTGGGGCGTGTGCTCGTGTCGGTTTCCGGCGGCGGTGTGCGGGCCAGTCGTTTGGAGTGGTCGGCCGATGCCCTCGTGGTCGACGGCGAGATCCGTCTCCCCGCTGCCCTGTTTGTCGGGGTCGACTATGCCGCTGGCCGAATCGTACGGCTTGCCAGCCTCACCGCGGAAAAGGTCGAAGTGGAGCCGTGGTTCGGCGGACTTGTCCCCCGTGGCGGTGCTCCTGCTGGCCGTGATGCCCGCGGTGATGGACTGGCGGCCTTCTTCGCGCCGCGGACGATCGAATCCAAGGCGGGCCAGCCGCGTGTGCTGTCGGCAGACGGACCGCAGGCCGACGCCGGAGCGGCCGTGCCTGCCATCATCATGCGGCCACGCACCGTCGCGGTCTGGCGATTGCCGCCCGACAGCCGGCGTTTTCGTGCCGTCGTCGAGGCCGTTGCCGGCCCGCAGGCTGCCGACGCCACCGTGGTGGCCGTCGCCGTCGACGACCGGGAACTGTTTCGTCAACAAGTCGGCGTGGCGGGTGGGGCTGCCGAAGGCGGTGTCGGCAACGATCCGCAGCGGCAAGGCGGCGGCATTCCGATTGATGTCGATCTGACGAATGGAAGAAGGATCAGCGTGACGGTCGATTTTGGGTCCGGAGGTGGCATCGGTGGTGCGGTGCGGTTCACCAACGCGGTGATCGAGCGATAGGGACGAGCGCTCGTTGACGAGCGCGCGGCGGCAGAAAGTGGCTTTCATGCAGCGGATCGACCAACCAACGGCAGCCCGACTGATCGCGGCAGGGCTGCTGGCCTGCTGGCTGGGCGGAGTGGTCTTCCTCTGCATCGCCGTCACGCCGGCTCGATCGGAAGATGCGACTGCTGGTGCCGGAGCGGTGCCGTTGGCGGTGCTCCATGCCCAGCAGCAGCGGATCGATGTCATGCAGCGGGCATCGGCCGCCGCGGTGGCGATCTTCGCCGGGGAGGCGGGGGGCGGCTCGGGGGTGCTCATCAGCCGCGACGGCTATGCGCTCACCAACTTTCACGTCGTGCAACCGGCTGGCATCGCGATGAAGTGTGGGCTGGCCGACGGCCACCTCTACGACGCGGTGCTCGTGGGCCTCGATCCCACCGGCGACGTGGCGCTCGTCAAACTCCTCGGCCGCGACGACTTTCCATTCGCCGCGCTTGCCGATAGCGATGAGGTCGAGGTGGGTGATTTCTGCTTCGCCGCCGGCAATCCCTTTCTGCTCGCCACGGATTTTCAGCCGTCGATCAGCGCCGGCATCGTGTCGGGCACGCGGCGCTACCAGTTTCCGGCCGGCACGATCCTCGAATATGCCGACTGCCTACAGGTCGATGCCGCGATCAATCCGGGTAACTCCGGCGGCGGGCTGTTCGACGCGCAGGGCAGGGTCATCGGCGTCAACGGGAGGGCATCGTTCGAAAAGCGTGGCCGCGTCAACGTGGGGGTGGGGTACGCCATCTCGGCAAACCAGCTGCGAAACTTTCTCGGCCTGCTCAAGGGGGGACGCCTGGTCGATCACGCCACGCTGGGCGCCACGGTGGCCACCAGCGCCGACGGTCGCGTGGTCGTGTCGGACATCCTTGAATCGTCCGATGCCTGGAAGCGCGGGCTGCGATACGACGACGAGGTGGTGTCGCTGGCGGGCCGCAGTGTCCGCACCGTCAATGCGTTCAAGAACGTGCTTGGAACGCTGCCGGCCGGCTGGCGTGTGCCGCTGGTCTATCGCCGCGGTGGCCGCCGCGAGGAGATTCTCGTCCGGTTGGCTGGTGTGCACACCGCTGCGGATCTGACGAATATCGTCGAGGGCAAGCCGCAGAAGTCGGCGGGCAAGGGGCCGACGCCGCCTGAAACGCCGCCGGCCGCGCTGCCCGATGCGGTGCAGCCGCTCTACGAGGCCCGCCGCGGCTTCACCAACCATCACTTCAACACAGTGGAACGCGACCGCGTCGCCAGGGCACTGGCTGCCGGCGGGGGACAGGCCGCATGGGGTGGACGCTGGATCCTGTCCGGAAGGCTGGCCACTGGCGAGCCCTTTCGGATCGAACTCTCCGACAAGGAAGGCGTGATCGATCTTCCCACCGGCACGACACGGGTCGATGCCACGGGCGAACTGGACGTGAACCCGAGTCCCCCGGGCAGTGGCGGCATGCTGGCGGCGTTGCTGCTCTGGCGGCGATTGCTGCGAGAAGGCCCCGCACCCCTGGGCCGCACGAGCTACTGGGGCACCGTGCCGCTCGATCCCCGCTCCTTCGGAGAGGCCGATGCGCCGCGGCTTGTGGACATGCTCGAGTCGTCCGTGGCAGGAGTCGAGGCCCGCTTCATGATGGAAGACGGCGGGGTCGTGTCGGGTATCGAGCTCTGGACGGCGCCCGATGCCGATCCCTGCGAGGTTCGCTTCACGTTCCCAGGGCCGAATCGACCGCAGGATCTCCCGCGGGTCATGCCCTCCGTGATCGAGGTGCGGCACGGCAACGACCTGTTCGGAGAGTTTCGTGTGGAGACGGCCGTGTTCGAGATGGCTGACGGTGAGGCGGCAGGAGGCGAGGCGACGCCGAACGGGGCAAATACATTGCCGGGAGGCGGCACATGATCCGACATGCTGGTGCCATCCGTGCTGGTTTGATGATGGTGATCTGCTTCATGGTGGGGAGCAGTTGGATGGACGGCATCGCCAGCCGGGCTGCTGCCGCATCGCCACAGGAGACGATCGCAGGTGCCGCGCGGAAAGTGGTCAAGATTCATGGCGCCGGCGGGGTGCGAGGGTTGGAGGCCTACCAGACGGGCCTGCTCGTTTCCCCTGCGGGGCACGTGGTCACGGTGATGAGCACCGTGCTCGATGCCGACGAACTGTCGTGCGTGCTCGATGACGGCCGCCGGTATCGGGCGACGATGGTGGGCGTCGATCCGCGCCGCGAACTGGCCGTCCTCTCGATCGAGGCCGAGGACCTGCCCGCCTTCACGCTCGCCGCTGGCGATCCCGTGCCGGTGGGGACGAGGATCTTCGCCCTCTCGAACCTGTTTGGCGTTGCCGTGGGAGACGAGCGGGTGAGCGCCCAACACGGTGTGGTGTCGGCGCTGGTGCCACTCGAGGCCCGCCGTGGCAGCTACGAGGTTCCGTATCGTGGCGACGTCTACATCCTCGACTGCACGACCAACAATCCCGGTTCGCCGGGGGGAGCGGTCATCGACTGGCGGGGCCGCCTGGTTGGCATGCTCGGCAAGGAGTTGCGGGCCTCAGGCAGCGGCATCTGGCTCAACTACGCGATACCGACGGCGGCGCTGAACGAGGGCTACGCCGAGATCATCTCCGGCACCGCTTCCCCGGCGGCTCCCGCTGGCGCGACTGCGTCGCCGGGCTTCGATCCCGCAGTGCTGGGGCTGGTGCTCGTGCCTGACCTGCTCGACCGCACGCCCCCCTTCATCGAGACGGTCGTCGCCGACTCCCCTGCGGCACGTGCCGGTCTGCGGCCTGACGATCTCGTGATCGCCGTGGGCGGCCGGTCGGTAGCCTCGCGGGCCGCGCTGCAGCGGGCGCTCGCGGCACTCGCCGCAGGGGATGCGGTGCAGCTGTCGGTCGTCCGCAGCGGAACGATCGTGGAGTGTGATCTCGGCCCGCGGCCCGCGGCGGGGAGGAAGCGATGACAGCGATGACACAGCAACGCATCTGGCTGTGGCCGTGGTTCGTGCTGGGGGCCGTCGCTTCGGCGTCCATGGCCGTCGCGGAGGAGCTCCCGTTTGCGGAGGAAGCTGCGATCCGGGCGGCGGTCGACCGGGTAGCGGCGTCTGTGGTACGGATCGAGACGGCCGGTGTTTCTGAGGCGGCACTGGCGTCGTCAGCCGAAGTCGCGCCCGCCAGCGGTCCCTCGACGGGCGTCGTCGTGGAGGAAGGGGGCTGGATTCTCGCCACGTCGTTTGCCGTGCCGCAGGATGCCCGTGAGGCGATCGTCATGCTGCCGTCGGCGGCGGGCAGCCAACGTCGGGTGGCGCGGGTCGTGGGCCGCGATCTATCCCGCGGGCTCGTCCTGCTGCGGATCGATGAGTCGCCACCGCCGGTGACCGAGTGGGTGCCGCGGGCCGAACTGGCGGTGGGCCAATGGACGATCGCGGTGGGGCGTGCCTGGGACGGCGCCGTCCCGAGTGTCGCCGTCGGCATCCTGTCCGCCACGAATCGGTCGTGGGGCCGCTCCGTGCAGACCGATGCCTCGATCTCACCTGCCAACTATGGCGGACCACTTATTGACATCAGGGGCCGGGCCATCGGCATTCTCGCCCCGTTGCCGGCTGACACCGCGGGCATGAATCTGGGCACGGAACTCTACGACTCGGGCATCGGCTTCGCAGTGCCGTTCGAGGACATGCTCCGCGTGCTGCCGCGACTGAAAAATGGGGAGACGCTGTCTCCGGGTGTGTTGGGCATCGGGTACAGCGCGCGGGATCCGTTCACCGGCGAGGCCAGGATTGCCACATGTCGGCCGGGATCCCCGGCGGCGAAGGCGGGGTTGCGGGCGGGCGATCTGATCGTCGCCGCAGAGGGTCGGCCCGTGACGAGAATCGCAGAGCTCCGCCATGTGCTTGCGCCACGCTACGCGGGAGATACCGTGCGGCTGAGCGTCGAACGTGCCGCCGGTCAGGCAAAAAGTGAGCAGGCAAAAAGTGAGCAGGCGGCTCCGCCGTCCCGCATCGATGTGCAGGTCACGCTGGTCAAGGCATTGCCGCCGTGGCGGCGACCGATACTCGGCATCGTGCCGGTGCGTTCGGCCGCCCGCGAACCGCGGCCTGGTCCGGTGAAAGTGGCCTGGGTCTGGGCAGGGAGCCCGGCGGCGAAGGCGGGCATCGCGGCGGGCGATCAGATAGAAGCCGTCGTACCGCCGTTGGCCGAAGGAGATACCACGGGCGCCGGTGATGCCATCCCTGTTGACTCGGCCAGTACGCTCGCGGGCATCGTGGCGGGGACAGACGTGGGGAAAACACTTGGGCTCGTCGTCGATCGTGATGGCAAGCGTCAGACCCTGTCGATCGAGTCGGTGGCGATGCCCACCGATCTTCCCGGTGATCTTCTCGAGCAGATACCGCCGTTCGCGGCGGCTCCTGCTGCAGGGGTTGCGCCGGCAGGCGATGCCGTGACGGTCGAACGCCTACAGGCTGCCGAAGTGGCCCAGCCACCGTTGGCGGTGCTGCCGTCGGTGGGCTCCAAGGAGCCACTCGGGGTGATCGTCTTTCTCGACGTGCCGCGGGGCCCCATCGACGACGCTCAGGCGGCGGAGTGGAAGGCGGCTGCGGCGCGGCATGGCGTGGCGGTGATCCTGCCGGGCTCGGTCGATCCGCAGCGGTGGGGCCGTGAGGACATCGGCGGCATCAAGCGGGCGTTGGCTACGCTGGCCACCAAGCGGGCGATCGATCCCGCCCGGATCGCGGTCGTCGGGCGTGGAGCCGGCGGGGCGTTTGCATGGCTGGTGGCCGAGTCGCTCGGGCCTGCCGTGCGCGGCGTGGCCCTCATCGACTCGGCGCTGCCGCGGCAGGCCACGGTCGAGCCGGCGGAGCCGGGGCGTTCGCGGTGGGTGCTCTTCGGCGCGGCCGCCGACGACGCGGCAGCGGATGTGTCGCCCCGCGTGGAGGCAGACCGGCGGCGGCTGGATGAGGCGGGATCTCCTGCGGGCACGCTGCCGATGGGGCAGGGGGGCCGCGTGCCGGCGGCAACGCTTGCCGCATGGGTCGAGGCGCTGGGATTGCTGTGAGTCTGCCACCGCCGACGGATCCGTCAGCCTCTGCGCCTTCGTGCAGCGATGCCGCCATCTGCGTGGTGTTTGCCGACGAGCATCTGATCGTGGTGGATAAGCCGACGGGCATGCCGAGCGTGCCCGCGCGGACGTCACTCGATCCGCCATGCGTGGCGTCGCATGTGCGTGAGGCGTTTGGCCTCGTGGAGGCGGTGCATCGACTCGACCGCGACACGTCCGGGCTGCTCGTGCTGGCACGGTCGGCACCGGCGCGGGCCGCACTGGGCCGGGCGTTCGAGAGCCGGCTGGTGCGGAAGCGCTACGAGGCAATCGTGCACGGCGTGCCGACTCGGCCTGAGGGCATCCTGCACCTTCCGTTGGCGTCTGACCCGGCGCGGCCGCCGCGATCCCGTGTCGATCCGATCCTCGGGCGGCCCGCGAGCACGCGGTGGCGGTTGCTCACCGCGCCTTCCGGTCCCGGGGAGCGGTGGTCACGGTTGGAATTGGAGCCCATCACCGGCCGCTCCCATCAGCTTCGCGTCCATCTGGCCTGGCTCGGCATGCCGATCGTCGGAGACCGGCTCTACGGGACAGCACATGATCCAGCGGCCGGCCGGCTCATGCTCCATGCCGCTTGGCTCGCGTTTCCACATCCCTGCGACGGCCGCATGATCGAGGTGACCGCGGAGCCGCCTCGCTGGCTCACCGCTCTGGATCGACTTGGAAAGGGTCGTGGATGACTTTTTCCCCGGCCAGCTAGACTCTTGGCATGGATGCTTCGCCAGCCGCAGGGCAACCGCCATCCCCGCACGCCGACCGCCCGCGGAGCCTCTCCACGCCGTTGGAGCGTTTGCCTGGCGTGGGCACCGCCCGCGCGGAGAAACTCGTCCGCCTGGAACTGGTCACGGCGTCCGATGCGCTCATGCATTTCCCGCGTGAGTATCGCGACTTCAGCGGAGCGCATGCGGTCGCCGATTTCCGCGAAGGTGAACACGCCTCCATTGCCGGTGAAGTGACGAGCGTCGCCGCGCGGACGACCGCCGGCGGCAGGCCGCTCCTGACCGTGCTCCTCGCCTGCCGGGACGGCAACGTCCGCGCCGTCTGGTTCAACATGCCCTTCATGAACCGACGCTTTGCTGCCGGCATGCGGGTGGTGATCGCTGGTATGCCGAAAAAGAGCGGGCTGATCTGGGAGCTCAACCATCCCGAGGTCCGTTGGCTCTCGAGCGAGGAGCAGCCTCACGCCTCCGACTGGCTTGCCATCTATCCGCTCGCCGAGGGCGTGCCGCAGGCGGTGGTCCGGGCGGCGGTGCAGGCGGCGCTCACCCACGTGGCCGACCTGCCGGCCGAGGCGTTTCCGCCGGACGTGCTCGCAGCCAAGTCGTTGCTGCCCATCGGCGAGGCCCTTCGCGAGATTCACTGTCCGTCGAGCCAGAGCATGATCGACGCGGCCCGCCGCCGGTTCGTCTACCAGGAGCTGTTCATGCTGCAGCTGGCGCTGCGGATGCACCGCGAACGGCAGCAGCGCGACCATGCCGCGCCGACGATCGACATCGACGCGCGGCTCGACAGCCGCATCCGGGCCCGGTTTCCATTCCCGTTCACGCCCGCGCAGCGGCGGGTGTGCGGAGAAATCGCCGCCGACATGCGGTGCCCGCGGCCGATGAACCGACTCTTGCAGGGTGACGTCGGCAGTGGCAAGACGGCTGTGGCGATCTACGCGATGCTCGCCGTGGCCGCCACGCCGGTGAAGATGGACGGGGATCCCTCGGCCCGGGAGGAGCCGACGACGGCCGCGAAGCCGGCGGAGAAACCGCTCCGGCATCAGGCCGCCATCATGGCGCCGACCGAACTGCTGGCGAGGCAGCACATGGCAACACTCGAACGGCTGCTCGCTGGCAGCGGCGTGGAGGTGCAGCTGCTCGTGGGCGGGCAGCCGGCGAAGGAGCGGAAGCGGATTCTCGCCCGCATGCAATCTGGGGAGGCGGGAATCGTCGTCGGCACGCAGGCGCTGGTCTGTGGCGAGACGGCGAAATTCCGCAATCTTGGACTCGTGGTGATTGATGAGCAGCACCGCTTCGGCGTGCTCCAGAGGGCCACGCTCCAGCAAGGGGGCACCGATCCGCACGTGCTGGTGATGACCGCCACGCCGATCCCGCGAACCATCGCCCATGCCGTCTACGGCGACCTCGATGTCTCGGTGCTCGACGAGCAGCCGCCGGGCCGCCAGCCGGTGAGAACCTACAGGGTCGGGCCGGAGCAGCTCGACCAGTGGTGGCAGTTCTGCTGCAAGAAGCTCGCGGAGGGCCGCCAGGGCTATGTCGTCGTGCCTGCGGTTGACGAATCGAAGCGCGAGCTGGCCAGCATCTCGAGCACGCTCGAAGCCCTCGCCAACGGTCCGCTGGAGGCGTTTCGACTGGGGCTGGTGCACGGCCGCATGAAGCCGAAGGAGAAGGCGGCGATCATGGACAGCTTTCGCGCGGGGGAGATCGACGTGCTGCTGGCGACGAGCGTGATCGAGGTGGGGATCGACGTGCCGCAGGCGACGATCATGACGATCCTCGACGCCGACTCATTTGGCCTGGCGCAGCTCCATCAGCTCCGCGGCCGCGTCGCGAGAGGCCCGACGCAGGGGATCTGCGGCGCCGTGACTGCGTCGGCCGACTCCTCGGTTCCGCGGATCGAGGCCTTCGTCGCCACGACCGATGGCTTTGCGTTGGCCGAGCAGGACCTGTTGCTCCGCGGTCCGGGCGAACTGGTGGGCACCCGGCAGAGCGGGGCCCCGCCGCTGTATCTGGCCGATCTGCTCCGCGATTCGTCGGTGGTGGCGGAGGCCCGCCGCGACGCCCTGGAACTCTTCGCCCGCGATCCCTCGCTGTCGGCCCCGAGCTGGAGCCGTCTCCGCGAACTCATCCTCAAGCGGTGGGGCGAGCAGCTCGGCCTCGGGAAAGTGGGCTGATGCCGACGGGCCAGCGGCCTGCTACGTTGATGAATAGTTCCGTCACCCCTCTGGAGTCCTGTCCGTGTTTTGCTTCGCCTACGGCCACAAGTGTTATCTCGCCCCACTCGTTGCCCTGCAGATCGCCCAGCAGGTGCTGATCAACTCTGGTTTCGAGATCTTCGATCCGGTGCAGCCCGGCAAGATCACGATGGCTGGCAACCATTATGGCGGCGGCGTGATGGTGACGGTGGTCTCGATGGACAGCGACGGCGGCTCCGCCACGGTGATCAACGCCTTCACCGCGAACCAGGCGGCCGTCGATTCGGCCCGCTCGATGGCCGACACGGTCCTTATGGCCATCCAAAATTCGTAATGTACGCGAAACATGGCATCCGGCGCCATGTGCCTTGCGGAATCCGTGAGGGGCTGCCCGTGTCCCGAGAGCCGGCGTTGCTGACCAGCGCAGGCAGGATGCCGGAGCGCAGTCAGCATCGAGTGAGCGAAGGCCATGGATGGCCGTAGCGAACGTCCGGCGACGGGGCACGGGCAGCCCCGAACCGCGCTACGACGCGCTGACGGGCATCGCGGTCCACTGCGTACCGTCGCGGACGACGCGGTGGTAGAGCGTGTCGCGTTCCACCGGGTCGCGGCCCGCCTCGCGGATGAGCCGCTGGATGTGGTCGACCGTCAGCACCTCCGGCGTCGTGGCGCCGGCATCGTGGTAGATCAATTCGTGACGGACCGTGCCGTCCAAATCATCGGCGCCGTAGGCCAGGGCCGTCTGAGCGGTGCCGATGCCGAGCATGATCCAGTAGGCTGGTCGAAGTTGTCGAGCACCAACCTGGACACGGCCACCGTCCGCAGGTCCATCGCCGCGGTCGGCTTCGGAATGTGTGAGAGCCTCGTGTTTTCCGGGTGGAAGGCCAGCGGGATGAAGGTCTGGAAGCCGCCCGTCTCGTCCTGCAGGTCGCGAAGTTTGAGCAGATGGTCGGTGCGGTGGAAGGCGTTCTCGATGTGTCCGTAGAGCATTGTGGCATTGCTCCGCAGGCCGAGCGAGTGGGCCGTGCGATGGACGTTGAACCACTCCTTCGTGTCGGCCTTGTGCTCGCATATCTTGTCGCGCACTTCGGGATGAAAGATCTCGGCGCCGCCGCCGGGCAGGCTGCCGAGGCCCGCGTCCTTCATCTCCACGAGGATGTCGCGGATCGAACGCTTGGTGAGATGGCAGAACCAGTTGATCTCGACCGGCGTCCAGGCCTTCAGATGGAGCGTCGGATGGTGGTCGTGCAGCAGCCGGATGATATTGAGATACCAGTCGTAGTCTCGCTGGTGGTGCAGACCGCCGACGATGTGCATCTCGGTCGAGCCGGCCTCGACCGCTTCCTGGCCGCGAGCGAGGATCTGTTCGTCGCTCATCACGTAGCCGCGGGCATCGCGGAGGTCGGCACGGAAGGCGCAGAACGTGCACCGGTAGACGCAGACGTTCGTGGGATTGAGATGGGTGTTGATGTTGTACCAGCCGAGGTTGCCGTTCTTCCGCTCGCGGACGAGGTTGGCCAGTTCGCCCAATTCGTGCAGATCGAGCCGCTCGTCCCAGAGCATCTCGGCTTCCGTCGCATTGAGGCGTTCCCCGGCCTCGATCTTCTCGCGGATCGGGTCGAGCGACGGCGTGATGGCGCGGATCATGAGGGGGTGCCTGAGGGGTTGTGCGTGGCCGCCCGGCCTCTCCCAAGGCCGGGTGGAGGGCGGACCACCGCCCGAGCTTAAACCGCACCCGGGGTCGATCTGCAACAGATTGGCCCGATCCGGGCAAAAGCTGGCCTGAAGAAGCCTCTCCGGGCCTATTCCTCACCCCCGCAGGCCCTCACCACCGCAGGTCGGCCGCGATTGCCGCCAGGAGCACCACGCCGATGATCGCGTTGGCGTTGAAAAAGGCCTCGTTCACCCGCGATAGGTCATTTGGTCGGACGATCGAGTGTTCCCAGATGAGCAGGGCCGTTATTGCCGCCAGGGCCA
>JAPLNQ010000111.1 GCA_026401075.1 Planctomycetia bacterium
CACACTGGCCAAGCCACGGCAGTCCTTGAGGCGCGGGCCTCCGTGCTGGCCGCCGCTCATGCCCGCCACCCAGAGCGGTTCGTTCAAGGTGTTCCGAGGCCGCTTACGCCGGCAACGGAAGTCTGGATCAACCCACCCGAGAACCGGCCAACAGTCCGCACACTTGAACTACCCCGCGACACTAAATTCGTTCCGCAGTTGTCTCAAAGTCATTGACACGTTCCGGAGTGTCTCGGCAGGGAAACCCGAGGCGGGTAAAAAGCAGGACTCACGCTTGTAGATGTGGCAGTTGGTGCCAGCCACAACTCGGGCGACGAGTTTACCGGTGCTCGACGGCTTATGATGCTCGTGGTGGTGGATCAGCACATGGACGTGGAGACGAGTCTCGACCGGCGGAATCGCGTCGCAGATGCACCACCGCGGCGGCAGGCTGCAGCCTGGGCAGCGGGCGGCACCGGCGCGAACGACACTACGACCCATGCGTGATTCCAGCTGTTTGAGGGGGCCAGGCCAACCCAGTCAATTGATTTCCGACTCTTTGACTCCCCGGTTAAGATACCCAATCCATCCTCAACAACGGAGTCATTGCCATGAGTGAACACACCTACAAAATGCTCGAGCTGGTCGGGTCATCCCACACGAGTATTGAAGACGCTGTGAAAAATGCCGTCGCGAAGGCGGCGATCGACGAAAAGAGCCTGCGGTGGTTCGAAGTGCTGGAAACCAGAGGGCACATCGAGGACGGCAAGATCGCCCACTGGCAGGTGCGGGTGAAGATCGGGGCGACGCTGGACGGCTGAAGAAGGTCAATTCGTGAACGAATAGATGGCCTTCGGTATCGTCACCGTTATTCGTTGCCTTTTGACTGCGGCCATCGAGACGATCTCAGGCAGCACAGTCAGAGCAGCTGCCAGCCAGCAGTGGGCGTCCAGCGGTAGCGCGCTCCCGCATCCTCGACCACGAGCCGAAGCCAGTTGTGAGTGACGAGATCCCTCACGCCTGAGTGCCGATTGAGGATGTCGGCAACGCGCTCGCGGCTGGCCTCGATGATGACCGTAAGTCGCAGCGGCTCATGCTGCAGTTTGGTGCCATCGTGAACCGCCTGCCAGGGGAGGCCAACCCGCAGGTCGCCACCGTTCCCCTCAAGGATGCCAAACTGACCCACCACGTCATGAATGACTTTGCTTCCGCTGCCGAAGGCCTTGTTGTCGACGGCGGAGGCAAAATACTGCAGCCCGATCCAGCTGGTCACGACCAGCGGGGCGGTCATGATCAGTTCGAGCACCTTTCCCTCGGGGTCTTTCGCCGAGCAGTACTCGTGGAGGAAACAGCGGCCACCAAGGTTGAGCCCTATCGTTCGGCTGCGGTCGGCAATGACGAAGGCGGCGTTGCCCGCCAGCCCCCATTCGGGCCGAACCTCCGCCCAGTCGCGGGCCCGGAAGAGCACCGACTCATCGGTGGCGTCTCCAAGCCGCCTACTCCGTTCAAGCCGCGTTGCCTTCCCAGCGGCGGCAGTCCAGGCAAGGATGTCCCGAAACTCGTCGTGGTGCGTGGCAGGACAACCCGTCGGACCAAAAAACTCAATCTCATCGGTTGTGGTCCGGTGCACGGCCGCCACGAACCAGGTGTCGGCAGGAATCGCGATGCCCCGCTCGGCCAGTGCCGCACGGACCTGAATGTCGTTGAGAATGGCGACGGCAACGCGAGCATTTGGCTCGCCGGAATGGCCACCACAGGCGCCGCAGTCGTAGCCCGCACGGTAGGGATTGTTGACCATGGAGGCGGCATGGCCGCAGATGGCGACGATCCTCGCAAACCGATCAGTGAGCCCGAGGTTTCGCAGCATGCCTTCGGCCAGACCAATCCGCTGGTCGAGCGGGAGGGGATCATCCGAGCCATCCAGGTCGGGGCCGAGCCGTCGCTGCTCGTCGCGCGAGAGGCCGTCATTTCGCGGATCGGCCACGGGCCGCGTGACACCAATCGAGTCGGTGAAAAGCTTCGGTAGATAGGCGAGCCCCAGCGACTCCACAAAGCTGTAGCAGGAGATCGCTGACGACTGAAAGCCCTTCCAGAGCTTGCGGCCCTTCCTGAGCAGCTTCCGGTGGTCGATGGCCGCCGCGACCCGCTCTCCCGATGCTCCCAGCAGCCGCTCAAAGACCGGAAAAGTCGGCTGCAGCAGCACCGGGCAATGAGCGGCGCCGTACGCGGTGCCCAGGCGAATAAACTCCATTGGCATCCCGAAGAATCCGGCAAACCCGCAGGTTTCGACCAGCTTGCTCTGGGCCTCGAGGTGGCGTCGCAACACCTCGCTGCGAACATCGATGCAGAAGACCATCTGCAACGTCGGCCGTCTGGTCGCCGCCGGCTGCTTGACCGTGGCAATGTCGGCCAGCAGGCCGCGGCGATGGCTGACCTCACCGGCAACCTGCATCAGGTAGCGCGCCAGCACAGCCGGCAGAGGGTCGGGCGGCTCGGGAGTTGTCGGCACCAGCCCCTCGGGCAGGTCTGTCGCACCGCTCGATTCGGCCAAGGCCACGTCACAGGCCAGCCGGATAGCCAGCAGCCCCGTCAGGTCGTCAGCAACCGATGGTGGTTCCTCTGCATGCCAGGCGAGATAACGAATAAACGAGGCCCAGCCGGCGACCGAAAAGAGTTCTGCCAGCAGAAATCGTTCGATATGCGGCTCGGGAATGGCCAGTCGGGCCAGCAGGGCGGGGATTGCCTCGCGAGGATCATCCGGCAGCGCTGCGACCAGCTGCCGGAATCCTCGGATCCCAAGTTCGTCGAGCCGGTGGCTCAGCTGCGCCCGCTGCCGCCACGCCTCGTAGAGCGGCAAGCTCAGCCAGGGACTCAGCCAGCTGGCCTGTCCTCGGTCGAAGTGGCCGGCACAGTGCCGGGAGATGTCCGTGACGATGTGGCTCGTCCAGCGGGTACCGGTCCGTTCGTCGACCAGTTCCGACACGGTTCGGTAGCGGCGTTCGGCCCCGACCGCTGCCGGCTCGCCGTCGAGCAAGGCTCGGCAGGCTTCCACCGTGAGACTGGCGAACCATTCGGGATGCTCCTCCCGGCACTCGGCCAAGGCGGTGTCGAGGTCGGCCGCCGTGATCGCCCCGGTGCTCAGTCGCTGTCGAAACCATTCGGAGGTTGGCAGAATGTCACAGACGCGAACATCAGCGAGCAACTGGCGAGCGACCAGAAAAGGCCGGTCGGCAAGGCCAAGAAACGGGTTGACTGCCACGTAGTCAGCCAATGGCCAGACCGGCGGAATGATTGCCTTAACGGCTGCGAGATGCGGCGCCAGTGCCGAGGGAGTCAGCTTCGCGGGAGTCAGTCTGGTCGTAGCGGTTTCGCCGCTCGTCATAACTCTGGTCATCGGCTGTGTGCCACCTTGGAAGACACCGGCTACGAGACGGCCGCCGGCTGGCCGTAGATCCAGCCGGTCAGCCGCCGGAAGGGAATGTCGAGATAAAAGCCGTTATTCGCATGCACGTAAAAGACCTGCACCCAGCCCATATGCGAAAAGTTCTGAATGAAGTTTTGCACGATGAAAATCGCCAAAAAACTCGCCACCGCCACGACTTGCACCTCCCGATCGAGGAGCGATCGCTCTAGGGGCTGTCGCGACATCGTGGCGGCCAGCAGGCTGTCGATGATCTCGAAGCTCGCGAAGTAGGCAAACGCCACCACCGCCGCCGCCGCAAACCCGAGGAGGGACAGGTTCCAGACCCGCGTGGCGAGGAAGGTGGAGAGCAGGTTGGTGAGAGCCAACAGCAGCACGAAGCCGAGGACGATCCCGCCAGGTTTTTCGGTGATCTTGATCCCAAAGCAGGCGAGGGTCAGCCCAAGGATCGCCACTGCCCCGCCGACGGCCAGGATGTCGGTGACGAGCACCGCGCGACCACCGCGGGCGCGTGCCTGGGTCAGCTGTGTGCGGGCGGCTTGTTCCAGCACGCTTCCCGAGCTGAGAAAGGCATGGGCTTTGTAGAGCGAGTGCGCGACGATGTGGAGCAAGGCCGCGGAAAAGCCGCCGAGCCCGCACTGGAGCATCATGAAGCCCATCTGGGCAATTGTCGAAAACGCAAGCGAACGCTTCACGCTCGTCTGCGAGAGCATCACGACACCACCGAGGAGCGCGGTGATTGCGCCGATTATCGCCAGCAGGCTAAGAGCCGCGGGCGAGAGCACCAGCAGCGGGCTGAGCCGGATCACGAGAAACCCTCCGGCATTGATAATGCCAGCGTGCATCAGGGCGGAAACCGGCGTGGGCGCTTCCATCGTATCAGGCAGCCAGCTGTGGAACGGAAACTGGGCCGACTTGGTCATCGCCGCCAGGACAAACAGGCTTCCGATGGCCCAGACCATCATCGAGTTCGGTGCCGACTGCTCCCGCAGGGTCACGGCCTTGGCGAACAGCTCGGCGTAGTCGAAGCTGCCGAAGGTGACATACGTCACCGCCAAGGCGGCGATCAGAAAGACGTTGCCGAGCAGACTGATGAGGAGTTTTTTCCGTGCGGCCCAGAGGGCCCAGGACCTGTGGCGGTGGTGGCAGAGGAGTTCATGGAGGCCGAGGTCTGCGAAGAGCCAGGCGGTAGCGAACTGGAGCAGGTTACGGGAGGTGACCAGCAGGAGCACCGCGCCGAGCGTGAAGAGCATCCAGCAGAGGAATTGCCCTTGCTCGCGATCGCCGTCGAGATAGCGGACCGCGTACCGGCAGATGACCGCACCGATAAAGCTGATCAGCAGCAGCATGATCGCTGCGAGGTCGTCAAAGTAAACACCGAAGTTGAGGGCGGGCAGGCCGGGCACAACCCCCAAGCGAACGTCGATTGGCCCTCCGAAGGCCAGCCACACAGAAACGACAACAGCAAGTGCCGCAGCCGCCACGCTCAAGGTTTTGGCCAGCTGCCGCATGAAATCGATGTGCGCGTTCGCCCAGTCCCGCGGGATGAGGCCAGCGGCCATCAGCATGAGTGCGGGAGCGGTGATCGTCCAGGCAAACAGGCTGTCCATGTGGAGGAATCCAGTCGAAACGAGCCCGACACGTGCGCGACCAAAATAAGGTACTCGCGCGTGGGGAATATTACCATCCGCCGTCTCTGCCGAAAATCTTCCAGTGCGACGCCAGGATCGTGAAGCTGATGGAAGAGCAGGGGCTCACGGATCCCTCCATCCGGCCGACGGACAGGACGGACAAGGTATCGCGGTGGTGCAGCCGTCACTGGCTCAAGGCCGGCGAACGCACGAGCGGCGGCCGGCGTCGCAAGGGGGCGTAGCCGGGGTGGCCTCGATGAGCGCGTGCAGTAGGGGCAGTGCCTTCTCGTGCCGCCCGTGCCGCCGGGCGTCATGAAGTCAGGAACTCGGGGATGCGCCCGAGGACTTCGGCTTCGGCCGCCAGATTTCACGCTGGCGTTTTGCGCCCCCCGCGAAGGTGGGCCTGAGAATCCCGCCCGGGGGCTTGATGTGGTTTCGGTACGCATGTACACTACACAAGAAGCAGTAGATCAAGGACGCTCCGATGCCCCGTAAGATTCGCGAACTTCTCAAAGATCTCGTGAACGCCGGGTTCGAGGAGCGACCAGGGAAAGGAAGTCATCGAAACTACAGGCATCCGCTGCTTGCCAAGTTGGTTACGATATCGGGGAGGGATAGCGATGATGCACATCGGTATCATGAGAAAGCGGTTCGGAAGGCCATCGACGAGGTGAACCAATGGCGAAAGGCGACCGATACGTGAAGATTGTCGAGTGGTCGGACGAAGACAACTGCTTCATCGGCAGTTGTCCGGAGTTGTTCTACGGCGGTTGCCATGGCGACGATGCCAAACAGGTGTTTGGCGAGTTGTGTGAACTCGTTGAAGAGGCAATTGAAACGCTGGAAGAAGCAGGCAAGCCGTTGCCGCAACCGCTTTCCCGTCGCGAGTTTGGAAACCTCATGCAGCGTTCTGCGTGACGAGGCCTATAAAGCACGGCGGTCCAATGCTGCTCTTCAAGCGGAGGCAACCGATAGCAAGTTCGGGCCCGACGACGTCATCGTCGGCTGCCGCGGCGACCAGGTGATCGGACTGAACGTCCTCCACGCCAGCCGCTGTTCCCGCGGGCACGGCAAATAGAACTGCCAGCCAAGGCACGCGAACGAATCGCCGAAAACAAATACCCTCGACGGGGATACGAGGATCTGTGTTTCGTTCAAGAAAACTGGGTGTTTTTCGAAATCACTTCCGAAAAATTTCATACGGGTTGGAGTCCGCCCCCTACTTCTTCGGAATGTAGGCGTTGACCCCAACGATCACCTTCTTGCCGTCCACCACGCAGTCGGTCTCTTTATTCCCGTAGGTCGAGGCAACGACCAGCGTCTTGCCGCTGGCTGATTTCTCCGGCTTGGCGTTCATGGGAATTCTGAGCACCAGTTCGTCACCAACGATCTTTGCCGAAAAAGCCATACGTCCAGTCCTTGGGGTTGTTGGGGCTGAGGCTACGCCACTGAGTCTACAAACCTCGATCCTTTGGCGGTTGGACGGCTCCAGCTCAAATTGACAGGACCATCTGGGGAGCACTGTAGATTGACTCCCCACCACCAGGGCGGGACAATACCCCCACTATGACAAACTACTTCACACGAATCTGTTGGGCTGCCTGCTTTGTGAGTATGCCAGTGTTTGCTGGCGAGCGACTGCGGGTCGATCCGGGCAATGTCGATGAGATAAAGATTACCGCTGATATCGTCTCGTTCTTGGCTCTCTCGAAAGCAGATGGAGCCTGGAAGATCGGCAAAGAGAAGATTCAAGCCAGCCGTATCCGTCATGATGGAAGGTCGTCCTCTCAAGGATCCGGAGGCCAAAACGTTCAGTTCAATTTTGGCGGCGGTGGGGCGGTGCTCATGAATCCAAACGATGACCTGCTGCCACGGAATATCGGTCAGCGTCCCGGTGGCTGTGCGAATGGAAGATGTGGTCTCTAGGAAAACATCCACCCCTCAGGAGTCTCCGATGCGAATCAACCGTCACCAGTTCTTGTTGGTGATCCTTGCCGTTCTAGCCACTGCTGGCATTGCCGCCGACTACAAGTGGACTGGGCAATGCACCCAGTGCGGCAAGGAATACCGGCAGAACACGCCCCCAGTGAAGCATTTGAAATGCAGTCAGACACCCAAGGGCAAAAGGTGCGACGGCGTGATCATCTGGGCCGAGCACAAATAGCTGGTAGCTACTTCTTCCCCACCGCCCCGCCGCCACCTTCGGCACCGCCAGCCTCATAGCCTGCCTACCAGCGAGTTCCGGGACTAACCGTCAGGAAGGCGGACTGACGCTACTCAACGGGCTGGCCTGTCCCAGGTCCGAAAACTGGCCGTTAAGCCGTGGCAAAATAGCTTCGGAATCACTTCCGGAAATCCACACGGACATCTGTCTGCAAGGACCGAATAGGGACGCAAGGAGCGACAGAGGCGAAAACCGAGAACCTGATTTTTCGCCGTGTTTGCGTAAAATGCGGCCCCGTGCATCTCCCCACGAGAAAACGTGCGGGAAACGCCGGGGTCGTTGAATACCCTCGACAGGGATCGAACCTGTAACCTTCAACTTCGGAGGCTGACGCTCTATCCAATTGAGCTACGAGGGCATGACTCAAGCTGGCAGATTCTACCAGCCCCAGGCCCGCGACAACAGGATCGCACCGGCTGCCGGTGAAAACGCGTCCCCGTCGCTACCCAGGCCGTGCTCCGGCCCCAGGCGTCGGCACTTGCTCAGGCTCAGCTGGCTTAGGCCGAC
>JAPLNQ010000148.1:0-1287 GCA_026401075.1 Planctomycetia bacterium
CTTGGGGATTTCCGTCATCGCCGGCAAGCCAGGCAGGCGGGGCAGGGCAGGGGACGCATTCTGGCGACTCAGCCGACTGGGAAATCTACAGCGATTCCCCCGATTGCACCGATATTTATGACAGGTGCAAAGACGCCCTCCTGGGGGGCAATGATCGACAGAGGGCATCTGCCTGCCCGGAGTATGGATCCGTGATACGTGTTCGGTCTGACTGTGCCAGCCGGCTGCCGATCTGGGCGTGCATGGTGATGCTCGCCACGGCATGCGTGCCCGTCTGCGCCCAGCAGGATTCGACCTCGCCTCAGCGCAACGCGATCATCGAGTTCCCAAACCTCGGACCAATCCCCGGCACGACCGAACCGGCCTTTGGGCCAGGGCCGGGAGCGCTTGTTCCAAGCATGGACACTCCTGCCGGCGGTGCTGGCATCGGCGTGGTCGGCGGACGACGGCGGACAAGCCGGATGCCCCGCAGCGGCAAGGGCCCACCGGGCGCCACGTCGATCGCCGCCAGGAGTGGCATGAACCTGCCCGAAACGCTTCCCGTGCCCGTCCCGCAGACCTTTGTCCAGAGCCCCGCCACGGCCATCGACGATGCGATTCTCGACGACGAAGGGCCGGCAGACGGCCTCACGATCGACACCGCCATCGACCGGGTCATGACGGCGAATCTCGATATCCGTGCCCTCCGGCGCGAACTCACTCAGGCCGATGCTGACATTCTCACCGCGGGCCTCCGCACCAATCCGCTCGTTTACATGGACACGCAGTTCATCCCCTACGGCACCTTCAACAACCAACGGCCAGGCGGCCCCACGCAGTACGACCTCAATATCACCTATCCGCTCGACATTTCGCAGAAGAGGCAGGCCCGCACGGTCGTGGCCCGGATGGCCCGTTCAACCGTCGAGGCACAGTTTCAGGATGTCGCCCGACGACAGATCGACAACGTCTACCGCGGTTTCGTAACCCTGCAGGCCGCACGAATCGACCGGCTGATGGCACGGTCGTCGGTCCGCCGTCAGGAGCAGTTTCTCACAGAGCTGAAACGCACGGCCCGGCCCGACGACGACGTCGCAGCCGATACCATCGACCACCTGTCACTCGTGCTCGAACGGGCCCGCAACAGCCTTGGCGAGGCGGAAGAAGCGTTTGCCGACGCCCAGGAGGGGCTGGCTGTTCTCCTCAACATGCCGGTCGAGGAGACGGCTACCCTCGAGCCACGGGGCCGGCTGCACGACTCCTTTCCGAAACCACCCAGCGCGGAGGAACTGGCGGCGATCGCACTCC
>JAPLNQ010000148.1:1307-8127 GCA_026401075.1 Planctomycetia bacterium
GCACGCGGCACGGCTGGGCGTCACCCGGGCGGGCGCCGAAGTGAACCTGCAGCGTGCCAACCGGTTCGACGACGTCTACCTGTTCTATGACCCGATCACGTATCAGGACAATCGCCCTTCCAATGCCCTGAGTTCGCACTCGTGGGCCATCGGCCTGACGTTTTCGCTCCCCGTCTTCAACCGCAATCAGGGCAACATCGCCCGCGCCCAGAGCAATGTCGTGCAGACGAAGCTGGAACTTTCATCGTTGGAGCGCCGCATCGTGTCGGAGGTGCGTCTCGCGGAGCGGGAATGCCAACGGTCTCGCGACGCGCTCGAGCAGATCGAGACCGCCATCCTGCCGCGGGCGGCCGCCACGCTCCGCCGCAAGACAGAGCAGTTGGCAGCCGGCAAGATCTCCGCGGACGACTTCCAGGGTCCCCTCGACGACGCGGCCGAGGTCACGCAGTCTCACCGTGATGCGATCGTCCGCCACCGCCGGGCCATGCTCGACCTCAACACGGCGGTGGGCCTGCGGATCCTGCCCTGAATCAACCCGAACAATCGCGCAATCAGCCATGCGCGGCTGGCGAACTCGTTCTCGACACCGATTTCCCCGAGCCTCGAGGCACACACCGGCGGCGCGATAGTATCATCACCTTCAGGTATCCAACGTTTTTCCAAAGGACGAGTCCATGAAACTGGTCGGGCTGGTTGGCTGGCGCGGCATGGTGGGATCGGTGCTGATGGACCGCATGCAGGCGGAGGGGGACTTCGCGGTCATCGAGCCGCTCTTCTTCTCGACGTCGAATGCCGGTGGCCAGGCCCCGAGGCTGGCCAAGAACGAGCCACTCCTGCAGGACGCCTTCCATATCGACGGCCTGAAGCGGTGCGACATCATCATCTCGGCCCAGGGCGGCGACTACACCTCGGAAGTCTTCCCCAAGCTGCGGGCCGCCGGCTGGCAGGGGCACTGGATCGACGCCGCCTCCACGCTCCGTATGCAGAACGACGCCGTCATCATCCTCGACCCGGTGAACATGCCGGTGATCGAGCGAGGACTCGCGCAGGGCGTGAAGAACTGGATCGGCGGGAACTGCACCGTGAGCTGCATGCTGATGGGCGTGGGCGCGCTCTACAAGGCGGGTGTCGTCGAGTGGATGAGCACGCAGACCTATCAGGCCGCCTCCGGCGGCGGCGCCCAGCACATGCGGGAGTTGCTCACGCAATACGGCACGCTCTATGCGGAGGTGAAAACTCTCCTCGACGATCCCAAGAGCGCCATCCTCGAGATCGACCGCGGCGTGATCGCCAAGCAACGGAGCCTCACCGCTGCCGAAACCGCCCACTTCGGCGCTCCCCTCGGTGGCTCGCTGATTCCCTGGATCGACAAGGATCTGGGCAACGGCATGTCGAAGGAAGAGTGGAAGGGCATGGCGGAGACCAACAAGATTCTCGGCCAGGGGGAGGGCTTCGGCACGCCGGCGGTGCCGGTGGATGGCTTCTGCGTGCGGGTTGGGGCGATGCGGTGCCACAGCCAGGCGCTGACGTTCAAGCTGAAGAAGGCCGTGCCATTGGCCGACATCGAGGCGATGATCGCCGCCGACAACGAGTGGGTGAAGGTCGTGCCCAACACCCGCGAGGCCACGCTCCGCGAACTCACGCCCGTAGCCGTGACCGGCACCCTGACGATCCCCGTGGGCCGCGTGCGGACGCTGGCGATGGGGCCCGAGTATGTCGGCGCCTTCACGATCGGCGACCAACTGCTCTGGGGTGCAGCCGAGCCGCTCCGCCGCATGCTGCGAATCCTCGCCTGACGGCGGCTTACTCGTCGCTGAGCAGCAAGGCCCAGCCGTGCAGGCCGCCGAGATGCTCGAGCGTGATCCGCACCGCGGCCAGCATGGGGTAGGCGAGGATCAGGCCGAGAATTCCCCAGGCCCAACCCCAGTAGGAAAGCCAGAGAAACAGCAGCGTCGGATCGAGATTGAGTTGCTTTCCCGACATCCGCAGCTCAAAGAAGTCGATCCAGAAGACGCGATTGAGCACGATCAACGCGGAGAGCAGCGTCGCCATCACCGCGTTGTCGAGGTCGAGATAAGCCATCACGAGCGGCGGAATGCAGGCCGCCATGCTGCCGATGTACGTGATGTAATTGGCGGCGAAAAACAGAAACGCCCAGAGCATCCAGTGGTCGAGGCCGAACAGGTACATGATCATGCCGGCCGAGACCGCCATCCCCACCCCTGCCGCCGTCTTCACCACCATGAACCGCTCCATTGATTCCGTGATGCCCTCACCGATGGCCACCAACCGCCTGCCCTGCTCGCCCGGGAAGGCGCGGAGCACGCGGGCCTTCAGCTTTTGACTGCCTAGGAACAGGAAGACGAGGTAGCAGAATACGACAACGAAAAGCTCGGCGACACGGAGCCCATGCGAGAAGACATAGTCGAGCACGTCCTGCGAGGTGATCCGGAACTGCTCCGTGAGGGTTGTCCGCGCGGGCCTGGTGACGGGTCGTCGTGCCGGTGCGTCGGGCTCGTGGTCGGCCTGGTCCTCTTCCGCCGCTGACGTGGCGGCCGTATCGACGGTCGACGGGCCGCCGAGAAGGTCTGCTGTCCGTTCCGGCAGGGGCTCCAGAGCAGACGCCGTTGCGTCGTCCGCGCGGGGCGTGGGCGACTCCGTGGCGGCGGCAGACTGTGATGGCTCGCGGGGCGGGGAGGTCGGCTTCGCGGAGGCTTTGTGCCCATCGGGTGTGGCTGCGAGAGTCGGCTGCGATCGCGCGGTGAAGCTAGGCCACCACGCGGACACGTAGCCTGTGATCCGGTCCTCGTAACGTGGCCACGACTTTCGAAAGATATCGGCCTCGCGGTAGACGAACTGGGCGGTGAGAATCGAAAAGATGAGTGTGATGCCGATGAGCGCGGGGTAGGCAGACCACGGCTGCATACCCAGCCTGGCAAGCGACTTCGCGCCGAACTGCGTGGCGTGGAAGAGAAACAGCGCCACGAGAAAGGGCTGCAGCACAGGCCCCATGACCGTTACCGCGGTGCCGAAGGCCAGCACCGCAAGGGCGACGAGCGCGGCGGTGCCGGCCGACGCGACACGTTCATCGCGTGCCGGAGAATGGGGTTCGGGCTCGGGGTGCGGAGCATCCATGCGGCCAGTGTATGCCGAAACGGGGTATGAGCGGAGGCCTCACTCCGCCGGCACCGGCACGGCCAGCGGCATACCGCCCGCTGCCGTCACGCTCACCGACCCATTCAGCACCCGCTGCTTGTCGGTGATCAGGAGCTGCACATCCTGCGGCATGCGGCCCCCCTCCACACGCACCGTGAATTCATGCCGCACCCGGCCTGTCTCAGGCTCGACGATGTGCACCGCCCGCAGGCAGCCGGGAGTCACGCAGACCCGCACGCAGGGCAGCTTGTCCGCCATCGTGGCCGGATGACTCTCCAGCACGGAGAGCTGCACACAGTCGGCAGCCTCGGCCGGCGCCAGGCTGACCCGGATTTCGGACCCCGGCAGGCCCGCCAGCTCCAGTCGCCGCTCCACGCCCGGCGTCAGGTCGGCGAGCGGCACGGCGATGTCGGGCGGTGTCTTCGTGAAGCGGAACCAGCAGCGGATCTCGGCCCGGTCGGCCGATCGCGGCCAGTTGGCCGCCACAAGATCGAGCACCGGCACAGGCCGATTGGGCTGAAACGAGAGGTCGTAAAAGACGAACGGGGCACCGATCGCGCCGTCACTGGAGCGGGGCGCCACCTCGACCCAGCTCTCGACGGGTCGCGGCGAGAACTCGGCGGCGTTTGCATTCTGGATGGACAACGGAAAGCGGACCGAATCGCCGAACCGCGAGGCCAGATGCCCGCCGACAAAGAACAGCCGCTGTGGATCGGAGGGGGCGAAGAGGTTCGTGCGGCTATCCCGTAGCCCCTGTTCCGTGCCGCCATCGTAACGGTGGAACTCGAGTCTCCTGCCGCCACCGCCGACGAAGAGATCGATCGCCTCGTCGCCCTCCGCTTCAAAGCCGCGCCGTGGCGGATTCGCTCCGGACTCGAGCATCGCCTCGTAGGCCTGCGGCCGACCGGCGAGCGACGGCGACAGCGTCAGCGACGCACCGAGCCCGGCGGTCTCCCGAGGCGCATTCGGCCCCCGTATCTGCCAGCGAATGACCCGCATCGATTCGCGGAGCGATCTGGCCAGCGATTCGGCGTTGGCGGCCTCGTAGAAACGGCCCCCGGAGCCGGTGGCGAGATTCCGCACATCGTCCATGCGCGACCCGCGGTCCGTTGCATTGGCCGCATACCCGAAGCCCACCACGTCAATTCTGAGAGGCACGCGGCGGCGGCCGTTCTTCCGGGCGAGCTGGTCTTCCACGGCCGATGCGGTCACGTAGCGGCCGCCAGTCTGGTCGTTCGCGCCATCGGTCACCACGAGCACGTGGCCGGGCAGGTCGGCACGGCCACCGTCGAAGTCGGTTGCCAACGCCTCCGAGATCGCCAGATAGAGCGGGGTTTCGCCGCCGGGCTCGAGTGGAGACAACGTCATGCTGATTCGTTCCACCACGGCCCGCGTGAGCGCCTGCATCGGCAGCACCTGCTCGACATCATCGCCCGGCACCATCGTGAAGGGCTGGCCGGCACGCCCGGCACTGGCCTTGGCGGCGGTACCGGCGGGCGTGAGGCCGGGGACATACTTCCCATCCTTGTTGCGTGACCACTTGGTGCGGTGGCCGTAGAGCCAGAGCGACACGTCCCACCGGCCGGATGTGGCCATGCCCGCGAGGAGTTCGGCGACCGCGGCCCTGCCGGCGTCGAGCCGGGTCCGACCGTCGGCCAGTCGCTGCCCCATGCTGCCGGAGCAGTCGAAGACGATCGCCACCGACTGTGCCTGCGGCAGGTCGCCGCGGACCGTGACCCGCGTCGCGAGCTGGGCCGAGGCCTCCCATTCGGTCGTCCGCGAGGCCGCCGCCGCCGCGACCGGCAGGCCCACGACCATGCGGTGGCCGCGATACCAGGTCGTCAGGTCGAGCACGGCCGTGCGGTTCAGCTCGATGCTGCGGGCGGCCGTGGGATCGAGCTGCCAGGATGCCTCCTGGGGCGGCGAAGACACTGGCACGCCCGTGCGGCTGGCGAAGCCCTGGCGGGTAGTCCCGGGTGATCCATCAACGGCGCGACTCTGAAGCAGCTCCAGCGGCCGGCCCTCCACCGACTCGGAGAGCCACATCGCGGCAAGGCCGGACGGCACGCCTGGATGGGCGGTGAGGCTGACTTTGTTTCGCGGGGCCTCGACGCCACTCGCCGACGGCAGAATGAGCCGGTTGGGAGTTATGTCAAGGTCGGCGAACCCGCTCCACTGTGAGGCGAGCGCATCGACCTTGGCCGTCAGGCGGGTGCGTTCGCGGTCTCCAAAGACAACACCATTGCTCCTGACGATCTCTGCTGCCGACTCGATCAACACGCGGGCCTTGTGGAAGCAATAGACCGGCTCATCCGGTTCAACGCCGCCCCAAAACTCCTCCAGTGTCGTCTCGGTGTGTTGCATCAGCCGTTTGTGCCACGCCGCGGCGAAGTAGCGTTGCGTGGGCGTCGCGCCCTCACTGGTCCGCGGACGCTGACCGGCCACGGCGGCCAGACGACGGCTCACGCGGCTCCCACGCGAGAGCAGTTCGAGCACCCGGGCATCACTGTCGCGGCTGCCGATCTCCAACTCGGCCCGCTGGCGGTCGAGGTCCGCGATGATCGAGGGGAGAGATCGCGCAGAAGACCGGACGGCCGTCACCTGACGACCGACGCTTACGGCGATGTCCGCTGCCGATGTGGGCAATGTTGGCGTACCGAACGGGTTCGCCGCGATGATGGGGATCACTGGATTCATCATCGCGTTCCGCCAGGGCACCCATCCCGCCACGGCTGCTGACTGGTCAATCGGCGGGAGCGGATCGTCGTTCTGCGAGTCCGCGCGGGCCATGAGGGCAGCGTGGCGACGATCGAGGGTTTCCGCACGCCGCAGCAGCCGCATCCGCAGATCCCCTTGCGCCAACGGCAGCGTGAGCACACGACGGATGGCACCGTGTGTGCGCGGGCTGTCGGGGGCTTGCGTAGCCAGGTCAGCGCACCTCTCCAGGTAGACCGACTTGATCGCCGTGAACAACACCTCACAGCGGGCCCGCACTTCGTCGATGTTGCCGGTCGAGGATGCCGCCGGGGGCTCCTGATTGTCCGCGGCCACCGCGGCCGCATCGACGGCCAATTCGAGTTGTTCCAACGCCAGCAGCAGCGCCACAATGTCGGCCGGCTGCGTGCGCAGGCTCCCGCTCTCCATGTCGCTCGGCTGGCGGGCAGCGTGTCGCGATTCCTCGACCCACCATGCCGCCAGATAGGGGAGTTCCGCCCGGATGACGTCGAGCAGTTCGAGCGCCTGGATCCGCTGCTTGGAGAGCGCTGTGCGCTGGTCGAAGGCCTCGATGCTCTGTCGCGACAGCCGGACGGCTTCGACCATGTTGGCCGGTCCGCCTACGAACGCCAGGTCGAGAGCCTCCCGCATCCAGGCATTCCCTCGGCTGGCCAGCTCGTTGGCCTCGACGATCCGGTCGGCCCGCACATCGTACGCGTAGACGGACTGACGAGACTTCGACACCATGCGGATGAAGTCGCGGAAGGCCTCCGGCTGCCGCTGCCAGTCGGCAGGGTCGGCCCACCGCACCAGCATCCGCAGCAGATGAATCTGCCCGGGGTTGAACGGGGCGCCTTCGGGTCGGGGGCCGACGCATTCCAGCCAGCGGCTGACGGCAGCTTTGTCGATGGCGGCATTTTCTGCGGAGTGCTCCACGAGCCACCGCCAG
>JAPLNQ010000244.1 GCA_026401075.1 Planctomycetia bacterium
GCAAACGGATCGTACGGCGGATCGACGGCCGGGAGGTCGAGGAGCCGTATGACTCGACCGTGGATCTCGTGCTCGACGAGGTGGGAGCGCTCGCCAAGCAGTTCGGCAACGCTCGAATCGTGATCGAGGGACATACCGACGGCTCGATGAAGGGGTCGGTGCCGGCGGCGATGGTGAAGGAGCTTTCCCGCGAGCGGGCGGCCTCCGTGAAGGAGTCGCTCGTAAGCAAATTCGAGTTTGACGAAAACCGGTTCGCGGTCGACGGCGTCGGCTGGGACCGCCCCGCCGATCCCGAGCATCCGGATGATCATGCCAAGAACCGCCGCGTCGAGATCAAGGTCTACTCGGCGGAGAAGGAATGACGGCGTCAGGTGGTGCCGGGGAGGAGTCCGAGATGCTGGGGGAGTCAGCGGCTGGGACGAGACGTGCCACGAATGCCGTGGCTGCACCGGCCCGCCCCCTGCGGGGCGATGCTCCCGCGGTAACGGCGGTGCTCTGGGGGATCACCTGTGTGGCGTGTGTGCTGGCGGCCTGGTTCATCGCCACGGTAGGCGAGGCGGAAGCCCGCTTCATCAGCCCTGCCATGCTGCCAAGCCCGGCCGAGACGCTCCGCGAACTGCCGCGAGTGTTCGGCGAGCGGAAACTTGTCGCCAACACGGTGCGCACGCTCGCAAGGGTCTGCCTCGGCTTTGGTCTGACCGCGGCAGTCGGTGTGCCGCTGGGGGTGCTCGCCGCTTGTTTTCCGGCGGTGCGGGCATTTCTCGCCCCGCTGACGGTTTTTGGTCGCAACATCCCGGTGGCCGCGCTCATCCCGCTCACATTCTTTCTGTTCGGTATTGGCGAATTCCAGAAGGTGATGTTTCTGTTCATCGCCAGCGTCGCCTTCGTGGTGAGTGACACCACCGCCGCGGTACTGGACGTGCCGCAGCGGTATGTCGATACGGCGCTGACGCTTGGTGCGTCGCGTCTGCAGATTATTCTGAAGGTGCTCGTGCCGCTGGCGGCGCCAGCCATTTTCAACTCACTCCGGCTCCTTTTTGGGCTGGCGTTTGGCTACGTCATGCTGGCGGAACTCGTGAAGTTTGGCAGCGACTCCGGTGGTCTTGGCGATCTCATCAACATGTCGCAGCGGCGGGGCGAGCGGGAGCCGATCCTGATCGTGCTTGTGATCATCCCGCTGATCGCGTACGCGATCGATCGGGCGCTCTGGTGGCTGCAGTGCGACCTCTTTCCGCATCGCTACGGGGGGCAGGGTTTGCTGCCACGTCTCTGCCGCGGGCTGCTGCACGGGTTTCCCGGCCCGAAGGAAAGGGCTGCTGCATGAGCGACGTGAGCGACATGAGCGACGTGACACCGGCAGACCGTCCGGCGGCGGTGGACTTCCGCGGGGTGACGAAGATTTATGGCCTGGGCACGCCCCGGGAATACACCGCGATCAAGGATGTGAGCTTCACCATTGCCGACCTGCCCGATCACGGCGAGATCTCCTCGTTTCTCGGGCCGAGCGGCTGCGGGAAGAGTACGGTGCTGCGTCTGGTCGCCGGCCTCGAGCCGCAGCATCCGCCCACCAGCGGTACGGTGACGGTCCTTGGCCGCGAGGTCGTGGGGCCGGGGGCCGACCGCGGCATGGTGTTCCAGGATTACACGAGCTTCGACAACCGCACGGTGCTCGACAACGTGGTCTTCGGGCTGGAGTGCCGGGGCGTGTCGCGGCGGCAGCGGGAGGCCGAGGGCCGCGAGTGGATCGAGAGAGTGGGGCTCGATCCGGTTCGCGATGCGACGAAGTATCCGCATGAACTCTCCGGCGGCATGCGGCAGCGGGTCGCGATCGCCCGCACGCTCATTCTCCGGCCCCGCATCATCCTGATGGACGAGCCCTTCGGCGCCCTCGATCCCGCTACCCGGCTCGACATGCAGGACCTGCTCGTCAAGCTCTGGCGCGAGGTGCAGGCGACGGTGTTGTTCGTGACACACTCGGTGGAGGAGGCGGTCTACCTCGGCGACCGGGTCTTCGTGATGGCCACGACGCCGGGTAGGATCGCGGGCGACATCCGCATGCCTGCTGCCGCGGCCCCCGCCCGCGAAACGCAACTGGAGCCCTGGTTTCACGAGCAGGTCCAGCAGTTGCACGAACAGATCGAACAGATCGAGTCGGCCGCCCACCACCGGTAAAAAAAGGTGCCAGCCACCAAATTCAGGCAAGCTAGGCAGCCAGAAGCACCTCAGATACCCAAGAAGATAGATACCCCAGATTTGGTGGCTGGCACCATTATGAATTACCTCCGAACGGCATTCGCGACGCGATGGAATCTGCTCTTCTTCGGAGCCGGGATTGCCGCCGCTTTCATCAGCGGGTTTCCGGGCGTGGTGCTGCCGCTGGTGGCGGCTGGCGAGATCTACTACCTCGCCAGCATGCTGACGAATGGCCGCTTCCGTAGTGCCGTCGACGCGCAGGATGCTAAGGCTCGGCGGGCGCTGGAGTCGGCCGTCTCCCGAGAGCCCTATGAACGCATTCGCAAGAAGCTGCCACCGACACTGCTGGCCCGGTTCGACCGGCTTCGGGATCACTGCGCGACACTCGTGGCACTGGGGGGACGTATGCGGCGCCCCGATGTCACGGGCCCCGACCGCGGATCGCTCGAGTCGCTCGACAGGCTGCTCTGGGGCTACCTGCGAATGATCTGGGGAGCGGCGACGCTCTCCGAGTTCCTCGACCACACCGACGACGAATCGATCAAGGCCAGGATCGCCGAACTCGAGAAGCGGCTGGCGAAGGTGTCGTCGGCGGGCGTCGAGTCGGCACAGATCCGTGCCACGCTCGAGGACCACCTCAAGACGAGCCGGGAGCGGCTGGAGAACATCGATGACGCCAAGCGAAAACTTGACGTCGTTGCCGCGGAGATCGAACGGCTCGAGTCGAAAATCGCGGCACTGGCGGAGGGGTCGGTGGCCAAACGTGACATGAGCGACATCGCACAGCGGGTGGACGAGGTGGCCGAGGGAATGCGGCGGACCGATGAAACGATGCGGCAACTGCAATTGCCGCCGGAACTCGAGGACTTGGAGGATCCGCCGCAACTCCTTCGGGAAGAGGCGTGACGGAGACGGTGCCGCGTCCCGTCCCCCGTGGGGGCAAGATTTCATCTTGCCCATTCCGCGTCCCGTCCCCCGGTGGGGGCAAGATTTCATCTTGCCCATTCCGCGTCCCGTCCCCCGGTGGGGGCAAGATTTCATCTTGCCCATTCCGCAAGTTGAAAACTTGCGGCCACGAAACTTGCGGCCACGAGGAGCCGACTGAGGACGGGCATTCGCCTGTCGTGGCTGCAGGATGCCGAGCCGTTGCGTGTCGTCAATCCAGCCAGTCGCGTTCCTCGAGCCGTTCGGGCGTGTAGACGTCGGTGACGTAGCTGATGTCCTTGGAGATGAGCGACTCGACTTCGAGCTTGAAGCCGTTCTTCAGCATCGTCTCGATCTCCTTCTGCCAGCCCTTCTTCTCCGCGAACCACGGGTAGGCGGCGATCTGCTTGGCCCGCTTGATGTCGGTGTCGTTGAGCGTGATCTGCACGCTCTGGCTGAGCTTGCAGCGGTCGTAGTCGCGTGAACGGATACCGAGGAACTTCGCCTCGGGGATCGCCATCCGCTTCGACTCGTAGGCCAGATTGATCGACCCCTGTTTGAGCACGGAGTAGATGTAGTAGCCCCAGGGGTCGTTGTCGAGCAGGCAGTAGACGGGGAGCTTCAGTTCGTTGTGAAGCCGGTAGAGCATCCGGCGCACGCCGCGGGGCGGCTGGCCGCCGCCGTGAGTCTGCAGGCAGTTGTGCTTCCGCCAGAACTTGTCCTCGTTGAACCGCCGCCAGACCGTGTCTTTTTCCACATGCAGGATGAACTTCGCATCGCACGACTTGAACTTCACGATGTCGGCCTCGACGATCGACGGGATGCTGTAGCCGCCGGAGCCCATGCGGGAACAGTCGATCTCGTCGCCAGAGTCGATCAGCGTGATCGGCCCCACCATGCCGCCGCGGTTGCTGGCGTAGACATGCAGCTCTTCGCGCAGGCTCTCGAGCGTGACCTCCAGATCCTCGATGATCGGGTCGCACTCCTCCTGCGTGGCGAAGGTCTCCTCGCGGGTGCCCTCGATCGTGTGCTTGAGCAGGTAGTAGAGACCTCGGATGCTGGTGGTCTTCTGCTGCTCGATGAGCTGCTTGCAGCCGGTGGCCACGAGCAGGGTCTGCATGTAGCTCTTGGCCTGCGAGAGGTTAAAAAGCTGGCGGCGGTTGGTCTGGCCACCCATCTCGATGATCTTCCGCGACTTGTTGAAGCGGACGTTCGAGAGGCTGCGGGTGGGGATCTCCAGATGCGGGTCGCGGCGCTTCTCGGCGGCCGAGGCGACCTCGTCAGCCAGGTCGACGATCAGACCGAGGGTCTTCACGTCGACCTGGGGGAGCTTGATCGCTGTGGTGGCGGCGGCCTTCGGGGCACGTTTCGTTTTCGATGCCATGGGCAATCCATCGGTTGTCGTCGCGATGCCCCTGTGGGCCCACCGTGGGATCGGGCATCTGGCGACGTCCAGACTGCCGGGCAATGTACCTCGCCGACGCGGCGGTTGCTTGGTACATTGGCCCGACTGAGACAGGGCGAGTGGTTTGGGACCGGAGAACGCAGCGATGGCACGTTGGATTTCACGAACGAGCTTGGGCAAACGTGTTTTTGCCCGGCTTCGCGTCGTTGGCGTCGTGATCGCGATTCTGGCAACGATCTGGCCGGCCGCCTCGGCGAATGCGGCCCCGCTGCTGGCCCAGGCGGGGATGGGGCTGGTCGCCCCACCGCTCGACAAGGCTGCCAAGCCGGTGAACCCCGTGGCGAATGTGCCCGGGGCGAAGATGGCGGAAAATTTTGCGAACGCTCCCGCCGGCGGTGCACCTGCCGCGGCCGCGCCGGCGACCGGGGCCCCTGCGGGGGGCGGTACGAACACGTTGATGAAATACGGCCCGAGCTACGTGCTGATGGCGCTCTCGATCGGCTTGGGCACGTTCATCAGCTGCCGTCCGAAGTGGGGCGCGAGCAAGACTGCCGCCAAGTAGGCGGTGCGGCCAGGATTCAAGACCGCACGTCGTCGGCTCGCCCGACGGCGTTCATGCGGCGCACGAAGTGCGGCTCTTCGACGACGGCTTCCGGCTGGTGGGTGCGGCGGATGTCGTCCGTCTTCTGCCCAATGTGCGGAGCATGGAAGAACTCGGCGACTCGGCCGACGACCGTCTGTTGCTCCTCCTCGGTGAGTTCCGGGAAGATCGGCAGGGCCAGCGTTTCTTCGGCGGCCAGTTCGGTCTGGGGCAGATCGCCCTTCCGCCAGCCGAGGTATTCGAAGCACTGCTGCATGTGGAGCGGAACGGGATAGTAGATCTCCGTGCCGACGCCGCACGCGGCGAGGTGCTTCCGCAGGGCGTCGCGCTGGCCACCCGGTGCGCGGATCACAAATTGATTCCAGACATGCCGGCCGCGGGATTCGTCTCCGGGCACGGCCACGTGGCCGGCGAGATCATACTCGGCGAAGAGCTGCTGGTAGCGGGCGGCGTTGACCTGTCTCGCGGTGGTCCAGGCATCGAGATGCGGCAGCTTCACGCGGAGCACCGCGGCCTGCAGCGAGTCGAGGCGGCTGTTGATGCCCACAACCTGATGGTAGTAGCGAGGCTCCATGCCGTGCACGCGGAGGAGCTTGAGACGGGCCGCGATGTCGTCGCGGGTGGTCGTAAGAAACCCGCCGTCGCCGACGCCGCCGAGGTTCTTCGTGGGATAGAAGCTGAAACACCCGACGTCGCCGATCGCGCCGGAGCAGCGACCGTGCCAGGTCGACAGAATCGATTGGGCGGCATCCTCGACCACCGGAAGGCCAGCGGTCTTCGCGATCGGCAGGATCGCATCCATGTCGGCGGTGCGTCCAAACAGATGGACGGGGACGATCGCCTTCGTCCGCTTGCTGATCTTCTTCTTCACGTCGGCCGGGTCGATCAGATAGGTGATCGGATCGATGTCGGCGAAGATCGGCACCGCGCCGAGTCGCGTGACGGCGCTGGCGGTGGCGAAGAAGGTGTAGCTGGGCAGGATCACCTCGTCGCCCGGCTTGATGTCAAAGGCCATCAGCGCCAAGAGCAGGGCGTCGCTGCCGGAGGCGCACGAGATCACGTGCGGCACGCTGAGCGACTGCGCGAGTTCGGCTTCCAGGTCGTGAACGTCTGGGCCGAGCACGAATTTTCCGGAGTCGCAGACACGGTCGAGGGCACCGCGGATCGCGTCGCGGAGCACGGCATACTGACGATCGAGCGCCAGCAGGGGCACGGCGGGCAGAAAGCCGCCGGCATCGGTGCCGCGGTCATGGGCGGCCGTGGCGGGGCTGCGGACGGTCGTGGACGGGGTCTGGGAGTGGGTCATGATGTGCAGATCTCCTGGGCCGGCAGCGCGATGGCAACTTGGCAGGCAGGCGATTCCGCTGCCGCACCACGCTCAAACGTCGAGATCGTCACAATTGCCACATCCGCTACAGTCAAAGTGCTGCCACACTGGTTCCCGGGCACGTGCCCGGAGCCCGTCGATTGCCGGCTTGCGGGAGATAGAAAACTGCCCGAACCCGCGTCAAGAGCAGGGGTCAGCCGTGCAGTTTCGGGGGGGCTAGGAGGGCTGGGGTGTGACGGGTGGTTCCTCAAAGTTTGACACCCGACCCGCGTTGCCCCTAAATTTTCGTCGTTGGTAAGTCTCGTTGAGAGATCCGTGCGTGCACGCATGGAGCGGCGAGGGGAATGTGGAGTTGTGTGGTCTGCCGTGCTCGCAAGGCACGTGCATGCTGCCGGTTGGATGGGATCCACGACGCTCATCGATCTGGGGCCAATTGCCCAGCGACTCGGGTTGCCGGTAGCGGCGGTCGATGCGGCCGTGCGCCTGCTCGACGAAGGAAACACCGTTCCCTTCATCACCCGCTACCGCCGCGATCAGACCGGCGGCCTCGACGAGGTTGCCATTCGCCTGATCGCCGAGAGCGTGGGCCGCGCCCGCCAGTTGGCCGATCGGAAGCAGACCATCCTGCGAACGATCCAGGGGCAGGGAAAGCTGACCCCTGCCTTGGAGGCTCGAGTTGCCGCAGCGGCAAGCGCCAAGCAACTCGAGGATCTCTACCTGCCGTTCAAGCCGCGGAAGCTCTCCTTGGCCGAGATTGCCAGACAACGGCGGCTCGAGCCGCTGGCACGGGAGATTCTCGCGGCCGATCCGGCCGCCGCCGACCTCGACACGCGAGCGACCGATTTCCTGGATCCGGATTCCCAGGTGACGAGCGTGGCCGACGTGCTGCTTGGCGTAGGGCATATCATTGCCGACGATTTTAGCGAACACGCCGACGTGCGGCAGCGGCTGCGTGGCATCCTGCACCGGCAGGCCCGCCTCACCAGCCAGCGGGTGGAGAGCCCAGGCAAGGCCCAGTCGAAAGACGAGAAGCATTTTCGGGACTTCTTCGAGTACGGAGAGCATGTCCAGCGGGTGCCACCGCACCGCGTGCTGGCGATCAACCGCGGCGAGCGTGCCAAGCTTCTAAAAGTCCGGATCGACGGGCCGGTCGAGGAAATGCAGGCGGCGGCCGAGGAAGTGCTGGTACCAGCCGGCCATCCACACGCTGAATTTCTCAAGGGCTGCGTTCGCGATGCGCTCACCCGGCTGGTGCTGCCGAGCCTCGAACGCGAACTCCGCCGGGAGATGACCGACTACTGCGAATCGCACGCCGTCGAGGTGTTTGCGCGGAATCTGCGAAATCTGCTGCTCCAGCCGCCGGTGGCCGGTCGCCGCGTGCTGTCGCTCGATCCCGGTTTCAAGAGCGGCTGCAAGGCGGTGGTGATCGACGAATGCGGCAACCCGCTCGAGCACGCGGTTCTCCATATCATCGGCAAGGCGGAGAAGCGTGCCGCCGCCGCGGAGAAGATCGTCGAAATGGTCACGACGCATGCGTGCACGGTCGTGGCCATCGGCAACGGCACGGCGGGTCGGGACACCGAGACGCTCGTGGCCGAACTGGTGACGGGACGGCTGCAGGAACTCGATGTCGCCTATGTCGTCGTCAACGAGGCGGGCGCGAGCGTCTATTCGACCAGCAGCTATGCCCGTGAGGAACTGCCGGGGCACGAGGCCGCGGTCCGCGGGGCGATCTCGATCGGTCGGCGGCTGCAGGATCCGCTTTCGGAGCTGGTGAAGATTGAGCCGGCCAACATCGGTGTCGGCCTCTACCAGCACGACGTCAAGGCCCGCCATCTGCACGCGTCGCTCGACGCCGTCGTGGAGAGCTGCGTGAACTATGTGGGCGTCGACGTGAATACGGCGAGCCCGGCGCTGCTCCGCTACGTGTCAGGGCTCAACCAGACCACGGCCCGCAACCTGCACGAATGGCGGGCCAAGAACGGGCCGTTCGCCTCCCGCAGACAACTCCTCGAGGTGCCCGGCTTCGGCGAGGCGGCGTTCGTCCAGTCGGTCGGCTTTCTGAAGATCACGGGGGGAGTGGAGCCGCTCGACTCCACCTGGATCCATCCCGAGAGCTACGAGGTGGCCACGAAGGTGCTGGAGCGGCTCGGCGGATCCCGTGAGGATATCGCCGGTCGCCAGCAGGCGGAGACCTTGACGGAGCGGACGGCGGCCCTCGACCTCGATACGCTCTCCAGTGAGTTGGGAGTCGGCCGGTTGTTGCTGGCCGACATCGTCGAGCAACTGGCCCGGCCCGGCCGCGATCCCCGTGAAGACCTGCCGAAGCCATTTTTCAAGAAGGGCGTGCTCAAGCTGCTCGAGCTGTTCAACGAAAAAGGCCTTTGTCGACATCGGCCTGCACGACAGCGGGCTGGTGCACATCAGTCATCTCTCGAATCAATACGTCCGCGATCCGCACGACGTGGTGAGCGTCGGTCAGGTGGTCCGCGTCTGGGTGCTCGAAATCGACAAGGGACGGCGGCGGGTGGCGCTCACGATGATCAAGCCGGGCTCGCCCCGGCAGGACGGCGGACGACCGCAGGGAGACGGTCAGGAACAGGGGCGGCCGCAGGGCCGTGGTCGCGGCCGCGATCAAAATCGCTCGGAAGGCAGGCCAGCCCGTCCGCCGCGAGTCCCGGCTGCCGGTGCGCCAGCTGGCGGCGGTGGTGCCGCACCGTCCACACCACGGACGGATCGTCCGCAGGTTGGTGGTCGCCCGCAGGGTGGCGGTGGTCGTCCGCAGGGCGGTGGTCGCGGTGGACGCGGACGTCCGCCGCAGCGGGAGCAGGAGCCGCGGGTCTACGTCGCGACCGCAGAGAAGGTCGCCAAGCCGTTGACCAAGAAGATGAAGGAAGGCAAGGAGCCGCTGCGAACCTTCGGTGATCTGAAGCAGTTCTTCACAACCCGTGAGGAGCCGCCGGCCACCGAGCCGGCAACCGAGCCGAAAGCCGACGGCGAAGCGACGGGTTGAGGCGATTCGGCCCCGTCATTCCCTTGCTTGCGCTGCGAGCGACCCGTGGCCACGAGTTTTTAACTTGTGGAATCCGCGTTGGGGACACGGACAAGTTGAAAACTTGCCGCCACGGGTGGGAAGTAAAATGCCGCGAGAACCAGGATTAATACGAAGTCGTGTTCTTCGTCACCGCGGCTTAACGTTCGCGGAACGTGATCCGGCCTTTGGTGAGGTCGTAGGGAGAGAGTTCGACCTTCACCTTGTCACCTGGCACGATGCGGATGAAATTTTTTCGCATCTTGCCTGCGACGTGTGCGTTGACGATGTGACCACCGGTGATCTGCACGCGAAACCGCGTGTTGGCGAGGGCCTGCGTGACGACCCCTTCCACTTCGAGAGCCTGTTCTTTTTCCGGCATGAATAACCTTGCGGGTCCTTCTGGCAAACCGTTTTGAAACCGTGCGCACACGGTGTTAAACCGCCTGCATGAGGCTGCATCGTAATCCCGGCCCCGGAAACAGTCCAGCCGCGGCACCTGAGGGCTGGGGCAGACGGATGCGGTGGGCGTGAGGATTCGTCGCCGGCGGCCTGCGGGGCCGATCCCGACGCCTTCCACCTCAGGTAGGCGTCGAAGAAGCCGTCGAGGTTGCCGTCGAGCACGCTCTGGAAGTTGCCGACGTAGTGGCCCGTTCGCTGGTCTTTGACCCGTTGATCGGGGTGAAGAAAGTAGTTGCGGATCTGCGAACCGAAGCCAGTTTTGGGCTGCAGCTTGTAGCGGGCCAACTGATCGGCCTCCCGCTTCTCCTCCTGCATGCGGGCGATCCGGGCTCGCAGCATCTTGATGGCGGTTGCCCGATTCTTGTGCTGGCTTCGCTCGCTCTGGCACTGTACGACGATGCCGGTGGGGAAGTGGGTGAGCCGGATGGCGCTGGAGGTCTTGTTGACGTGCTGGCCGCCGGCGCCGCTGGCGCGGAAGACATCCTCCCGGATATCTTCATCGAGGAGTTCCACCTCGGTGTCGTCATCCGCGATCTCAGGGGAGACGTCGACTGCCGCGAAGCTCGTCTGCCGCTTGCCCTCGGAGTTGAAGGGGCTGATCCGCACGAGCCGGTGGATGCCCATCTCCCCCTTGAGATAGCCGTAGGCCCACGGTCCGCGGATCGCGACTGTGGCGCTCTGAATGCCCGCCACGTCGTCGTCCTGGCGGTCGAGCAGTTCGATCGTGTAGTCGCGCTTGCCAGCCCAGGCCGAATACATCCGCAGCATCATCTCGGCCCAGTCGTTGGCGTCGGTGCCGCCGTCCCGGGCATGGATCGACACGAGCGCATCACTTGAGTCGTGCGGGCCGGAGAGAAGCGAGGCGAGCTCGAGGCTGTCGACCAGCTTCTCGAGGCGGTCGGTCTCCTGCTTGAGCTCGCCCTCGAGCGAAATCTCTTCGCGGGCCAGCTCTTCCAGCGCCTCGAGGTCGCGGCCGACAGCCAGCGATTCCTCCAGCGGCTTGAGCAGCGTGTTGAGCGTTTTCAGCTGAGCGACGGTGGCCTGTGCCTTACTGGTGTTGTTCCAGAAGTCGGCCTGCCCCATCGCGTCTTCGAGCTTTGTCGCTGATGCCTTGCGTCCCTCCCAGTCAAAGAGAGTCCCGCAGCTGCAGCAGTCGGGCCCGGATGGTTTCGGAACGGTTGAAAAGCGCTGTGTCCATGGAACGGAGTCTACGCTTCTCGTCCCGCGAGGAGAAGGAGACCGTCCTACCTACGGGGCTTTGTTGGCGACTGGGCGGTCGGTTGGCTGGCGGCGATGCCCGCGAAGGCGGCGGCCAGTGGTGACCGCGCTGGTGGCTGTGGCGCCGGCTGCTGCTTGGTGGGGGGAGTGGCCGGCTTCGGCGGCAGGCCGACGTTCACGTCCCGCACATCCATGCCGCGGGTGATTGCGACCACCCGGCTCTTCACGCTGTCTCCGGCTTGGCCGGCACCCGCGGGCGGGGTCACCACGACGCGGAAGCTGCCGAGATCGATGCCACGGAAGGAATAGTCGCCCCGAGCGTCGGATCGCGTCGTGGCCACTGTGGCGCCGGTCATGGTCACGAGCGTGACCGTCGTGCCCGCCACGCCACCCTCCTGCTGCTGCCGCAGGCCGTCGCGGTTGCCGTCGGCGAAGACGTTGCCGCCGATCGACGTGCGGAAGAAGAAGACATCGGGCTGCAGGTTCGTCAGCTGAGTGTTGCGACGGATCACGTCCACCAGCGAGTTGTTCTGCACGTCACTGACGGCTTTTGCCGGCAGCGCGTTCTGATACCAGTAGCGGTCGCCGTCGCGGAGCCGCGAGAACTGGTCGACCATGATACGGGTGAACGTCTCGCCGAGACTCGACCCCGGCAGGTGCTTCTCCGCGAGTCCGGCCACCCAGAGATCGAGCTTGTCGACGCTGCCGTAGGCCTGCTGCAGCGAAGCCTGCACGGCGGTGTCGGAAGTGATCTGGGCGAAGCTGGCCACCTTCGGCAGTCCGTAGGCGACCCGGACGGTGTTGTAGTCAGACAGGCCGTGGTCCCGGCCTCGCTGGATATTGAGCGAGACCAGGTCGAAGCCGCCCTGCCCGGGGGCGCCGAAGAGGAAATTCCGAACGTCGTCGATCACCTTCGTGTCGATCTCCTGGGCCCGATCGCTGGCCAGATACTTGAGCAACGGGTCGATGCCCACCTCCGAGACGCTCCGCGGATCGAAGAACACATCCTTGAGCCGCACTTCGTCGCGAACGGCGTTGCCATTGTTGTCGAGGAACTGGATGTCCTCGCCGAGCATGCTGTGGCCGAGCCGGAACGCCGCCGTGGAAAACTCCGTGGCGATGCCGGGGTTTACGTCGGCGCGGTAGCCGCGATAGTTCTGCAGCGCGTTCGCAGCGGGTGTGTTGGCCCCGAGGATCGCCGGCAGGAACTCGTTGTAGGTGATCTCCTGAATCTCGGAGATCACCATCCGTCTGGCATGCTGATACACCTGCTCGTCGGTCCACGTGGGATTCTTTGCCGCGGACTCCGCCGCGCTCCGGTTGTGCTCGCGGACGAAGAGTGTCTGCAGGGCGACCAGTTCGGGATTTTCATTCGCCCGCACGTCGCCCGCGAGGAAGAGCTGGTTGTCGGCCACGACATGGGCATCGTTGGCATTGGCGAGGCCCGTCGTATTGAAGGGCAACAGGTTGCCGGCACTGGTCCGCATCCGCCCGCCCACGAATTCTCGGAGCGCCGCCGCGCGGGTGGCGTCGGAGCCGTAGACCTGCGACCCGTCGATGAAGGCCGTGATCGAATTGGTCTGCTGCCGTGGGCTGCTGGTGGCGGTGCCGGTGGCGGGATCGTAGGCCGACCGCGACATCGAGATCGTCTTAGTACCGGTGCCGGTGGGATCGAACGACGGATCACCAGCCGGCACGGCGATCGGCAGCCGCTCGCGTGGCGTGGCCGTGTCGGTGAGGCCGAGGTCGTGGTCGAGGAACTGGCCCCACGCATAGACAAACGCCGTGAAGTCGCGGTCGTTGGTGATGCCACCTTCAGGACTGGCGGCGAGCAGATTGCTCACCAGTCGGGCGCCGGGGCGATCCGCGCCGGAGGGGGTCGAGATGCCGTCGCCGTAGGCGGCCGGTGAGAGCCGCAGGAGGTCCTGGCCGGTGCTTCCCCAGGTGGGGTGGGCGACATTGTTGCCGATCCCGTCGATCGACTCGGCTGGCAGCAGGGGAGCCGGCGGAGCGCCGACCGGGTTGACCGACATCATCGACCGTGCTTCGAGCTGCTCCATCCAGGCCAAGGCGCCGGCGGAGGAAGCGTCGCGGCGGTCTCGCTGCGTGCGACGCCGGCTGGAAGCGACGTTGGCCCCGCCGCGTTTTGCTCCACTCGGCGCACTATTGATCAGCGATCCGCTCTGGCCCGGGTTCTTCGGTGTGTTGCTCATGGCGAGCTCCTTGCTGCTGAAAACCTGCCCCGACCATCGTTCAACGGTGTCGACGGGAGAAGGTTTCGCACGAAGGAGATCGCAAACGGCGTGCCGTTAGCCGGGCGAAAGCGTCAGGCGAATCAATTCCTCACAATCTGGTTGCCGGGGAGACGCCGGATCAGTCGCCGCATTTCGAGGACACCGACCGTAGCGAGCACCTGCGACGCGGCGAGGCCGCTTGAGTCGACGACGTCGTCGATGGTCACCGGCTTCGAGGCCCCTCCGGCCAGGGAATCGCAGGCGGCCAGCACCTGCCGCTCGATGTCGCCGAGCTGGAGCTCCGCGGCGCTGGCAACCGACCGCCCGTCGGCCGCGGTGGCCGTCTCGAAGAGCGGCCCGAACTCCTCCAGAATGTCGTCCACGCTCGCGACGAGCTTCGCGCCGTCGCGGATCAGCTGGTGGCAGCCCTTCGACATCCGACAGTCGATCGGCCCCGGCACGGCAAAGACCTCGCGGCCCTGTTCCGTCGCGAGCCGGGACGTGATCAGGGCTCCCGACCGCTCTGCGGCCTGCACCACCACCACGCCCAGCGACAGTCCCGACACGATTCTGTTCCGCTGTGGAAACGTGCCCACCGCCGGGGCGGTCAGCGGCGGGAGTTCGCTGATCAGGGCGCCTGAGTCGATGACCTCGCGGGCCAGGTCGGCATGCTCCGGCGGGTAGATATTGAGCACGCCGCTGCCAAGCACGGCGATCGTCCGCCCGCCCGCCTTCATCGCTCCCCGATGGGCGGCGGCGTCGATCCCCCGCGCCAGGCCGCTCACGACCGTGTAGCCGACGCGGGCGAGGCTGGCGCCGAGCTGTTCGGCGACCTTGAGGCCATACGCGGTGGCATGCCGGGCGCCGACGATGGCCACCGAGAGCGAGTCTTGCGGCAGGAGCGTGCCACGAACGAAGAGCAGTCCGGGCGGATCGTCGATTCGCGACAGGAGCGGCGGGTAGCCATCCCGGCCCTCGAGGAAGATGTCGACCGACCGCTTCCTGCAGAGGGCGATCACATCGTCGGCGACGGAAGATTCGCGGAGCGAGGGAATGGCTGCAGCGAGCTTGGGGCCGATCCTGCCGACCGAGGCGATCTCAGCGGGGCTGGCCGCGAACACGCCCTCGGGCGTGCCAAACCGGTCGAGCAACAGTCGCCGCAGACGGGAGCCGATGCCCGGTACGCAGGCGAGGCGGACATGGCCAAGAAGGTCGGGCGGAAGATCGTCGGGCCGCATGGAATGAGACGACGAATGAGACGACATGAAACGAGGCACCAAGGCTTGAGACGTGAACATTTGTCACGTTGTAGCAGGCGATCCCATTCCCGTCAAAAAGGAGGGCGCCAGACGCGGCCACTACCAGCGGCACTCAGCCGGTGGCGCACTTGAGTTCGGCCAGATGCTGGGCCGTGCCCACGAGCCGATCCCAGTTCTTTTCCACGTATTCCGGCGGGCCGCCGATCTCGGCCACGACCTGGGCCACCTGCTCGGTCGGCACCATCTCGATCGCGTCCCAGGGGCAGACCTTGAGATCGTAGGGATTCGACTTCTTGCCCGGGATGTGCACGCAGACCTCGCAGCCCACGCACCGCTCGATATCGATCTCGCACCAGCTCTGCAGGTTGTGGAACTGGTCGAATTGCTGCACCTTGAAGATGCAGTCGACCGGGCAGACCTCCAGGCACGACTCGCACCCGGTGCAGTTGTCGGCGTTGATGACCGCCAGTTCCTTGGGCAGCTTTTTGCGGGGACCTGCTTTTGCCATGATGGTGTGATCGGCTGGGGGAGCGGGTGGACTGAAGCCCGCGTTCGTGCGGGCCGTCTCGACGCCCTCATGGTAGCCGCCGGCGGCGGGCTGTCCAAATTGGGCTGCCGATCCCGGGAAATTCGGGACGGGAGCGGATTGTAATTCACTCATCGGTAATTCGCTCCCGTCCCACTCCTGCGCCACGGGGGACAGGAAAGCGGAGGGGGAGTTGAGGCTGTCTCGGCAAGAAGGACGAGACCGAAGGAGTTCGACCCGTGGCCACGAGTTTTTAACTTGTGGAATACGGGCGGGGGACACGGACAAGTTAAAAACTTGCCGCCACGGGGGACAGCACATCCCGTGCCGAACAGGACAGCTTCCGTCCCTCTTTACCGAGCTATTCCGCGGCGAGGCCGGTGCGGCTGTTGAAGATCCGCGTCTGGCCCTCGGTGATGCGGGTGATCGCCTGCCACCGTGCCGCGTTGGGCCGGGTGGGCAGCGGGCCGAAGTAGGTCTCGCCGCGGCGGGCCCGCTCGTGATGCTCGGCGATCTCGTCGGCCGTGAGGGCGAAGTCGTAGAGGGCCAGTTCGTCGATGACGCCGTGGAAGTTCTCGTTGCCAATATGGCTGCCGATGAAAGCCGGCTCCGGCCCGCCGCTCACGATGAGCGTGCCGGCGGGGCACACATGCTCGCATCGGAGCATGCCGTCGATGAAGATCGCCTTGCGGCCGGTGAAACTGTCGTAGGTTGCGACGACATGATGCGGCCTGCCGTCGGTGAGTTCGGCTACGGTGGGCCGGCCCTCGCGGCCGTCGAGCGGCATGTCGAGCTCCCTGTAGTTGCGACCGGCCAGATTAAGTCCGAAGGAGAGGCAGGGGCCGCTGGGCACCGCCGGCTCGGAGAATCCGGCATTGATGTCCCCGTCATTTTGAAAGCTCAGCAGCACGCGGCAGTTGCCATCTTCCTTGCGGTAGATCTCGTCGTAGTCCATCGACGCTGCGGTCCAGTGCGAGATGATCAGCGCCTCGACCGTGATCCCCTCGGCGGCCGAAAGTGTGCCGAGGCCAACCTTCTCGCCGGTGCCGCCCTGCACGCGGGCGAACGAGCCCCTCGAATTGTCGAACTGGACGGCTCCCTGGCCGACAATGCCATCGCAGCGTTGCAAAGCATCGCCAAACGCCGCCGGCAGCGACTGTATCGTGTCGGTCGTGACACGCTGGTCGCTGCCTCGCTGGTCGTTACCGCGGTCGTCAAACGGCCAGTAGCAGACCGGCAGCCGCACGCGAGACTGCACTTCGACATCGCCGTCGAGCACCGTCACCGCCACGCGGTCGGCATCGAGCTGGCTGACGCGGAATTCCGTGCCGAGGTCGACCACACGGAGATTGGATGTCACCACGGAGAACGTCTTGGTGGGATCCTCGACCCGGGCCCGCACGCTGCCGCTGTAGAGGGCGCCTGAATCGCCGCTGGCGAACCCGAATCGCGACGATCCCTCCAGCCGCACGTCGGCGCCGTCGGCAGACGTGAGCCGCATGCCGCCCGCAGCAGACTCGAGGGTGGAGGGCGTGATGTCCCGGTCGGCTGCCGTAGTGTCGGCAGCGTTGGTCTGTGAATCATCGTTGTGCAGCACCGCCACGGTCGTGATTGGCAGCTGCCGGTTGTCGTAGTGCAGATCGTTCGGCTCGGCGGGGGCGACGGCGGGCACCGCAAGACGGTCGGGGACGGCCCGTCGTGGCGCCGTCGGCTCTGTCAGGATCAGCGCCAGGCAGGCGGCGGCCAAGAGCAGGCCTGCGGCGAGGGCGGCGGTGTTCTTTCGACCGTGGCGACAGGATTGCATCGTGTCGGGCTTGGGGCCGGATTCGGCAAGTTGAAAACTTGCCGCCACGGGGGAGAGGAAACCCTCGTGCCCTTCTGGGGTCGGTTCATACCCCAGCGCCACGGGCGTGGCGGCCAGTTGGGCGTGGAGCAAGGAAGCGTCGAGGAACGCCTGCCGAGCCATCGAATCCTTGGTGAGCAGCGATTCCAGTTCGGCGGTCTCCGCCGGGCCAAGCGTGCCGTTGAGATAGTCGGCCGTCAGCGACGGGAGTCGCTCATGGGCGTCGTGGTACTGGTCGTCATTTTGCATGTCGTCGTTTTGCATGTTCTGGTCGGGCACGTGCTGGTCGTTCATGGTGAGGGATTCACTCGGGCAGCAGGCCTTCCGTGGCGAGTCGGCGTTCCACGCATTCAAGCAGGCTCTTCCGCATCACCTTGAGCGCCTTGTAGACGGCGTGGACGGTGCGGTCCCACGAGGCGGCGATCGTGTCGGCAGATTGATTCTCGCCATAAAACATCCGGATCAAATCCCGCTGCCGCGGTGGTAAGCCCTCCACGCAGGCATCGAGAGCCTGCTGCCGGTCGGTGGCCATTTCCGCGCGGCCCAGAGCGTCGTCCGCGAGGGTCGCGATCAAGGTCTCGCTGAAGACGTGCCGGTCGCGCCGCTTCGTCCGCCAGAACATCAGCACCTGGTGCCGTGCGACCCCGAAGGCCCAGGGCAGGAAGTCCTTGTCGCGATCGAATGTTGCGAAGCTCCGCCAGAGGACGAGGCTCGTTGCCTGAAACACATCGTCGGCATGGGCGGCGTCGGGCACGAGCGACCGGATGTAGGCCTGCACGCGGGACTGGTTCCGGGAGAAGAGCCCGAGGAATTCCTCGTAGTCATCCGTCCGGTCGACAGGGCGGCGGGTGGAACGATCGGGCGGCATAGGGCAGCGTTCGGGAGGGCGGGCAGGGCGTGGGTCAGGGAGGGGACCGCAAGCAGCGGACAGCCCTCCGAAGAAGTTTGTGCAGAATAAGGCGGTTTTAGTACCGGGCGGGAAATCCGGGACGGGAGCGGATTGTCATTCGTAGCCAGCTCACTGCTTCCACCGGATAGCAGCAAAAGACGCCGAGAACGTAGTCCGTTACGAACCGAGATCACTCGTTGGTAATTCGCTCCCGTCCCCAATTTCCCGCTTGAACCCATCGCGTACCGCCCTCTCCAGACGGGCGAGCGCAAGCTCCTCCGGGAGATCCCGCTCGATCGTTTGCTCCACGAATCGAAACAGAGCCTCCGCCTGGAGCGTCAGGTCGGGAAAGTGGTACCAGACCGACCAGTCACCCAGCACGGTCATCTGGCCCTCTGCATCAAGGCGGTAATCGACGATGTCGAGCAGGGGCCGCGAGAAAACCTCGAGCGACGCGTCGTAGTCGCGTTGGTCCCGGAGCATCGCCGCCGACACTGGCACCATGATCCCCGGCGGCGTGAAGCCCCGCGTGGCGAGAATGTTGTGGATCAGGAAGCGGTGAACTCGGCCGTTGCCGTCTTCAAACGGATGAATGTAAACAAAGCCATAGCCGATGATGGCCGCATGCACCACCGGGTGGATCTCCGCCTGACGCAGCCGCGCGTCGGCCGCGATGAGCCCCGTCATGAGTTCCGCGACCTGGTCCGGCTTCGGACAGACGTAGTGAACCCGCTCCTGGCCGAAAACGACGGATTCGCCGACGTAGTTCTGTTGCGATCGGTAGTCGTTTTCCCGGAAACGCGGGTCCACGATGGCCTGCTGGAGTGGTACGAGCTTCTTCTTCTCGCACCAGCTTTCGTGATGCGCCCGGGCAAGCAGGTCGACGAAGCGTGTTGTCCGATCAGGCGTCGGTTCCTCCCGCTCGATGGCGAAGGAGCTTTTGGTCTCTTTCGTATAGAGGTAGGAGAGCGCCCGACGCAGAACCTCTGGAGGATGCTCGGCGATCAGTGACGCGCAACGGCCGCTGAGATCTGCTGCTGCAAAGGCCGTCAATGCGTCGGTCCGTCGAATCACTGGTGAGAAGGAGCGATCACCGAGGAGGTTGTTGTTGATCCGCTGGCGAGCCGCGAGGCGACGGGGTGTGGCTGTGAAGTATTCCTCCGGCGGTACGAGGTCGACGTAGTTGCCGCTGGTCATGTCGTCGATTGGCAGCTGGCGACCAGTGAGCCATTCGAAGAGATACCAAAGACGCCGTCGGTACTTCCCAAAGGGAGCTGCGGCGATGAACTGCGTCAGCTCATCGGCATGAATCACCCTGAAGAGCTCGGCAAGGAGACCGAGATTCGTGCCGTCGTACTTGAGAGCGAACTCGAGGTGGTCACAGTCGGAATCACCCGGCCAGTACGCTGACCCATACGTCTCGACCACGCTCCCGTCCGAAGCAATCGACTCGCGCCGCACGGCAGTCGAGGCGACAATCGACGCGTGCCAGTTTGGGATCGCACGGAGTCCATGACGTTGGATCAGACGGGCATACCCAGCCGGACCGCAGCTTTCCGGTTCGTGGTCGGCCATGGCCCGCTGTTCCTTCAAAATGATTACGGATGCAAAAAAACAGTTGCCGAATGTGAATTAGCTTGAAAAATGATTTTTCCGAATCAAAAACAGTTACTGAAAATACAAAAAGATTACGTACAGCACTTTTCGCACAGAAATGATTATACCCGTTCCTGTGGCTGTCAAATCGCTCCCCTCGCCCAGGTAACCCCCACCCCGAGCTTATTCCTACTTCAAGGGGTCGATGACCCGCAGGTTTGATGACAGATGTCAATTTGAGGCAAAAATCGGGAGGTACCAATCCCCCCGCGATCGGCACAACTCAAAATGCCCCGGTTTGTTTCATTCTTTTCTTGTCTGAGAGGGGGGATGGCGTGGAAATCCCAGAGGAAAACACAAAATCGTGCTGTGACGAGAGGGCGTCCGGTGCCCGACGGGTTTTTCGGCGGGGTTTTCGGCGCGGTTTTACGCTGGTCGAACTCCTGGTCGTGATCGCCATCATCGGCACGCTCGTAGGACTGCTCCTGCCGGCCGTGCAGGCGGCCCGGGAATCTGCCCGCCGAAGCAGCTGCCAGAACACGCTCAAGCAGTGGGGGCTGGCCATGCACAATCTCGTCGATGCGAAGAAGACGTTTCCGCTCGCGATGACGAACAACCCCCGCACGACCTGGGTGCCGTTCACCTGGGCCTATATCGAGTACCCCGAGCTGGCGAAAAGTTACGATCTCAAGCAGGCTTTTCATGTGAGCGCCAACAGCACTGCGAGGCAGGTGAAAGTGCCCCTCTATTACTGCCCGAGCGACCGGCCAAATGCGATATGGACCGCCGACTCCGCCACCCGGGTTCGCGGCAACTACGTGGTCAACTGGGGGACAGCCAGCATGTATGCGAATGCGTCCGGCACGCTGGCGGGCAACTCGCCGTTTCGGAACACGGCGGCGCACATTCCCGTACAGTCCGCATTAAAAGACATCACCGACGGCACGTCGAAGACGCTCCTGATGTCGGAGATCATTGTCTCCAAGGCGGATGGCGACAACACGACACGGGGTGACATCATCAACGATGATTATTCTTTTGCTTCCGTGCAGTTCATGACCCGCAACACGCCGAATAGCGGCACGGACCAGACGGTTCGCTGCCTGAACGATGATCCGCTGGCCCCCTGTGTGGCCGGCAGCAATTACAACGTCTCCGCCCGCAGCCGGCATGCGGGCGGCGTGGGCGTCGTGATGTGCGACGGGGCCGTGCGGTTTGTGTCTGACAACGTGTCGCTGACCACGTGGCAGCAGCTGGGCAACATGAACGACCAGCAGGTGATCGCCGATGAATTCTGATCGTCGCAGGTGTGCATTCGCCAGACTGGTCTTGCTCGCACTGGTGGCTGCTGTGTTGGCGGTGCCGGCCGTGGGCTGCAGGCGTGGACCGGCAAAGGCTGTCTTCACGGGCCGCGTGACGCTCAACGATGAGCCACTGCCACAGGGGGCGATCAGTTTCTACCCGCTGGACCGGTTGCCATCGGCCGGCGCCGTGATCAACGCGGGCAGCTACCGGATGGAGGCCTTCCCTGGATCCTACCGCGTCGAGATCTCCGGCTCGAAGGTGGTCGGCCAGAAGAAAAACGACATCCCCGACGGCCCGATGGTCGACATCCTCGAGTCGATCGTGCCGGCGGAATACAACTCCGCATCGAAGCTCGTGCAGGAAGTGAAGCTCGACACAAAGACGCTCGACTTCAAGCTCGTGACACCCGCGGGTAAGTGATCCCCGCCCTCGTGGCGTCTGCGGCCGAGACCGGGCGAGACTGGGCGACGGGAGCGATTCTTTCGCGAACGAACCACGTTTCGGCATGTGGGTACACGAGGTGGTATTCACACCCGGAGTCCCCCGGCTTCCGCCGGGGGCTTTAATCGGAGGTGCATTCCGTCCCAACTCGGACGGAGTACACTCTGCCATACGGGAGCCCTCTCCGTCCGACCCGGTTGAGCAACAATCCTTCTGTGAGGCAGGTGCCCGATGACTCCCGACACTGCCGTCGCAAGCGTGGTGTCGGTGCC
>JAPLNQ010000291.1 GCA_026401075.1 Planctomycetia bacterium
CAACTCGCCTGCATGAAGCTGGAATCGCTAGTAATCGCGGGTCAGCATACCGCGGTGAATGTGTTCCTGAGCCTTGTACACACCGCCCGTCAAGCCACGAAAGTGGGGGGCATCCGAAGTCGCTGAGGTAACCGCAAGGAGCCAGGCGCCTAAGATGAACTCTGCGATTGGGACTAAGTCGTAACAAGGTAGCCGTAGGGGAACCTGCGGCTGGATCACCTCCTTTCTAAAGGATATCGCTACTTCAGATCCACGGATCTGAAGTAGCACCCATGGGTGGAATGGTTTCTGGCTCGTGTTCGCACGGGTTTCAAAAATCTGGAATCCCATGGTCCAAAAGTCACGAAGGTCAGAGGTAACAGTCTGATACTTCAAAGCTTATTGTGGAGACGATCGTGCTTCTGTCATGCTGGGGTGCCTGAAAGGGTGCGCCGCATTGGTGGAAGAAGCCGCCAAAAAAGATAGCTAGACTCTGGGATTCGTTTCAGAGGCTGGCACAACTGCCACAATCCAGTGAACAAACAGGACCCGTTGGGGCTCGGCCGAGCCCCAACGGGTTTCTTTTTTGTGTCACGTGTTTTTGTGCTTCTATTTCCGGCTTCTATTTTCTGGAGTTGGCTGAGAGGCCGTGGTGCCATTGCCCCTTTCCCGGTTTGGGCGGCACGGTACCATGGCGGAGATTCGGGTGAGAATCAGCCCTCCATTCAAGCCTTCAGGTGGTTCGCCATGATGCGCCAGTCTATTGCCGGGGTTGCTCCGCCGGCTGTTTCCGAGGCCACGGTGATGACGGTGTGGCCGTCGGTTGGGGCGACGTCGCTCGGGAAATGGCTGGGGAGGCTCTACCGAATCAAAGATGGGTTTGGCCCGGTGTCGATCGGCCGGATGGCACTCCTGGCAACGATTCCGGTGGGCATGATGCTCTATCTAACGATGCGTCTGCCCTGGGCGATTCGCCGCTACCGCCTGACGAACCGCCGGGTGACGGTCGAGCGGGGCATTAGTCCGAAGGTAGAGCAGTATGTCGATCTCGATCGCTTTGATGCGATCGACCTGGTCGTGCAGCCTGGACAGGAGTGGTATGACTGCGGCGATCTCGTGTTTCGTCGCGGCCCGATCGAGACGCTTCGTTTGTCGGGCGTGAGCCGCCCGGAGCCGTTCCGGCAGACCTGCCTGAAGGTGCGGCAGTCGTATGTGAGCGTGAAGGCTGCCCAGCCGGAGCCCGTCGGCGCCGCGTGAACTCTGGCGATCCTCGGCGGGCGGGCTGCCCGCCCTCGTTGATTCGTGGCCACGAGTTTTTAACTTGTGGAATCCGTGCCCGGGTAACGGACAAGTTAAAAACTTGCCGCCACGGGGCGCAGCACATGTCGTGCCGAACAGCATCGCACGATGCGATGTTTTTCGTTCATACAGCTCGGCGATTGGCGACCGGGCCGCGGTCGCGGATCGCATCGGCAATCGCTTCCCGGGCGTCGTCGTCGAGTTCGCAGGTGAGGGCATGCGCGTTGGTGCCGACCTGCTCTGGCGCCGTGGCACCGAAGAGCACGCAGGTGATGCCGGGCTGTTCGGCTGTCCAGGCAAGCACCAGATCGGGCAATGCACAGTCGAGCCGATGCGCCACCGGCCGTAGCGCCTCCACGAAGTCGAGGTTCCGCTGGAACTCTGTTCCGTTGAACATCGGGTATTTGTGCCGGCTGTCCGTCGTCGGAAACATCAGATCGCGGGCCATGCCACCGGCCAGAAGACCCTTCATCAGCGGCCAATAGACGAACATCGCCACGCCTCGGTCGCGGCACCACGGGAGGATTTCGGCCTCGATCTCCCGCTGCAGCATGTTGTAGTGCAGCTGGCAGGCGGAGAGCGGGCAGGCGGCGGCGAACCGTTCCAACTGTTCCAGCGACACGTTGGATACACCCACCGCGCGGGTTTTTCCCGCATTCAGCAGGCGAGCCAGTTCCCCGGCGGAGTCCTCGATCGGGATCGTCGGGTCGGGGGCGTGCAGATAGAGAAGGTCAACGTGATCGGTGCCCAGTCGCTCGAGACTCTCCTCGACCTCGCCGCGGATGCGTTCCGGCCGTCCATCCACGCACTGCTTTCTGCCCGGCTCCCAGTGGATGCCACACTTACTTGCGATCACCGCAGATTCACGGCGGCGGCCGGCCATCGCCTGGGCGATCGCCCGCTCGCTCTCGCCCGCTTCTCCGTAGCAGTAGGCCGTGTCGAGGTGTATGACGCCGGCGTCGAGTGCGGCCGCCACCGTGGCCACGGCCGCGGCAGGCGTGATGCCGGATCGGGTCATGCCGGCAAGTGGCCAACAGCCCAGACCCAGCGGGCCGACTGCAAGCCCGGAAGACCCTACGCGTCGGGGGGCAATGTTCATCGGGAAAGGGTTCGTTGCAGGGGGCTACGGTGCACGAGGCGAGTGACACGCGGTTTCAGCTGTCCGTCTCAGACTCGGGGAACTCGCCAGTGGCAAGGAATGCAGCCACGAGATCGGCCGCGTCTCGGCGAAACAGGAGGCTGGAGTGGAGACAGGCTATCGTGACGTGGGCATGGGGCACGTCGGGCCGTGTGCTCTCTGGTGCAACCAACGCATCCCGCGAGGCCGCGATCACGCCGACATCGACGCCCGTCGGCATGCCGAGCGAATTCACCAGGCTGTCAGGGGCGGTGGTCAGTTCGGCCACCGGCTTGAATAGCCCGCCGAGGACGCCGACTGTGGCAGTGGCCACGAAAGACCCGCGGTTGGGCGGCGCCAGCATGACGAACCGGCCAAGCTTTCGCGGGCGGAAACGCTCGAGCGCCGCTCGGGCGATGATCCCGCCCATGCTGTGTGTGACAAGGTGGATCGTGCCGACGGCCCGGTCGGCATCGAGCCTGGCCAGTTCACGACTGAAGGCTTCGGCGTGCTCGAGAATCGAGCGGCGCATGTTCCAGTAGCCCCATGGCCTGGTGAGGTAGCCGCGGCGGTCGAGTCGATGCCCGAGCACGGTCATCATCAGGGGATGGGCGAAAAACCCATGCACGAGGGATACGCACTCCCACGGGGCTGTCATGCCGGCCGACCGGTGGGGCGGCCAACGGGTGCCGGGCAGCAGTCGAGCGGGCACACGTCGTGGTTTGCGGGCAACTGCCCAATCGCCACCCTGTCGGTCAGCATGCCGCTGCGTTCCGCGATCAGGTCGCGAATCATACCGATGAAGACCGGGTCGGTGCCGACGGTGGCCGCTCGCACCATCTCGACACCCAGTTCGCGGCAGAGGTCGGCCGCCTCGGTATCGAGATCGTAGAGCACCTCCATGTGGTCGGAGATGAAGCCGATCGGGGCAATGACCACGTGACTGCAGCCATGGGCATGGCGATCACGGATGGCATCGCAGATGTCGGGTTCCAGCCATGGCTGGGTCGGCGGGCCGCTGCGGCTCTGGAAAACGAGCTTCCAGTCTGCGACACCAGCCTGCTCGGCGACGAGGCGGCAGGCTTCCGTCAACTGTGCGCCATATCGGCATCCATCCGCCATCGAGGACGGAATACTGTGGGCAGTGAACAGCACCGGCACGGCGGCGCGGACGCTCTCCGGGAACCGGCCGACCGCCCGCCTGACATTGTCGGCCATCGGCCCGACGAAGCCCGGGTGGTTGAAGAACACGCGAATCTTGTCGATCTGAGGGGCCCGCTCGCCCACCGCCGCGCAGGCGGCTGCGATGTTTTCGCGGTATTGGCGACAGCCGGAGTAACTGCTGTAGGCACTGGTGACGAAGGCGATCGCCCGTTTCACACCGGCATCGGCCATCTCACGGATCGTGTCGGTGAGCAGAGGATGCCAGTTGCGGTTGCCCCAATAGACCGGCAGGTGTGGCCCGCGCCGGTCGAGCTCTTCACGAAGGGCGGCGAGGAGCGCACGGTTTTGCTCGTTGATCGGGCTCTTGCCGCCAAAGTGGTTGTAGTGCTCGGCCACTTCCAGCATCCGTTCTCGCGGCACATTCCGCCCGCGGAGCACGTTTTCCAGAAACGGCAGCACATCGTCCGGGCCGTCGGGCCCGCCGAACGAAACCAGAAGGACGGCGTCGTAGGAGTCGGCCATAGGGTTCAGCGGTGTGGTTCAGCGCCGGAGTTAATGGTTGCGACAGCGTGCGGAGCGATGGTGCGAGCAAATGACCCTGACGGGATTCGAACCCGTGTTACCGGCGTGAAAGGCCAGTGTCCTAGGCCCCTAGACGACAGGGCCGCACGTCCGCACAGCATACCGTGAACACTCGGTTCGAACAGCCTCCCCCTCTTTCCCCTGATGAAAAAAGCGGAAAAAAGCGGAATCACTCGGAATGACAATCGTCAGTCGGCGTGAGGCGGCTTGCCCGCTGTGGAATCGTCTGCGGTGCTTACCGTGCCGGCTTCAGCATCGACCGATTCTGCCAACGACTCTCCCACCGACTCTCCACGAGCAATGGCATCGAACACTTCCTGCCTGTGAACGGGCACCTCTTTCGGTGCCTCGACCCCGAGGCGGACCTTGTCGCCACGGATCTCCACCACAACGATCTTGATGTCGTTGTTGATGACGATGCTCTCGTCTTTTTTCCGCGACAGGACCAACATTGAAACCTTCCTTGGCGGTCCGAAGAAGCCGGCTGTCCACCTGTTCAACTGCCACGCTGGAGGCAAAGGGGCAAACTGCGTTGACTTCGATACCCTTACTGTAGAGGGTTTTGCGGACTGGTCAAGCAATTCCCGGGCCAAGGAACCAATCTGGATCACAAAAATGGAGCTTTGGGGTCAGTTTTTTCACCCGACGCCCTCACTTGCGACGGAGTGCGGGCCCGTGGGCACACCTGACCGGCCCTGCGGGTCGGTCGCTTTGGGGTGGGCATTGGCAGCGGGAGACGGACGGGCCTCCGCCGATTGCCGGGGAGAGGAAAGCCAGCAATGCCGCTGAAAAGAGCGCCGCCGCTTGTTGGTGTGGAGGTGGTCTCTATACTCTGACCGTGCCTCCGCCAGACGCAGACGCCACGCGGTGACGGTGCCCGGTGGCGTCTCGGTTTGGATGCACCTCCGAGTAGCCGCTCTGAAAAAAGAGCGATTGGAATCGCCATGCGAGAATGGTTTCGAAATCTGTTCAATGCCGTTCGGACTGTGGCAGACGGCATGCTGGTGACGCTGCGGGTATTTAGCAGCACCTACGACCAAAAGCGTCGTACGTTCACCGAGCACTTCGAATACCCGGAACTTCCGGCGCCTGTGGCGGCTCGCTACCGCGGTTTTCATCGGTACGACCTGACGACGTGCATCGCCTGCGACCAGTGCGCCAAGGCCTGCCCTGTGGATTGCATCTACATCGGCAAGGAACGCGTCAGCGGTGGTAAGGGGTTCCAGGTGAGCGGCTTCACCATCGACTACTCCAAGTGCATGTTCTGTGCGCTCTGCGTGGAGCCGTGCCCTGTCGACTGCATCTTCATGGGCTCGACCCTCGACTTGAGCTGCTACAGCCGCGACGGCACGATTGTCGATTTTGCGAGGCTGCCGGTGGAGGTGGCGTGGGGCCGTTCCACCCTCAACCCCACGGCCGTGGCGGCATCGAAGGTGATCGTCGATCCGGTCCACGGCGGCCCCAACCAGTAAGCGTTCTGCCTCGATTCCCTGCCGAGATTCCCTGCCGAGTGAGCCCCGATGCACCCCGTACTGATTGCCGGCTACGTCGCGTTGTTCGTCGCCCTCGGGGCAGCGTTTCTCTTCGTCAACCTCCTCATCGGTCGGCTGGTGCGGCCGCGGGCTCCCAACGCCGAAAAGTTGGAGGTGTACGAGTGCGGCGAGCCGACGATCGGCTCCAGCTTTGTGCAGTTCGACCTGCGTTTTTACGTCGTGGCATTGCTGTTCATCATCTTCGACGTCGAGGTCGCACTCTTCTTTCCCTGGGCGACGGTTTTTGGCAAGGCAGTGCAGTTGGCGGATCCGGCGTTGGTGACGGTGCTGGCTGACGGCAGCACGTTGACGCCCGCGGCCGCCGGCCTCATCAGGGAACTTGGCATCGAGAACCCCGCGGTGCCGTTGTTCCCGGAGTTGGCGGGCGGTGCGGCCGAGGCCGTTGCCCATGCCGGCACGCTGCTCGCGCGGACGGCGGCCGTGGATATGGCCGCGTTCTTCGCCGTGCTTCTGACCGGTTTTGCCTATGTCTGGTACCGCGGCGATCTTGACTGGGTTCGTGCCGTTTCTTCTCAGGTTGCCGCCGGGCAGAGTCCAACCAGTGGCGGGCGAAACACGACAGGGTGGTGATGGCAGGCCCGTTCGTCCGGACGAAGCTGGGCCGGGCGTGTCCGGTTACGCGGTGCCATGTTGATGTCGTTTCTCCTACAAAAATGTTTTCCCCTCGAACGATTGAGAACACAGGTCTGCCATGAGAGGTCCCGGATTCCTGGAGCAGTTGGAGCAAGCCCTGCCTGGCGCCGTTGCCGGCAGTCGTCTCGACGCCCTCGATCCCTGGATTGAGGTCGCCCCCGAGCGCCTGGTGGACGTCTGCCGCTGGCTGCGAGAGAAGAGCGCCGTGCGATTCGACGCGATCGAGTGCATCACCGCCATCGACTGGTTCGAACCCGATCCGAAGAAGGCGGCCAAGGTGACCTGGCAACCGCATACGGAACTGGTCTACCACCTCTGGAGCACCGCCTCGCGGGTCAGCATCGTGCTGAAGGTGAATCTGCCGCGGTGGAAGGGGGACGTGCCCGGTCAGTTACCCGAGGTGGGCAGCGTGGCGGGTGTATGGCGCGGTGCCAACTGGCACGAGCGCGAGGTGTATGACCTCTCGGGTGTGTGGTTCGTCGGCCATCCTGACCTCCGGCGAATCCTCTGTCCGGAAGATTGGGAAGGCCATCCGCTCCGCAAGGATTACGAGCAACCCCTGGAATACCACGGCATCCGCGGCCGCTAGCAAAACAGATCGCGAAAAAACAGCAGGGTCTTTTCGCGTTGATCGATCGTCATCAGGTTTCAAAAGGACGAACATACCACCATGGCACCGCTCATCGACGACGATCCGCGGATCATTGAATTCGACGTCCGCACGGACGAGATGCTCGTCAACATGGGGCCGCAGCACCCCAGCACGCACGGCGTGCTCAGGCTCGTTCTCCGCACCGACGGTGAAATCGTGTCGGAGGTGGAGCCCCACATCGGTTATCTCCACCGCTGCGCGGAGAAGATCGGCGAGAATCTCACTGCCCGGCAGTGGATTCCCTACACCGACCGGATGGACTACCTCGCCGCGATGAACATGAATCTCGGCTGGTCGCTCGCCGTCGAGAAACTGATGCAGTATCAGGTGAGCGAGCGAGCGCGGCATCTCCGCGTTCTCATCGCCGAGATGGGGCGGATCGCCAGCCACCTCGTGGGCATGGGAGCCTACGGCCTCGACCTCGGCACGTTCAGCCCGTTCCTCTACGCCTTCCGCGAGCGGGAGAAGATTCTCGACCTCTTCGAGGAGGCGTGTGGCGCCCGGCTCACCTACAGCTACATCACGGTGGGTGGACTGACCGCCGACCTACCTCACGGTTGGCTGCGGAAGTGCGAGGAATTTCTCGACCAGTTTGAGCCGATCATCCAGGAATACCATGCGCTGCTCACCACCAATGCGATCTTCGTGAAACGCACGGCGGCCATCGGTGTGATGTCGCCGGAATTGGCGATTGAATACGGCTGCTCCGGGCCGGTGCTGCGGGGCAGCGGCGTCGATCAGGACATGCGGCGAGACGGCGAGAGCATCTACACCGCGATGTACGAGGGCTATGCCTTCGAGGTGGCCGTGATGAAGAACGGCCATTATCCGCGGGACCATGCGTATCCGCCCGTGCCTGCGGACGCCATTCTCGGCGACTGTTGGCACCGCTTCTTCGTGCGAATGCTCGAGGTCGTGCAGTCGATGGATCTCGTGCGGCAGTCGATCGACCGTTATGCAGCCTGCAAGGGCCCGCTTGGCGAACCGGTGAAACTGACGGAGAAGATTCCTGCCGGCGACGCCTACCTCGAGACAGAATGTCCGAAGGGACAAATGGGCTTTTATCTCGTCAGTGACGGCTCGGCGATCCCGTGGCGGGTGCGGGCCCGTTCGAGTTCGTTCTCGAATCTCGCTGTCACGCACGAACTCTGCCGTGGGTGCCTGATCGCCGACGTGCCGGCCATCGTGGGCAGCCTCGACATCGTGATGGGCGAGATCGACCGGTAGGGCGATCCCCCGGCAGTCTTTCGCCCGGTTTTTCACCGCGGCACTTGTGAATTGGGCCGACTTGGTGCAAACTTCGTGGGATTTTTCACGAAGTCGATTTCCCCCCGGGAAATTGTCGGTTCGAGGGCATGTGTGCCCATCTCAAACCCAGCCTGAAATCCAGTACCGATGGCTGATTTTCTGATCAACACGGTCGGCCTGCCCGAGTGGTTGGCCTGGACTGTAACGGCCTTTGTCGCCGCCGCCCTGATCCTCAACGTGATCGCGGGTGGTGCTCTCGTATTCATCTGGGCTGAGCGAAAGATCGCCGCCCGAATTCAGGACCGTCTCGGCCCCACGCGGACCGGCGGCCGGTTTGGCTGGCTCCAGTCGCTTGCCGACGGCATCAAGCTTCTCGCCAAGGAGGACCTGATGCCGGAAGGTGCCGATGGCATGCTCTTCCGGCTTGCCCCATACATCAGTTTCTGTGCGTCGTTCTGTGCGTTCATCGCCCTGCCGTTTGCCTTTGACTTCGTGGGCCAGCGGCTGAACGTAGGGGTGTTTTTTGTGGTCGCCGTGCTCGGCCTGGAGGTCTTCGGTGTGATCCTCGCGGGGTATGCGTCGGCCTCGAAGTGGTCGTTGTTCGGTGCCATGCGTGAGGCTGCCCAGGTGGTGAGCTACGAGGTGCCGCTGGGCATGTGCGTGGTCGTGCCGGTAATGCTGGCGGGCAGCATGGACCTGGTCACGATCGGGGAGAAGCAGGCGGGCTGGTTCACAGGCTGGTATCTCTTCCACGACCCGTTCACCTTCGTGATCTTCTGGGTCTACGTCACCTGCGCCGTGGCCAGCGTGAATCGTGCTCCCTTCGATCTGGCCGAGGCGGAGAGCGAACTTGTCGCCGGCTTTCACACCGAATATTCGGGCCTGCGATGGAGCTTCTTTTTCATGGCCGAATACGGCTCGATGTTTCTCGTGAGCGCCTTGGCTGCCGTGCTCTTCATGGGGGGATGGAACGGACCGATCCCCGTGGCCACGCTGCTGGGCTTGAGCGAGGGAACCGGCGACACCGCGAACTACTTCGTGCGGCTTATCGGCTGCGGCAACCTGGTTCTGAAAGCCACGCTGGGGGTGTTGCTCATGATGTGGGTGCGGTGGACGCTGCCCCGGCTCCGTATCGACCAGGTGATGACGACCTGCCTGAAATACTGCACGCCGATCGCCGCCGCGATGTTCGCAGGCGCGATGCTCTGGCAGTTGGCGTTTCCCGGTGGCATCGTCCGCGGTCTGTCGCGGCCTGCCGGCGAAATTCGCGAGGGTTGGCTGGAGGGGCCTGGCGGTCTTCCCGTGGGTCGCGGAACGTTGATGAGAAAGTCGGCGGCTGCTGGCAGCAGTGAACTTTTGGCTGAACCTTTGGCGGATGCCAAATCTGAAGCCGGAATCGACTCGCAGAATGTCGTGCAGGTGGTCCCATGATGATAGCCGTGCTTGCCTCCAGCATGTCGATGCTTGGGTCGACGCTTTTGCCGATTTCGGGGCCGATGGCGGCGGTCAATTGGCACTCGGTCCTGTTCCTGCTCTTTGCCGCCGTGGCTTGTGCCTGTGCGGTGGCCGTTGTGCTGGCCGACAATGTCGTGCGAATGGCCTTCTATCTCGTGCTCTCGCTCGCCTCTACGGCCGGACTCTTCTTTCTCGCCGGAGCCGAATTCGTCGGGGCGATGCAGTTGATGATCTACGTCGGCGGCACGCTCGTGCTGCTGGTCTTCGGCGTCATGTTGACGGCCCAGGCGCCCTTCGTCGCGATCAAGACCTCGTCGAGCGACAGGGTGTTGGCTGGCATGGTGGGGGCCGCCTTGCTCGCGGTGCTGCTGCAGGCTGCGTTCCGGGTTGAGCCGTGGCGGCGGCCCGCCGTGGCGGCCGAGGCGGCGCCGGCGGCCACTCCGATCGGCATGGCGTTGCTCGGCGTGCGTGTCGATGAGCCTGCTGCGGGCGTTCCGGCGGCGGCCGTGCGGAGCGGCTATCTGCTGCCTTTCGAGATCGTGTCGATCCATCTGCTGGTGGTGCTCGTCGGGGCGGCCTACCTTGCCCGCGCCAAGCGGCGGCGGACCCCACGTGCCATCGACGTGGCAGCCTCTTCGGTCGGTCCTGTGGTGGAGGCCCGCCAGGCCGCCCGGTCTTCCGCTTCGGCACTCGTTTCAGGGGGTGGGCGATGAATCATCTGGCTGCGGTCCTGCCGTCCGTCGCGACACCGCTGTTTGCGGGGCTGTTGAGTTCGCCGGTGGGCGTCGCTCACTACCTCGTGGTAGGGGCGATCCTGTTCACGGCTGGCGTGGTCTGCATGGCCCTGAAGCGAAATGCCTTGGGCGTGCTCATGGGTATCGAATTGGTGCTCAATGGTGCGAACGTGAATTTTGTCGCATTCTCCTCGCCGTATCTCCGGGGCGAAGGGGCTGCATCGCTCGGCCTGGACGGGCAGGTGATCGCGCTCTTCGTCATCCTGCTGGCGGCGGCCGAGGCGGCCGTTGCCTTGGCGATCACGTTGAACTTCTACAACAACCACGCCACCGTCGACATCGACCGGGCCGAAGACCTCAAGGGCTGAGCCGCCACCGCGGCATTCGACCATGGATCCTGCCTCCCAACTCCCGATGCTCCTGGGCCTCGCCTGGCTTGCGCCGCTGGTCTCGTTTGTGGCGATCCTGTTCTTCGGGCCGCGGATGGGGCACCATGGCAAGAATGCCGCTTGGGTGGCGACGGCGGCGATCGTGACATCGCTGGTGCTCTCGCTGGCCGCCTTCGGCACCTGGCTCTCTGCCCATCCGGTGACGGCGGTGTCGCACTCAGTGGATGCGGCGCATGCGGTGCACTCAGCGAGTGAGGCGAATGCGACGCATGCGGTGACTGCGGCAGATGCGGATGGCCATGCGGCTGATGCACATGATGATCATGGTGGGCATGCCGAGGCTGGTGGGCATGCTGAGGCTGGTGGGCATGCTGAGGCTGGTGGGCATGCTGAGGC
>JAPLNQ010000031.1 GCA_026401075.1 Planctomycetia bacterium
AACTTTGCTGCGCGTAGTAGTCGGTGAAGCCGACGCCTTCTTTAGCGATGCGGTCAATATTCGGTGTCTTGTATCCCATCATGCCACGATTGTTGTGGCTGATGTTCCAGGTGCCGATGTCGTCGCCCCAGATGACGAGGATGTTCGGCTTCTTGCCGGCCGGCTGCTGTGCCGACGCGGTGGAGCACCCCAGGGTCACACCGAGCACAGCGCCCACCGTCAGCAGGGCCAGGGCAATCGATCGCGCACAGTACAGCATCTCAACAATCCTCCGCCTCGAGTGATACGTGAGTGACAACAGCTCGCCGCCCTGACAAACAGGGTGCAAAACAGGCCCGGCATGATACCCGATCGGCCCCTACCGCCAAGCGGAGGCGTCCCTCACCGGCCCGCCACCGGCAGCACCGAGAACCGCACCCGCACGTCGGGATGCGTGGTGTAGAGCCGGTGCCGCGAGCCGTCGGGCACAAGGATGGAGCTCGATCGCCCGGGATGCTCGGGATCGACCGGGAGCACGGGATTGCCGGCGTATTTCACCCAGTGCACGAGGTCGTCGCTCGAGGCGATGCAGGTGCTCCACTCGCGGCCCTTCTCCAGGGCGCAGGCGTGGTAGTAGGCATAGTAGCGGCCACGAAACTGCACGATTTGGTCGACCGCAATCTTCTGGAGGTCGTAGGCCTCCGGTCCGCAGGCCAGCACCGGTTCGTCGCTCACGTTGGTAAACGTCTTCAGGTCGCGGGATGTCGCCAGCCACACGCCCCGGTCCATGCGTTCGTAGAAGAGATGCCAGACGCCATGTTCGAGCCAGACTGCCGGTGTGCCACGCGGGCCGTCGGGGATGGAGAGACCGGAGGCGAGCCGGATGTCGAGCGGTCCGCATTCCTGCCAGTGCGTGCGATCGATCGATGTCAGCAGGTGGGCAATGTCCTGCTCGCCTTCGGCAAACATTCGATAGCACCCGCCCTGCTTCACCACGCACATGTCCTCGACCCACGCATCCTTCAGCAGCGGATTGCCGTCGACACGATTCCAGTTGAGGCCGTCGGCACTGGTCGCATAGCCGAGCCGTCGCACCGGCAGCTGCGCGCGGCTGAAGTCGGGATTCGAGCCGGTGTACCAGAGGTGCCAGCAGCCACCTTCCCGCATAATCCAGCCGCGCTCGCGCAGGTCGCGGTCCCAGGCCGCCGGCCCGCCACCGGCGAAGAGCGGATCGCGGGAGGCGGGGCCGAACTCCACCAGTTCGCTGGGAAAGAGCGGCTCGCCGGCCCGGACACCACAGGCCAGACTCCAGCCCGCCAGCCAGAGGGCCGTCGCCACCACACTGAAATATCGCTTCCTGCGCATGCTTGCACGATACCCCGGAGAGAGCCCCGGGGCCAATGACCAGGCGCCAGCGGCCAACGGGCCCGCGCCCCCTCCAGCAGGGGTCTGAAAATAAGCTGAAAAACGCTGGCGGAAGAAGTGTTGAAATCCCGCCGGCCGTAATTAGTGTCGGAAAAGGCCGTTCCATGGCGAGCGATGTGGTGCATCTCCACAGTCCTTGTCGCTCGGCGGCGATTTCACACTTCTCATTTTTTAAGGAGACCTTCATGTATCGGGCGCTTGCTCTTTCTGGTGTGCTGGCTGTGATGTGCGTGGCTTTCGCAGGTGACTGCCTGGCTCAGGGGAGCTCGCAGCGGTTCGCATTCGGCGGCGTCAAAATACCCACCCGAAGCGCTGGCGGCGGCGGCCTGTTCGCCCGCCTCAACAAGCCCCTGGTGCCGACGATGCCGGGCCTGCCGACGGCCAGCCCGCTGGGCCTGATCGCGCCGCGGCTGAGCAACGCTGTCATGATCTTCCAGAAGGGCGGATTCAGCACCCAGGCGGGTCGTCTCGCCGGGATCGGCGTCCTCTCGCCCCGCATCAGTCCGGTGGTCGCGCTCATCACCACCCCGCCGAAGGACCCGACGGCCATCTGGACCTATGGTCTCACGATCCTCTCCCCGCGGGCAGCCGTCGCAGTGGGCATGATTCGCGGAGCGATGGGGCTCACATCCGGCCTGCGGTAGGCGTTAAAAAAGGTGCCAGCCACCAAAAATGGAGAAGCTGGCATCGTGCCCAGCTTTGGTGGCTGGCACCATTTTCCATTTTCCAGGCAGGGAAGCTAGTCGTTCGAACGTGCTGACGCGGGTTCGGCGAGCAACTCCTCAATGTGATCTCGCATCCACTGATCCCCTGTCGCACCCTGCCACTTCAGTTCACCGGGCCAGAAGTGCCGCAGATAGCCACGTTTGTCGACCAGATAGACAGACGGCCACATGGAATTCCCCCACGCCTTCCAGTTGGCCTTCGTGCCATCAATGAGAATGGGAAATCGGAGCTTGGCATCTTCCGCCTTCGTTTTCACGCTCGCGGAGTCTTGTTCAGCGGCTGTCTCCGGCGTGTGGATGCCAAGAATCACAACGTCTTTGTCTCGAAACTGCTCCTGCCACTCCAGATAGGTCGGGTAGTTGTGGATGCAGTTCGAGCAGCCGAAGGCATAGAAATGGAGTACCACCACCTTGCCGGCCAAAGCCTTCATCGTAAGCGGCCCGGAATTCACCCATTCACCAGAGTCGACCAGTTCCGGAGCCTTGAATGCAGGATGGCCGAGCGATTTCAGGTCAAAATCCCGGCCGAGAGCCTTCTGCCAAACAGATCGCTGGGCTGGTGTTAGAACGCCGGTGACTTTCCGCAGTTCGTCCTGCTTGAGCTTGGAGTATTCCTTTTCGAGAGGCCCCCGTGGCTCGCCGTTGCTAGCACGCTTTTCGAGTTCTCTGGTTGCGGCAAGCGTTTCTGAGATCACCGTTTCCAACCGCTCTTTCTGCGGCGCCTTGTAGTTCATCAGCGTCGACATCCCCGCCTGCAAGAGTGCCGTGGTTCCCTGCTGTCTGCTCTGGATCTCTGCAAGCCGCCGAAACTGTGCCTTTGAAAGCATTGCCTCCAGGCGGGTTGATGCGTCGGCCAGTATTTCGGTGGCCCCCTTGGTGGCTTCCTCTCGTGGCTTGTTGCGAAGTGGGAAGAACTTTGCGTCCAGCTCATCCAGGAGGCCACGAAACTGCCGGCTCTGCGTGGCCGTCAGCGTCAGTTCCCGCGCGACGGCTGGCTCGTGAAGAAGGCTCCAAGCCGGGTCTGCCCCAAAGAACGGATCCGCCGCGGGGCTTGGCGAACAAAGGACGACGAGCCGCGCCAGCACGGCGAACGCAGCCAGTCGAAGGCATCGCATTGGCGAGACTCCTGAACGGAACTCGGAAAAGCTAGCATATTGCCCATTTGCCAACACGGTGTCAGACGCAGATTCGGGCATGTTAAGCTGATCGGTTCGCCTTCGGCTCACTGAAAGGGCTCTCGTTGGTCTCGAGCGCCGTTGCCTCGCGGCACGGTACGTCGCATGACCGGGGGCTCGCCGATTGATGGTGGCCCTGCAAACTGTTAACCCCGTCTGCCGCAGGTCAATGCTACGGTCGTCGGGAGTGGAAACGCCCGGCGTCACCACCGGTCGGCCAAGGTGGACGAAGGCGATGGAGGACTTCGGCCACGGAAAGCTAAAGTCGACAGGGCATGCGGCGAAGTGAAAAAATTCGCGAATACCAGTCGAGCCCGGCACTCGTTGGCGACATGCGATTTCCGCGGTGATCGGCACTCTTCAATGGTTGACTCAATGGATCGAACACCTCGTCACCTGCCGCATTTCGCGGTCGTCATCTGCACCCGGCATCGCCCCGTGGGCGTAGTGGATGCCGTCCGCGTGGTTGCATGGCGGCAGATAGGCGGCATCGACGACCTCGTCGCACGGGAAGCGATCGGCCAATGCGGGGCATCCTCCCGATGAGAGAACTTCTTGCGGAAGGCCGACGTGTTGTACCGACCGGGGAATCGGAGGGGCAGGGGAAGGGATACCATCGCGGAGGTCGGGCCCGTGTTCACCGTCGCATCGGCGGGGCGATCCGTCGCCAGCAGATGGTGTGGCTGTTCAATCGGCGGTTCACCTCGTGGATGGCGGACCGGTCGCTGCGCAGCCAGCTTCCCGTCCCGTATCGCTGGTTTGGCGGTTACTGCCGGGCATGGGCAGTGCTCACGCGATGGTCGTGGGTGCCCTTGGGAAAACAGGCGTTCTTCATCGCCGTTTGGCTCAATCGGCTCTTCGGCGGGCCGCGCGAGATCTTTCTTCGAATCCACCACGCCGAAATCGGGCTGACGCTCGGCGATCCGCGGATGCTCAAAGTGGTTCACGAGGCGTTGCCGGGGTCGGACGAGACGGCGATCCTCGCGGCGGTGCTCTCGGCTGGCGATTCGTTCATCGACGTCGGGGCCAACCACGGAAGCTACTCCGTGGCGGCCTGCCGGATCGTCGGAAGGACCGGATTCGTCGTCGCCGCCGAGGCTCAGCCGGGGCTCGCCGCGCTCATCGAGGAGACGCTGCGGAGATCGGCCCCCTGTCGATGGCACGTCTATGCCGGCGCCGTCGCCGATCGTCGTAGCAGTGCCCCGTTCTTCGTGTTGCGACGGAACTCCGGTGAGAGCAGCTTCTTCCGCGGGCCGAGCACCGCCGGCGTCCACACGGCAACGACCGTGCCAGTCGAGCGACTTGACGACGCGATTCCATGGCGTGATCTTCCGGGAAGGACCGTCGTCAAGCTGGACGTGGAGGGTGCGGAGTGCATGGTTCTCGACGGGGCGAGGGAACTCGTCGCTTCGCTCCGCCCGGTCCTTCTGCTCGAGGTCAATCCGGCGGCAATGTCCGCCGCCAACGTCGCCTGGCAAGGCCTGCTCGCCCGGTTGCTCGATTTGGGTTATGACAGATTCTCAGAGACGGGAAATCCGGGGGACGCGATGCCGCTGGAGTCGCTCGATCCCGATCGGCATCGCGACATCTTGGTTTTGCCCGGGGTAAGTGCGGACCCGCGTCGAGCCGCCGGGCCGATGAGCCCGACTCCATGATCCCGAAGACGATTCACTACTGTGCCTTCGGCCCCGCCATGCGGACGGCAATGGTCAGCCGCTGCCTGGAGAGCTGGCGTCGCCATCTGCCCGACTACGCCGTCAAGGAATGGAACGAGTCGAATAGCCCGGTCGATCTGCCCTATTGCCGCGCGGCCATGGCTGCTGGGCGCTGGTCGCGTTTGTCGAACTGGGTCAGGCTTCACGCCCTTCACGAGGAGGGCGGAATTTACCTGGACACCGACGTGGAGATCATCCGACACCTGGATCCCCTGCTCGCGCACTCCTGTTTTCTCGCGTTCCAGCAGGTGGAGGAGGATGAGGATTGGGTGAACAACGCCGTCCTGGGGGCCGAAGCGGGCCATCCGTTCCTCGCCCGCTGCCTGCAAGAGACGATATCGACGTTCGAAACCGAGGGGCAGTTGGTTCGCTCGCCGGTGATGACCACCAGGGTGCTCAGGCAGATGGGGCTCATTCGGTACGGGCTGCAGCGATGCGAGGACGTCACGCTCCTGCCTCAGGAGTCATTTTATCCCTATCCCTGGTATTCCAGCTTTACGCCGGATTGCGTCACGGCGGATACGTACTGCATCCACCACTGGGCCGCATCCTGGCACTCTGGGATGATCGGTCGCCTGCTCCACAACCTCCGTCGCGCACGGCGGTCGCTCGCCAGTCGACGCCTTTGCGGACGAGATGTGGCACGGGATTTCCGTACCTGACGGCCGATAGCCAATCCGCCGTCGTATCGTGCCTGTCGGGCTTGTCCATCTGGCTGGGACGCGTGCCGAAGAAGGCCGCGAGCGCCTTCAATGACAACGTCGAGACGCTTCTCGCAGTGATCAGGCTCGGCACGGCTCCCCCGGCTGAATTGCGTGCATGGCTGCGTGACATGCCCGATCCGACCTACGAGAAACTTGTCGAGGTTGGCATCGCCGAGCCGAGGATAAAGCGCCGGTGGGTGGCTCTCTCCGAGGCCACCCGAGCCGCAGTTTCCGAACTGCCGCTTGCCGCCCTGCGCGAACTGGCCGCCCTGACGGTCGCTCGGCCACGCCGAAAAGCCATGTGGAGCCAGATAGGAACGGTTTCTGGTGGGCTGATATGGGGCCTGTTGGTGAGCCTGTCTTGGGGCCCTACAGGAGCCGGACGGAGTCGCTACAGGCGGAGAGGGGGTGGCTGTTGGAGAGAAGCAAGCGGGTGGTCAGAACTCCCACACGCGTCACCACTTTACGATTCCTCGCATCACCTTGAAGCCACCAATAAGCGTTGAACCGCCATATTCCTTGGCCAAACGCAGGAGTGTTTTATGAAATCCGCAATTGGGAAATATCGATTCAACTTCGGCTATGGCCGATCTAGTTATTCCCTTGCGGCACCAACCTTGCGTTGCGTCTATCCAATCAGCTTTCCGGCATGCCTCAATGACGTCCGCGTGCATTCCTTTGTACTTGAACACCTTGTGGTGCCAATGGATCGCGCCACGCAGAGCGTCTGGGTCTAATCCCCAACCGTATTTTTCGTTGTCTTGGAGGGCGACGGCTTCTGAGGGCTCCAAATAAGTGACCTGCCCCCATGAATGACGCCAGTTTTTAAGTTAGGATTTTGCCCCCTAATAGACCGGCCCCGTGCGTCTGCTCGGGCGTACGCCAAGCGAATGCACGGGGCTGTCATGCCATGGGCGCCGGGGC
>JAPLNQ010000116.1 GCA_026401075.1 Planctomycetia bacterium
CCAATGGCAACTGCCGTGGGCTAGTCTTCGAGGAATGTATCTTTCGCGACAACGGCGGCTTCGGTGTGCAACTTGGCGGAGCCGATGTCGATGTGCTGTCGTTCAGGAAGTGCAGCTTCGTCGACAACGCGGCCGGCCCGGGCACGCCGCCGGGGGCTTCGACCCGTCTGGAATTCCTGAACTGCACCATGGTGGCGAAGGGTCGAAAGCAAAAGCTGCCAGACGCCCAGCCGTTTCCCGGCGTTGCCCCCGCGGCTGATTTTCAGATTCCAGAGCGGATCCAGGTGGGCCAGCCGGTCACGTTTCGCTGCACGTCGAAGGCAGAGCAGGCCGCGGGTGATGCCGGTCCCGACGGCGTCGTCGATCGCCTCTGGGACTTCGGCCACGGCATTCCCGCTGTGGCCGCCGAGGCTGACGTGACATTCGAGAAGCCCGGCCCACAGCGGGTGACGCTTGTGGTCTGGGACGCGATGGGCCGGGGCAGTCGGATCGAAAAACAGGTGAACGTCGAGCCGTAAGCCAGATGTTGTTTCGATATGAGGAAGCGGCTGCGGGTTATGATGGGTTGATGGGGCGTCGCCGAGGACTGTCAAAACTGTGGCCTATCGCGGTCTGCCTAGCAGCCGCGATGCTGGCGTTCTGCTGTGCGGTCGCCCGCTGCGACGATGGCTTCATGCCCATCGCCGACGTCAAGAACATGACCGCTGACGAGGCCGATCGCGGCTCGCCGGTGCGGATTCGGGGCGTGGTCACCTGGCACTGGCAGCCACAGCGGCTGCATCTCATCGTGCAGGACGAGTCGGACGGGATCTGGATCAACGTCACGCAGGCGTTCGAGTCGGGCCTCTGGCAGGGCACCGCCGAGAATCTCGCGGCAATCGAGGTAGGGAGCGAAGTCGAGATCGACGGCGTGGTCGATCGCGGTGGCTTCGCTCCGATAGTGCTTCCCCGCCAGATTCGGGCTGTGGGCCGCAAGCCGCTCCCCGCCCCAAAACCCATCGACGACGTTCGACTGTTCAGCGGCTGCGATAACGGCCTGAGAATCGTCGTCGTAGGCGTCGTTCAGGGCGTTGAACCGGTGGACGAAGTCGGTATCCCATGCCTGCTTCTGACGATGGTGCGGCCGGCAGGGCGCCTGCTCGCGATCGTGCCGGCTGCGGTATGGCAGGGGCCGCCGGAGAGCCTGATCGATGCCACGGTGCAGCTGACGTGCATTGGGGGCTCCGCCGTGAATACCCGCGGACAGTTCCTCTATCCGCGGCTGCTGGCGGTCGGCTCCGATTGCCTGAAAGTCGTGTCGCCTGTCCCGTCTAGCCCGTTCGAATCGCCGCGCATCGAGCTCGACACGCTCGCCCAGTTCAGCCCCGAGCCGCGCGGCGCCCATCGCGTGCGAACCGAGGGCACCGTTACCCATGCGGTGCCGGGGCAGTTTTTCTACGTGCAGGAAGGAATGACCGGCGTTCGCGTGACGACGCGATCCGAGGAGGTTCTCAGGCCCGGCGATCGCGTGGAGATCGCCGGTTTCGTCGATCGGAGCCGCGACTTCGCCGGCCTGTCAGAAGCGGTCGTGCGGGTGATCAGCCACGGTTCGACGCCCGATCCGCGGCGGCTTGCGCCGAACGAGATCATCGAGATCTCTCGGCAGTCCATGCGGAAGGGGCGGATGGCGAGCCCTGGCGATTTTGATGGCTGTGTGATCCGGTTTCCGGCCCGGTTGCTCGAGATCGAGAGGGCGACCGAGGACAGCCTGCTCGTCCTCGCGTGTGAGGGTACGAACGTCGTGGCACGCATTCCCCACGATCAGCTCAGTCGTCTGCCTCCGCTGGCCGCCGGCGCTGAACTCGACATCACTGGTATCGTGCAGATCGCGCTCACACGCCCGGTCGCTTCAGGCAGCGGCCGCCACACGCTTTCGGATGCCGGCACAATCGAACGGCTTGCGCTCCTCGTGCGGTCGGCCGACGACGTGCAGGTGCTCAAGGCCGCACCGTGGTGGACCACCCGCCGGCTCTTCGTGGCGCTGGCGACCTCGGCCGCCGTGCTGCTCGGCTCCCTGGCATGGGTGGGGATGTTGCAGCGGCAGGTGGCCATGCAGTCCCGACGGCTGGCCAGCGAGATGCAGAAGCGACGGGATGCCGCTGTGGAATTCGAGGCGTCGGTCCGCGAGCGCAACCGGCTTGCAGCCAATCTCCACGACACGCTCCTGCAATCGCTCGCCGGCGCAGGCTTTCAGCTCGATACCTGCAGGCGGGCGGTCGCGCGGCAGGATCTGGGCGAGACCTCCGATCACTTGGACGTGGCGAGACGGATGCTCAAGCATGCCGTCGGGGAACTGCGTGGCTCGGTCTGGGCCCTCCGCACCATGCCGATGGCGGGCCCGTCGTTCTCCGCTGCCGTTGCTGCGCTCGTGGCCCACCTTGGCAGCGGCCACGCGGCGAAGATCACTGTGTCGAGCGACGGCGAGCCGTTCGAGATCCCCAATTTCGTCGCCGGCAACCTCCTGCTCGTGGCGCAGGAGGCGATTCGAAACGCCGTTCACCACGGCCAACCGAAGACCATCCATCTGCAGATCGACTACGACGCCGCGGCACGGGAGGTGACGATCACAGTGGCCGATGACGGTCATGGCTTCGTCGTCGGTGACGAGGTCGGCCCCGCCCAGGGTCATTTTGGCGTGCAGGGCATGCAAGAGCGGATCGCCAGTCTCGGCGGCACGCTCACCATCGACAGCCGTCCGGGGCAGGGAACACGAGTGACGGCCGTGGTCGTGACACCGGCCTACGATACGCAGCTGGAGGGTGCCCAGAGCGACGCCTGACGGGCAGAGTCGCGGGGGCACGTTTGTGACTTGCCGTGCGGAGAGCCGCATTCGGCAAGTTGAAAACTCGCCGCCACGGGGGAGAGGCAAGTTGAAAACTCGCCACCACGGGGGAGGGAACGGCCCGCCTTCGCATCACTGGAAGCGGGCGATCGCGTAGGACTTTTTTCCTGACCGCAGCACGAGCGTGGCGGCGCCGGCCAGGTCCTTCGCGGTGAGCCGGTAGGCGACGTCGGAGATGCGTCGATTATTGACGTAGGCTCCGCCCTGCTCGATCGTGCGGCGGGCCGCGCCGCGGCTCTGGGCGAGGCCTGTGTCGGTGAGGGCCTCGACAAGTTGGAGGCCGTCGCCGTCGAGCGACGAGAGGGGAAACTCGCGGCTGGGCACGTCGGCGAAAATTTCGGCCAGTTGCCCGTCGTCGAGCTGGCCGATTTCGGCGCCGAAGAAGATATCGGTGGCCTGCCGGGCGGCCGCCAAGCCCGTGTCGCCGTGCACGAGCCGCGTCAATTCCTCGGCCAGACGCTTCTGCGAGTCGCGGGCGGCCGGATTGGCGGCCCGCTTGGCGTCGAGGTCGGTGAGTTCTTCGAGCGACAGGGGCGTGAGCCGGGCCAGGCACCGGCCCGCGTCGTCGTCGTCGAGGTTGATCCAGTATTGATAGAAGCGGTAGGGGCTCGTGCGACGGGGGTCGAGCCAGATCGCACCGGAGGCCGTCTTCCCCATCTTCGTGCCGTCTGACTTCGTCAGCAGCGGGCAGGTGATGCCGTGGAGTTCGCGCGAGCGGAGCCGGCGGCCGAGTTCGATGCCCGCCGTGATATTGCCCCACTGGTCGCTGCCGCCGATCTGCACGCGGCAGTCGAGCGCGTCGGAGAGGTGCACGAAGTCCCAGGCCTGCAGCAGCATGTAGCTGAACTCGGTGTAGGAGAGGCCGCCATCCCGCTCGAGCCTGCTCTTCACCGAGTCCTTGCCGAGCATCTGCGAGAGCGGCACGTGCTTGCCGACATCGCGGAGGAATTCGAGGTAGCCGACGCCCCGCATCCAGTCGGCGTTGTTCACGACGTGGTGGCGAGTGACATGGCCGTCATTGCCGGCGTTGCTGAGAATGCCTCGGATCTGACGCTCGACCCCGGCGATATTGGCCGCCAGTTCATCGGGCGAGAGGAGGTTGCGTTCCTCGCTCCGGCCGCTCGGGTCGCCGATCATGCCGGTCGCGCCACCGATCAGGGCCACCGGCTCATGGCCGGCGTGGGCCACGCGACGCAGCAGCACGAGCGCCACCAGATGCCCGACGTGGAGGCTGTCGGCCGTGGGGTCGAAGCCGGCATAGACGCGACGACCGGGCGTGGAGAGCCACTCACGGAGCTGGCTCGAGTCGGTCGACTGGTGGATCAGGCCGCGGGCCTGGAAATCGGAGACAAGGTCGTGTGGCATAAAATGAGAAGCCTACCGCCACATGTCATCATTTGCGAAGGGGTGTGCGGGGCCGGCGAGGCGGTTTGCAGGGAGGGCCTTCATGGCCTGCTCGGCGAGCCGGAGGTCTTCCCGTGACGTGATCTTGAGGTTGATCGGCGAGCCGGGCACCACGGTCACCTGTTGACCGATTGCCTCGACCAACTGGGCCTCGTCGGTGGGCTGAGAGCCTTGGGCCGCGGCGTGGGCGAAGGCCCGGGTGAGCACGTCGCGTGAAAAAACCTGCGGTGTCTGCGCCTCCCAGAGGCCGGTGCGGTCGACCGTTTCGGTGATCAGCTTGTCGGCATTCACCCGCTTCAGTGTGCCCACGACGGGGATCGCCAGGATCGCGGCACCGGTCTTCGCGCCCGCCTCGAACACCCGGTCAATCCAGGCGGTTGCGATGCAGGGACGAGCCGCGTCGTGGATCGCGATCATGTCGATGTCGGCCGAGAATTTCTCGAGGCCGCGCCGAACCGAATCGGCCCGGTGACTGCCCCCTTCGGCGAGCGTGATGCCCATGAAGGCTAGACTCGCGCCGAACTTCTCCACGAAGGCCTCACGGTCTTCCGGTGACACCACCACCACGACCTGCTTCACGTCGGGCCGGTCGGTGAACTTCTCCGCGGAATGGAGCCAGACCGGCCGGCCAGCCAGCGGGGCGAACGGCTTTTTGTAGTTGGCGTCCTGGAAACGGCTGCTCTGACCGGCCGCGGCGAGGATCACTCCGAAGTTAGGCATCATTTTTCGTCAGACATATTGTCAGAAGGCGCCGCCGCCGCCGCCCTGCATGCCACCGCCGCCGCCCATGCCGCCGCCGCCCATGCCGCCACCCTGCTGTCCACCACCCATGCCACCACCACCCATGCCACCACCACCCATGCCACCACCCTGCTGTCCACCACCCATGCCACCACCACCGCCGCCCTGCTGTCCACCGCCGCCACCACCACCGGTGCCTTGGGCACCGCCACCGGAGGAGTTGAACTGCGTCACCTGACCGACGCCTGAGAAGAGCGGCGTGGTGGTGATCCGGACATACCGGCGATCAGCCGAGACAACCGCCTGGGCAAATAAGTTCGTGCCTTCGGGCAGCGTTGAGATGACGGGCTGATAGCCGACGGCACCACTGCGGAAAAAGGGCATGCCGGGCGTGCCGGTCGCCCGCGGTGTGCCACGGCTCTGCGAGAGCGATGCCGCCGCGGAGGGATCGACCATGCCCGCCAGTTGCTGGGCGAGGATGGCTCGGCCGAGCTGTTGCTGGGCCACGACGTCCTGTGCCACCTGGGCATCGAGCAAAGGCTCCTGACGCCGTCCCGCCGGCACCTCGATGCTCACCATGGCGTCATCTGCTCTGACGGCCAGCTGCCGCTTCAGTCGTTGTTCGTTTTCCGTGCCTCGGTAGAGGACCACCGTGGCTGTCACCGTGTCGGCCGCCACCTTGCCCCACGCGCGTCGCACAAGGATGCGATAGGTGCCGGGAAATGCCTCGGCTGCCACGTAACGCTCGCGGTGCGTGGTGTTCGTCGGGTCGACGGTCGCGTCCGAATCGGCCAGCAGGGTGCCGCCCGAAATGGATCGCGGCGAAGAGAGCGAGCAGACGGTTCCCGGCGGCTCCTCCACGATCATGTCGATGTCGGCGTCGCCGTTCCACGAAAGCTCCAATTCGATGTCGCGAACGAGTGCCTGATCGACACGGGCTCGGAAGTCGGCGGCCTCGTCTGCATGTCCCGCTTTCTCCAACGCGTCGATGGTCGTTTTCGACAGCCGGGCTGCCCGCGTGAAAATCTCCCGCTGGTCGGCGGGCCATTCGTGCGACAGCACTCCTGGGCAGGCCCAGCGGAGCGTGGCCACGTCGTCTGAACGGGCAGCGAGCGTCATGGCGAGGGCATAGGCCTCACGATTCGCCGGATCGAGATTCGTCACCTGCTTGCAGAGCCGGATTGCCCGACCTGGCGAACCGAACCTCGCGAGATAATTTGCCAACGAGAGGAGATCGGTGGGGGAGGAGGCGAATTCGGCCGTCGAAAGCAGGGCCCGCTCGACCTCGTCGTGCGGCTGGCCGGCAGCCTCCATCGCCACCGCCAGAGCCTCATACATCCAGGGTTCTGCACGGCCGCAGGCGATGGCTGCCGAGAGCAGGTCGGCCGCCCGGTCAAACCGGCCCTGTCGACCGAGTTCGGCAGCGGTGACGCGGAGGCGTGCCATGCGGATCGCCATGTCGCGAGCATCGGCACTGGAAGGACCGCCGGCCGTTGTGGCATCGGACGTCGCCGGCTCCGCCGTCAGGTAGGCCGTGACGGCAGCCCGCATATCGCTGGAATCGATGATGGACGACGGCAGGCCGATATCGTCGAGTTCGTTCTTGACGCCGGCGGTGGACCTTGCCACCTGGGCCTGCTGCGGCCCTCGAGGAGATGCGGCCGCAGCTGCGGGCGTCGGGCGCGGGCTCTGCGGCAACGCCGTCGGATTCGGCTTCTCGCGGCGGGCCACGCGGTCGCGAGCATCCGAAATCTGGAACATGCCGCCACCCATGCCACCGCCACCCATGCCACCGCCCATGCCGCCGCCTCCCTGGCCGCTGTTGACGCCGCCGGCCCCGCCCATGCCGCCGCCGGTCTGGAACGGATTGACGCCACCGCCTGCGCTCAGCGGCATGACGAGGTCGCCGACCGGATAGACCTTGATGACGAGGTTTTCGGCAGCTTTGTCCTTGGTCGTGATCAGCATCACCTCATCCTTGATGAGGTAGGTAAGGTCGATGTCGCCCAGCAGGAGTCGCAGCGCCGACCGCAGCGAGATGCCCGACACGTTCTGCGTGACAACTGTCGTGTCGAGATCGAGCCCCGCGTCCTCAAACGCCTTCTTGTCGGCGAGGATCGGGATATCGTACTTGTCCTTGAGCTGATTGATGACGTCCCGCAGGGGAGTCTCCTGGAAGTTCAGCTCATCCACTGGCAGGTCGAGGGCGTCATAAAGCCTCTTCTCGGCACTGCCAGGATTGGCGAGATCGACCGATTTATACTTCTCGCGACGCTTGGTGATGTCGCGCCAGCGGGCGGCGTCCGGATAGTGGATGGGCGGCTCGTCCACGAACGGGATTGCGGCCAGATCGACCAGGTGCAACGCGTCCATGAAATTTCGCTGCATCTCGCGGCGATAGCGGACATTCTGCGCATCGTAATGGAGCGTTCGGGCCACGATGGGGGCCGTCCGGGCCACCTCGCGGGCCATCATCGGCATCGGGTAGTTGCCGTAAATTCGAGAAGCTTCCACCGCCATCTCGTCGGTGACCTCGCGCTCCGCGCGGATGAATTCGTCGTACTCGCCCGAGGGATCATTGGCCAATTGAAGGGGGTCGTCATGCTGCTGAATGAGGGGCCGCTGATAACGCTGCTCGATCCCCGTGGTCAGGAGCGCCGTGTAGCGTTCGGTCAACTGCTTGAATCGCTCTTCCTTGGCCCGCAATGCGCCGTCGAGCCGTTGCCGCTCACGGCCGATCGCAGCCCTGCGCTCGTTTGCCAGGTCGCATTCCACCTTCTCGCGTGAACGGACGACCGATTCGCGAATGCTCATCTCGATCTGGCGTGCGAGTCGGTCCCGCATGGCGGCATCGAGGTCGTCGGAACTGTTCAATGCCTGCTGCAGGTCCTTGAGGTCGGACCGGGCCTGGTCGGGGTTGGTCATCATCAGGTGCCGGGCATTGCGGAGCCGCACAGCGGTTTCCTGCTCCAACTGTTGGGCCCGCACTTTGCGAAGCGCATTGATTTCGGCCAGTTCAGTGGAGCCGGAATCGACACCGACCGGCGGCAGCATGTCGGCCGGCAGTTCTTCGGGCACCGAGTCGGATCCCCTTTGGGCGACCGCGCGGATCACTGCGGCGGCGGTGTTGTCGGGATCACGGCGGAGGGATGCCTGCGCCAGCCGCTGGGCTGCGTCGTGGGCGCCCGCGGCCTCGGCCTGTCTTGAAAGTTCGGCGAGGGTGGCGGCTTCGCCACGGATGGCGCGGCGGGCCAGATCGAGCCCCTCACGGCCGAGTAGCGGCAGGAATGCGCCTGCGGTGTTGAGGGCATTACGGGCGAGTTCCTCGAGGTAGGCATGTTCTTCCTGAGGGGGCGTGGGCGGCACTTCGAGCACAACAGGCGGCGCCGTGAGTGCGGCCTTGCCGGTATCGAGCAGCATCTCGATGGAGACCGACTCAAGCGGACCTCCGACCAATATCACCGAGTCGCGATCGCCGCGGAGAGGCGGCATCCGCGCCGGCAGCATCCGCGGCGCTGCGTCTGAGGCGGTGCTGGAGAGCGCGACCTGCTCCGGCCATGCGGTGGCCGCAACGGCGAGCTGGGCCATCCGGCCGCCGGCATCCTTGGCAGACACGACGTCGTCGGGAACCAACAGCATCCCGCCCGTGGCGCTGGCGAGCGCCGCGAGGCAGGGCCAGCTGACCTGTGGCCCGATACCAATCGCCGAGAAAGCGATGTGCTTCCCGCGGAGTGTCTCCAGAATCCGCTGAAAATCACCCGGGTCGATGCCCCCGAGGCCGGGGCCGTCTCCGATATAGACGATCGAGCGGCCGGCGCCGGGATCGGTCGCCTGGTTGTCGCCGAAGAGTTCCGTGGCGCGATCGAGAACCTCGATCAGATCGGTCGAGCCGAGCGGCGTCCTTGCGTCGAGGGCGGCGAGCGACTGTTGCATACTTGCGTTTCCGACCGGAACGAAGCCCTCGCCCAACGGCACGCATGTCAAGTCTGCAGCGGCGGTGAGGTAATGGTCGGCCGGTCTGGCGGTCTGCAGCATGCCGGCCAGGGCGTCCCGGCCACTCCGGCGGAAGTCTCCCATCTGGCTTGCGGATGTGTCGACGAGCACGAGCACGCGGGCCGGAGGAGTCTGCCCGGCAGGCGGCGACCAACGCATGCCAACGGCCGAAACGGTGACGGACGTCTCATCCCGACGGAAGCTCTCGACAAACGAAATCCGAACCGTGGATGGCGTCGCGGCGGCCGGGCGTTCGGCGTCAGCGGCGAATGCTGCCGCGGGCGTTGTGACCGCCGTCAGAATGACCTGAATCCACATGAAGTGGATCCACTGCAACAGCGTGATGCCAAACGTGAGGGCCAGGCCTCCGCCCGCGTGGCGACTGTGGAAGGGGCTCGCTGTCATGGGATCCTCCGGACTTTCACTGTGAACTCTCGCTGTGAACTTTCGCCGTGAATTGGCTGTGGGGCGGAAACAAGCCCCATCCGTTCAGCATATTTGGAAGGCTCCCGGCCGCCAACGTCGTTCTGCCCGGAAATTCCTGCATTTTTTGTGTTTTCCGAGGGGAGTGGAGCCACGAGGGCAGTGTTCGCGGCGATTTTGGGTTGGAGTGACGGGCTGCCCTGGGATACTGTGCGACAAGACAACGGGAGGCAGGCTCATGCGGTGTTCGTTTGCGGACGTGTCGGTTCGGGAGGGTTGCGTGGCGTTGGCTGCGACGCTCTTGCTGGCCGCTGTGGCTTCGGGGCAGCAGGCTGGAGGCGACCCTCGGCAGCTCGCCGACGACATGGCAGGCCGTAGCTTCACGCCCGAAGAGCGGACGAACATCGCCGTCTACGAGGCGGTGAATCGCAGCGTCGCGAACATCAACACCAAGACCACGGTGGCCAGCGGCCTCTTTCTGCTCGAGGTGCCCTCTGAGGGAGCTGGGTCGGGCATTGTGCTCGACAAACAGGGGCATGTGCTCACCAACTACCACGTGGTCGAGGGGGCGCGGGAGATCCAGGTGCTCTTGTTCGACGGTTCGTCGCACAGTGGCAAATTGGTTGGGTTCGACCCAGCAACCGACGTCGCGGTGCTCAAGGTGGAGGCCCCGGCGGCCCTGTTGGTGCCGACCGTCTTCGGCAGTTCCAGCAACCTGCACGTCGGCCAGCGGGTGTTCGCCATCGGCAATCCATTCGGCCTCGAGCGCACACTCACAACTGGCATCATTTCCAGCCTGAATCGCTCGTTGCCGACGCGGACCGGCCGCACCATCAAGTCGATCATCCAGACCGACGCGGCGATTAATCCAGGGAATTCTGGTGGCCCGCTCCTGGACAGTGGCAGTCGCTTGATCGGAATGAACACGGCCATCGCCAGCCGCACGGGGCAGAGCTCAGGCGTGGGGTTCGCCATTCCAGTGGGCACCTTGGCACGGATCGTTCCGCAGCTGATTCAACGGGGGAAAGTGATTCGGCCCGACGCGGGAATCGCCCGTGTTTACCAGACTGACACAGGGCTACTGGTTGCGGCGTTGGCGCCCGAGGGGCCCTCTGAACGGGCGGGCATGCGCGGCTTCAAGGTTGTGCGCGAACGGCGTCGTCAGGGGCCCTTCGTGGCGGAATTTGAGCGGGTGGATCGCTCAGGAGCGGATCTGATCGTCGCAGTGGCTGGCGAGACTGTGCGGACTGCAGATGATTTCCTGGCCGCGATTGAGTCGCGGAATCCAGGCGATCAGGTGCTGATCACCGTCGAACGGGAGGGCCATCGGCTCGAATTACCCGTTGTTCTCGATGCAGAAAAATAGGATCGCGGCTGGTATTTCCCGGTTCCGTTGACCTGCGGGGACGAGCCGCCGTGGCTGCGGGAGAATGCACCACAACGCCGAAAGACAACCGGGGAAAAAATTTTTTGCGGGGCGTTGACGGGGCGATTGACCTGCAGAGCGATCCTGCTAAACTTCATCCACCTGGGACGGCAGTCGTAAGGTTGCCGGCCTCAGGTTGTTCATTGACAATTCGGCAGTTGATCTTTTTTGGTTTCGGCCGGCACGCGATCGTGACCGGCACCGACTTGGATCGTCAAAACGTCACTTCTTCGGAGGCGTCGCAAGATGGTCTTTGTCGGTAGGAAAATTAAGTTAGGTCAGATCTCTTTCGGAGATTTCTTCAGGCGACTCGTCCGTAAAAAGGCGTGTTCCTGAAGTCGGCAAATCAATTGCCTGCACGCAAGTGTGGGCTGACAAGCCAATCAATTGAAGGGTTTGATTCTGGCTCAGAATGAACGTTGGCGGCGTGGATTAGGCATGCAAGTCGAGCGAGAACCGTAGCAATACGGGGACAGCGGCGAAAGGG
>JAPLNQ010000019.1 GCA_026401075.1 Planctomycetia bacterium
CCCGTCCGCCTTCCGCTGAAACATGGCGGGTTGATTGATCCACTTCTCTGCCTGCGACACGAAATGCTGCGGCTCGTGAACCTTGATGACGAAGGGCCAGCTGTTGCCGGCCCGAAGGCCGGCCAGGAGCGGTTGCATGGCGATGCCGTCGGCGCCGGGAGGCAGCAGGTCGGCCGGCAGTTGCGGGGCGTCCTTGTCCCACCAGACCGATTTCCAGGAGTCCTTGCCGTAGCCGTGCCCCGGGAAGAACTCGCGCTTGCGAAACACGGGCGCGTCGGCGTAGTGAGCGGGCGGCACCCGCAGCGTGTCCCGCGGGACGACGCTGCGTCCGCCGGTGGCCGTGGGCCAGTACCACCGCACGCCGACGAACCGCTCGAGGAAGTCCGACACGGCCCACGCGGTGCCTTCGTTCGCCCAGGCATCGTAGGGGTCGCGGCGGGCGGGCAGCGGCGCCGTGCTGCCGACGAGGAACACGCGGTGCGGCCCGGTCTTGACCACGAACCCCTCGACGGGAATCCCGGCGGCGTCGATGCCGGCCGCCCGGGCTTCCGGGCAGTCGCCGATCACGATCGCCGGCTGCCCGGCCGCGGGCGGATCGACCGTGACCGACAACTCGGCGGTCGATGTCAGGCGGACCGCTTCGACGAGTTCGCGGACCAGCAGGTCGAGGGTGGCCGAGGGCTTCGGATCCGCGACGTGCACCACCGCGATCGGCCTGCCGCCGCGGGTCAACTCGACGGGAGCATGCTGCTGCGGCGGGAGGTTCTTCACCGGGTTCAGGTCGGCCGCCTCGTGGGGCTCCGCCGCCCGCGTCGTGCCGAAGCCCACGAGCAACGCCCATGCCACTGCCGCCACCGACCAGAAACCCCGCATGCTTCACTCCCCGCTGGTAATTGCTTCCGCCCCGATCCGCACCCCGAGGTCGCGACTGCCGGTTTCCGGATCCAAAGGCACGAGCCAGCATTCGAGTTGATAGAGCGGCATCCCGGCGGGATTGAGTGGCGGGGCGAGCGTATGCCGGCCCGCCACCTCGATCGCGAGCACGACGGTGTTGGGGCCCTTCCGCAACTGCACCGGCGCCGACGCGTCGCCCGTCGCCACCCGCTCGCCGTTGACCCACACGATGCCGGGATGGAACGAACCACCGAACGCCAGCCGCACTCGGCGATCCTCCGCCGCGTGGATTTGCGTCGCCGCGAGAATCCTGCCGAAATGGAAACCGGGCGCCACCTGCGCCCACGTTACAGCGAGATGTCGGCGACCGCGTCGTCGGACTCGCTCTCCGCTTGCCGACCTGCGATCGTCACGTCGGCGAGCGGATTCCGCGTCAAAATCCACCATTCCTGCGGGGTCGGCTCGGCCACCCGCAGCGGGTCTTCCTCCGGGGCGAAGGCCTCGTCGATCGTGGTGATCGCCGGAAGGATGCCCGCGCCGCCGGTGACGTCGGGATACGCCCTTGTCGTGCGGTCGATGGTCTGCGACGCATCAGGGGCCGGCGACGGAATCCGGCCACCCACACCCTGGCCGATGCGGAGCGATCGTTCGCGTTTGCCGGCCGCCGGATCGAGCAGCGCGAGCGAAAAGCCGGGCTTCACGAAC
>JAPLNQ010000124.1 GCA_026401075.1 Planctomycetia bacterium
GCCCCTCCCCACCTCAACCTCGACCTCTCGAAGCTTGGGGATGATATGCTCAGCCAGTTCCTTCTTTCCGCGTGGCATTGGTTGCCTCCCTTGGTTTGCTCCACCCCCAGATTCTCTCTCTGGAAGCGGTGCTGTTTAAGGGGGGCAGGTCAATCCAGCCGCCGTGAAACGCACCTTGGCAGGCGTGGAGCGGGTCTGGCGGGCTATCTCGGCAGGGAACTTCTATCCGGCGCCGTCACTTGTGGGCTGCGCTGGGTGTGGCTATCGAGCGGCTTGTCGGGCGTGGGCTGGGTAGTGGCTGGTGGGTTGGAGAAAGAGCGGCTTCGGGAAACCGGGCCGCTCTTTTTTTTGCTATCAGGGGTCGTCGGGGTACTGGCAGGTGGGCTGGAGGGTACCCCTATATCTATAAGAAGAGATCTCTAAAGGAGATATAGAAGAGAATGTACCGGTTCCGCACGTGTGCCGATGTAGGTCGATACCAATGCTGAACTGGGTCGGCACGGGTGCTGATGTCGGATGACGAGGCGGTTACTGGCAACTACCCGCCGCTGGCCCCATCGCTAGTAGGTCTGCTCCGTCATGCCACCCTTCTTGACCGTCTCCGGGACGAAGTGGCCTCGTTTCAAGGGGGCAGGTCCAGCTCGCCTTCGTGTGCTTTCTCCCCCTTCTGAAATCGAGCTTCACGCCGTTGAACGGGCTATTGTTCATCCTTCTTGCCGGTTCGGTAGTCTTCGAGTTCGGCGATCGGAACGGCCGCCTCCTTGATGCCACCCTGTCCGACGAACAAGACCAGTGCTTTGCCGTTCAGGCCCTGGGTCTCGAGCACCAGCGCCCGAAACTGCGCGTCAGTCAATGGCAGTCCGTAGCGGATGAAGAATGGCTGCTTGTCTCGTTCCGACACGAACAGCGCATCAATATCTCCGCTCGACGCGCCGATCTCCTCCAGTTCCGCGGCGGGACTGCCGGCGATGAACTTCTTGAATGTGGCCTCATCCCGAGGGCCGGAGAAGAATCGTGAATGGTATCGGTTATAGAGCGTCGCCAGTCGCTTGCTATTGGTGCTGTTGGCGCGGAGCACGGCCGACTTCAGGGCCGGCTTTGGGTCGCTGCTCCCACATCCGCCACAGCCAATGACTCCAACGACCATGCCGATAAGGAGGGCTGTCGTACGGGGGCTCAGGCACTGCATTGAGGATATCCTCCCGGAACGATTGGGCATCGCAGACATATTTCAGAAACACACTACGGCTGCAATTCAGCGACCCGGCCGGCACCGTCAGCTCGCTTGCCGATGTCTTCGAAGACGCTCTGCTGCACTGCGTAGTTGACCGTAAGTACACTGCCGTCGCCCATTACGGCGTTGAACCCGGCAGGGTGTGCGGACCCGAAAACACTGTCGGGGTTCGTGCCCGAAGACGGGCCATCGAGCCGCGGTGGGTCATACCAATACCGAATTCCGCCGCGACCACAACTGTCCGAGACTGCCCACGGCGTTGCCTCCACCCACCACGACGAAGGTGACCCCGCGTTGGGATTCAGGTAGCGATCGGTGCTTACCCCCTTTTCTGCGAATAAGAGCGTGTTGGTAGTGCCGTCGGTGATTGACGCGGTCGTAATTTTCTTGCCAAGGCTGAATTGGGAGATCGGGTATGGGTCGCTCGGAGCTGTCTTCGGGAAGCCGCCGGCGGAGATGATTCCACCCCAGTTGGCGTCACAGCCTGCTTGGTTGTACCCACTCCAAGAGGCAGGCTTACCAGGATTTTCGGTGCTCACATAAGCGGCGTAGTCCTGAAGAAAAGTCGGCGCAGGGATCGGATTACCCGCCGCGGCAATGAATCGAATCGGCCGGCTCGGGCAGCTATAAGTGGGAACGTACTGGGCGCTCAGGCCTGCCGTGGTCAGGTCCATGTAGCCACTCCACGCCTTGAACCGCAACTTGTACGTGGTGTCTTCTTCCATGTAGGGCAGCATCTGAAAGAAGTGATTGAGGAACGGTGTTCCGAAGACATCGGCCAGCTCCATGCCGTTCTTCCACCAGCCAAAATTGAAAGGCACGATGCCGCCAGTCGGATAGCATTTACGCGCAGACTCGTAGCTCAACGCCGCCTGCCCCATTTGCCGCAATTTATTGTTACATGACATGCGGCGGGCCGCCTCGCGGGCCGCCTGCACGGCCGGAAGCAGCAGGCCGACGAGCGTGCCGATGATGGCGATCACCACCAACAGTTCGACGAGAGTAAAGCCTCGGGCGACTCCTCGAACACCATTCCTCATTGGCATCGACATGGTTTGTTCTCCAGGAATTTATCTGCTCCGCCCCTGCCACTCGCTCAGCGGTAACAACCGTCTTAGGGTGATCCGCAAACGAACGCTCATCCACGAAAGTGTCCCTAGTATAGAAAGCAGGTTTAGCATCTTGTCAAGCCCCACATCTCCATCGCAAAAAATCCCGGCTTTGGCGGCTCGAATGACGAGCGGCGGCTGAAGCAGCTGGCTGCCAACCAGGCCCCCGATGTCAGGGTGTTTGCGCGTTTCGCCTGCCTGGACAAAACCGTGGAGAACGTTGTCCACAGCCGGTTAGCGGCGACGGCCGAGGCCCGGTGTACGGCCTTCGGTGAGCCAGTGCATGATCCCGGCGATCGCCCCCTGCCGCTTGCTCGAACGGGTGGCCACGATAGTGCATTCGGCCAGCAACGGCTCGAGCGTCCGCTCACGGACACGTGCGAGAACCAGATCGAACCGCGCCTGCTTTTCGACGAGGAGTTTGCCGTGCACGAACACCGTCGTGGGATTGAACGTGTTGATCACCGCTGCGATCGCGATGGCCAGGTACTCCGCCACCGCGAGAATCTCTGTCTGGAAGTCGGCTTCCCTCCCTTCCAGAAGGGAGGCAGCTGCCGCGAACGAGAGAGGTTTGTTCAGCCGTTCCCGCATCATCCGCACAAGCGCCGCGTCGGTCGCCATCGTCTCCAGACAACCGCGGTTCCCGCAACCGCAGCGGATGCCGGTCGGATCTGCGGTGATGTGGCCGATCTCGCCTGCCATGCCGCTGTGGCCCGCGAGGATTACGCCGCCCACGACGACGCCCAGCCCCAACCCCTGCGTCACGTCGAGCATCGCGAAGTTGTCGAGGCCGCGGGCGCCGCCATACATCCGCTCGGCCAGGCAGAGCGCCTGCAGTTCGTGCATGAGAAGGCACTCGATTCCGAGCCGCTGTTCCAGATCTTGGGCAGGATTCCGGTGATCGAGCAGATGCAGATTCGGGCAGAAAACGACCTGATTCAGCCGCTCGCTGATCAGGCCGGGAACGCTCACACCCACGCCGTGGGCCGCCGCGGCGGTGCGGGAGAGGAGCATCCGGCATCGGTCACGCAGCAGGCGCCGGCATCGATGACGACACCGAGCACGGCGGCGGACGTGGTCGCCATCGTGATCAGTTTGTGGGGCCGCCCGAGCGGTGGCCTGGGCTGGTCGAACTCCTCGACAAGGCCCCGCGTCAGAAGGGAATCGATGACTTTCGAGACCGTGGGCGGTGTGAGACCCGACAGCCGGGCGAGGGTTGCCCGCGACGCCGGCCCGCTCCGCTGGATCGCCTCGAAAATCCTGCGTTCGTTGATTCGCCGCAGGAGGGCGGGCTCCGCGCGTTCAGTCTTCATTGGGCGTCCAAAACAGCGTGTCGTGAGCGGTTTCCGCTGATTATATCCAACAAAACGAGGTTTCGTAAACGAGCTCAATGAAATCGATGCCGGCTTTCGCGTCGCCGGTCGAAAAGCGGTCGAAGACGCCGTGGGGCATCGTCAGGAACTCGGTCTCCCGCCGCTCATTGCCGCTTCATCGCGTGACATACCCGGCAGGATTACGCCGATGCCAGTTCCAGGCGGAGGCGATAATCTCGTGGAGACCGGGGTGGGCGGGCTTCCATCCGAGTTCGGCCTTGATCCTGTCGCTGCCGGCTACCAGGATCGCGGGGTCACCGGCGCGGCGTACCTGCACGCAGGCGGGGATCGGATGGCCGGTGATCTCCCTCGCCACCTCGATCACTTCCTTCACCGAGAACCCCGACCCGTTGCCCAGGTTGTAGGTGCGACTGCCGGCACCGAGCGCCTCGAGAGCGAGGATGTGCGCCTGCGCGAGGTCGAGCACGTGGATGTAGTCGCGGATGCATGTCCCGTCCGGCGTGGGGTAATCGTCACCGAAGACGGCGATGGACTCACGTTTCCCCTGGGCCACTTGCAGCACCAGCGGGATGAGGTGGAGTTCGGGGTTGTGGTCCTCGCCGCGGGTCTCCGAGGCGCCCGCCGTGTTGAAATATCGCAGGCAGGCGAACCGCAGTCCGTGCGTCTTCTCCAGCCAGCCGAGGGCGCGTTCCAAGAAATGCTTCCCTTCGCCATAGGGGCTCCCTGGAGCGATTCTCGCGGATTCCGTGATCGGCAGGATTTCCGGGTCGTCGAACAGGTTGGCCGTGGAGCTGAGGATAAACTTCCGCACGCCGGCCTCGACCATCGCCTCGAGCAAGTTGAGGCCGTTCGACACGTTCTCGTGGAGATATTTGAAGGGTCGCTGCATCGATTCGCCGACGAGAGAATATGCGGCAAAATGCATCACCGCCTCCGGCTCATGCTCCGCGAGCACGGCGGCGATCGCACCGCGGTCGGCGAGGTTGCCCTGGACGAACACGGCGTCAGGATGAACCGCCTCGCGATGCCCCTGGTAGAGGTTATCGAACACGACGACGTCGTGCCCGCATCCCACGAGCTGCTCGACGGTGATGCTGCCGATGTAGCCGG
>JAPLNQ010000232.1 GCA_026401075.1 Planctomycetia bacterium
CCAGAACCGTTGATCGCGCCGCCGAGCACGCGGTCGCCGATCGACCTCGCCACCGGCATCGGTTCGCCCGTCAGCAGCGATTCGTCGCAGGTGGTCGCGCCTTCGCGGATAATTGAATCGGTGGGAATCCGGCCGCCTGGCTTCACGCGTAGCAGGTCACCCTGCCGCACCATCGCCAGTGGGATCAGCTCGCCACCCGGCTCCCGCTCGGCCGTCGGAGGTGACAGGTCCATCAGCGCGCGGATGGCCGCCGTCGTGCCGCGGCGGGCCCGGCTCTCGAGCAACTGGCCGAGGAGCACGAGCACCACGATCATCCCGGCCGATTCGAAGAACACCTCCACGCTCCCGTCGGCGCGGCGGAACGCGTCGGGAAAGATGCCCGGTGCGACGGTGGCTACGGTGCTCACGAGCCAGGCCACGAGCACGCCCAGGCTGATGAGCGAAAACATCGTGGGCCGGCCGCGGCGGAAGCCCGCGAGACCGCCTGAGAGAATCAGCCAGCCACCCCAGAAGACGATCGGGGTGGCCAGGAGCAGCTGCAGCCAGTTGCCTGTCTGGCCGGTAAGCCAGCCTGGGAGCGGACCGCCATGCCCACCGGCCCCGGCTTCGTGCCCGCCATGGCTGAGCATGCCCAGCATCGCCACCGCCATGAGAATCGCGGCGAGCACACTGCAGATCACGAGCCTTTGCAAGTCGTGGCTTTGGCTGGTCGCGGCACCGGCGTCCTGTCCGATCGGTTCGAGCGGCATTCCGCAGATGCTGCAGTTGCCGGGGGAACTGCTTGTCACCTGCGGGTGCATCGGGCACCGCCAGCCAAATTCCCCGGCGGCTGCCTGAGCGCAGCAGGGTTTGACGACGGGAGGCTCAGACGCGGGCTGAATAATGTCGAGTTGCATAATAAAAATGGTGCCTGGCACCAAATCTGGGCAAGATGGGTGTTTGGCTTGCCTGAGTTACCCAGTTTTGGTGCCAGGCACCATTTTGAAGAGGAGGTTGGCGGCGGCGCCGGAATCGATTGCCGACTCGGCGGCTGCTCGGGCTGTCAGCAGGTCGGAGGCCAGGCCTGCCGCCCAGAGCACGGCGGCGGCGTTGAGCACGACGACATCGCGGCGAGGTCCCGTCACGCCCGCAAGCACGTCGCGAATCGCTGCGGCACTTTCGGCAGGGCCGGCCACCGAGAGTTCCTCGAGCCGTGCGAGCGGCTGCGTCGCGACGCCAAAGTCCTCGGGAGCCCACCGCGAACGCGTGGTCGTGCCGGCTGATACGTCGATCACATCGGTGGGGCCGAAGAGACTGATCTCGTCGAAGACTTTTTCATGTCCGTCGCCATGTTTGTCGCCACGTGTGAAGTCGCCAACGTGGCCTGAGACGACGAGGGTGCGTTTTGCGCCCAGGAGCCGAGCGGCTTCGGCCAGCGGTTCCCGCGCGGCAGCCCGGCCGACCCCAATCACCTGCACCGATGCACCGGCGGGATTGCAGAGCGGCCCGACGAGGTTGAACACGGTCGGCCGTCCGAGCGACCGCCGCAGCGGACCCACGCGGGCCATCGCCGGATGGTGCACCGGCGCGAGGCAGAAGCAGATGCCGATGGTCTCGAGCTGCCGTGAGGATGTCTCCGGCGGCACCCCGACCGCGACGCCCAACTGCTCGAGCACATCGGCGGACCCGGTGCGGCTGGTCACCGCGCGGTTGCCATGCTTTGCCACCGGCAGCCCCGCCGCCGCCGCAACGATCGCCGCCGCCGTCGAGATGTTAAACGAGCCGCAGCCATCGCCACCGGTGCCGCAGGTGTCGGCCACGACCGCATGCGTGGTGTGAACCGGGAGCATCCGGCTTCGCAGGGCCTCAGCAACGCCGGCGATCTCGTCGGCCGACTCGCCGAGGTCGGCCAGTGCCAGCAGCCACTGGCCGAAGCGTTCCAGGTCGACCGTCCCAGCCAGAACGCCGTCTACCAGCCGTCGCGTCTCCTCGCGGCCGGCATGGCTCCCCTGCCGCAGGCGGGCGAGCGAATCGTGAATGTCGGAGGTGTCTACCGGTCGATCCATGAAAATCTTTGAGGAGCTGTCGTGCCTGACGGAGCGGACAGCATGGCGTGTCGGTTTCGGCTACGATTGCAGTCGATAGATTACTGCACGGATCGATCGGCAGCGAAGCGAATCACCAAGACGCCATTTTCATCATGCCTGTGATACAGCCCCGCAAGGTGATCTTGGATGTCGATCCCGGGATCGACGACGCGGTCGTGTTGACCATGGCGCTCTTCGATCCGAGGCTCGAAGTGCTGGCGGTCACCGCGGCCGGCGGCAACGTGATCCCGGAGCAGGCCACCGGCAATCTCCAGGCGATCGTGGCCTACCTCGATCCACCGCGGCTGCCACGAATCGGCATCGCCCCCACCGACACAAGCTTCCCGGAGAAGCCGTTCAACATGCACGGCGGTGACGGGCTGGGTGGCATCAATCTGCCGCGGGCCCAACTGCACGGCGGGCACGTGGCGGAGAAGGTGATGTGGGAGACGATCCGTGCGAACCCCCGCGAGGTCACGATCATCACGATGGGGCCGCTCACGAATCTCTCCCGGTTGTTGAGACGGGATCCCTCGATCGCCGATATCATCGACCGAGTGATCATTTCCGGGGGCACCGTGCATGGAGGCGGCAACGTGACAGCGGTCGCGGACCTCAACTTCTACTGTGATGCGGCGGCGGCGCGGCATGTGATCTGTGAACCGCTCACCAAGTCGCTCGTGCCGCTGGAGACCACCAGCCAGGTCATGCTCGAGTTTGATTTCCTGGAACAGTTGCCGGACGAGACGTCACGGGCCGGTCTGCTGCTGCGAAGGATGCTGCCACACACCTTCCGCGCCCATCGCCAGTTGCTCGGCAGCGAGGGGGCCTGGCTGCATGACGTGGTGGCGCTGGTGGCGGCGACAAATCCGGAACTCTTCGAGCGGACGGCAATCGTGGCCGACGTGGAGACGGCCGGCGATCTCACGGCGGGCATGCTGGTGATCGACCGCCGGCAGGTCCGCCAGCAGCGGCCAAACGCCGACCTTTTCGTCAACTGCGACGTGCCCGCGGTAAAGGACTGCATCCTGCGGTCGCTGGCCACCGCCGCTGCCGCCACGTAAGACGGCTGTGTCGTGCGTGTAGCGTGTCCCCGACTGCAGGGCAGGATGCCCTGCTTAGCACCAGCAAACTGCGTTTGCCAAGCACGAACGGCAGGATGCCGTGTCGTGCGTGATCACTGCGCTTCGAACTGCTCGCGGCTGGCGACCGGCAGCCGCAGCGAGATCCGCTCGCCGTTGCGAAACACGGTGAGCGTCACCGTGCTGTTGGTGGGCGTCACGCTCACGAGGCTCACCAGATGGTCGTCGTCCTCGATCGCCACGCCGTCCACCTCCAGGATCACGTCGTGGGTCTGCACGCCCGCGACGTCGGCGGGTGAGCCGGTGCTGACCCCAGACACGTGCGCCCCCACGGCCCGCACCATGCCGAGCCGGTTGGCCGCCTTCTGCGTGAAGACACGGTCGAGCGTGACGCCAAGGTAGGCCCGTGACACCGAGCCCGTCTCCACCAACTGCTTCGTTACGAACATCACCATCGAGATCGGGATCGCGTAGCCGATCCCTTCGCTCCCGCCAGAATTGCTGGCGATGGCCGTGTTGAGGCCGACCACCTCGCCGCGGAGGTTCACCAGCGGCCCGCCGCTATTGCCTGGATTGATGGCGGCGTCGGTCTGGATGAAGTCCTGGAACTTGACGTTCCCTTCGCCCAGTTCGAGATCGCGGCGGCCTTTGGCCGACACGATGCCGAGCGTCACGGAGTGCGACAGGCCGAAGGGGCTGCCGATCGCCAGCACGGTGTCGCCGATCTGCAGGGAGTCACCACTGGCGAGATGGGCGGTTTCGAGATCATCCCCCTCGATCTCCATCACCGCGATGTCGGTCATAGGGTCCGACCAGAGTCGGATCGGCCGGATTTCCTGGCCGCCGTCGAGACGGATCGTGATGTTGTCGAGTTCGGCCCGGTTGACGACATGCCGGTTCGTGATCACCACCGTCCGGCCGGCCACCAGCGCGATCACGCCGGAGCCTGCCTCGTCTTCACTCGCCTTGCCGTTCTTGGGCCGCAGCGCGGGCTTCTTGGCGTCGATGTGGACGACCGTGGGCCGGAGGAGTTGCGTCAGCCGTCGGAGCTGGGAACCCTGTCGTTCGAGCGCCTCCGCGTCGCGAGAGACCTGCTCGTAGAGCTTCTCCCGCTCGGCGTTCGACAGGCGGGCCGGCCGCATGGGATCGACCCGCCCGCCACTCCCGGCGGCGGGGCGTTCAATGGGGGCAAGCCTCACCGACGGCGCCGACGGATCCTCGGCACGGCTGGCGAGCGGGAGAAGCAGGAGGGCAGCCAGCGCCGCATCGAGGACACGAATGCTTTTCACGCTGCGATAGACATGCATCATGGAACGCTCACTCTGGGGCCATGATCCATCGGCACACGGCTCATCTGAGCGACAGCATATCGCGGCCGCCATATCGCGGCCGCCGCCGGATGCGGCAATTGCCGACCGTGGAAACCCTTGGCGTTTCCACCGGTCGACCAAGTGGGCAAAGGCCATGGATGGCTTTGCCCACTTCAAGTCAGAACTCGAGGTCGCCGGTGACCGATTCCTCGGCCTGTTCCACGCGTTCGTCGTGCCGCGACCCACCCGCAGGCCCGGATCGCTCCAGGTCCCGCTGGCAATCGATGCACATCGTGGCGTAGGGAAGGGCATTGAGCCTGGCCAGCGGAATCTTGCCGCCACAGACCTCGCAGGAGCCGTATTTGCCGTCCCGCATGCGTTCCAACGCATTCTCGATGTTGGCCAGTTCACGGCTTTCCACTTCAGCGAGCTGTGAGCTGATCTCGTCCTGCGTCGAGTCGTAGGCTGCGTCGATCACGTCGCCGGGCGACTCGCTGCGCAGGTCTTTCAGCAGGGACAGGTCGCCGGCCAGTGCGCTCCGCAGCGCGTCGCGGCGGCGGACGAGAATCGCCCGCAGGTTCGATAGTGAGTCTTTTCGTGCCATGGTGCTACTCCTCGCCCGGTCCGCCGGCCGTACTAAGGCCGTCCAAAAACAGGGTCGCAACCAATACTACGGGTCGCCGACGGAGTTGGTTCGCTCCCTCTCCCCACCGTCCCAGTTTCCCGTCTATCGGCGGAAAGAGGGTCGTAAATGCAGGGAAAATTGATCCTGACAGTTGGATTGACCCCGGCAGGGCGTCACGCCAGCCTGGAAAGCTCTTTCCAGGCGGTTTCCACATCCTCCCGCCGGGTCAGCGTGCCACCCACCGCCAGTCGGAGGGCGTGCCGACTTCCGATGCGTGCGGAGCTGAGCAAGACCCGGCCTTCCCCGTTGACCCGGTCGAGCAGGGCGGCCGATGCCTCGTCGCCGGACCGCAGGCCGAAGCAGACCAGGCTCAGGGACGGCTCCGCCAAGATTTCGAACCGCGGGTCATCCCGCACCCAGCCGGCGAACTCCGTCGCCCATAGCACGTGGTCGCGGATCCGCTGCCGGAGGGCCGCCGCGCCGATCATGCGGAGCGTGAGCCAGAGCTTGAGGGACCGGAACCGGCGGCCCAGTGGCACCTGCCAGTCGCTGTAGTCGATGACGGCTCCGCTTTCGGTGGCGGCGTTTCGCAGGTAGTCGGGCTTCATGGAGAGGGCTTGGACGAGCGGGCCGCGGTCGGCCACCCAGAGGGTGTGGCAGTCGAAGTTGACGAGCATCCACTTGTGGGGATTGAAGCCCCAACTGTCGGCAGCCTCTGCACCGGCCACGATTGGTCCGCGGAACTCCGGGCAGAGGGCGGCCGCCCCGGCCCAGGCGGCATCGACATGCAGCCACGCACCATGCCGCCGAGCGGCTGCGGCGATCAGCGGCACCGGGTCGAAGGCGCCGGATGAGGTGGTGCCGACCGTGGCTGCCACGAAGAAGGGAATCCGGCCCGCCTGGGCATCGGCGTCCATGGCGGAAGCGAGCCTGTCTGCATCCATCTGGCCGTGGGCATTCGTCGCGATCTTTCGAAGCCATTGCCGACTGATGCCCGCGATCCGGAGTCCCTTCTCGACGCTGGAATGCGCGCCGGCGCTCGCGTAGGCAACGAGCTGGCGACTGTGAGACGTGTCGTCGTCACGAACGTCGCTGCCGGCGGCCCGCTGGCGGGCGGCCACGACCGCGGTGAGCAGGCCAGTGGAGGCGGAGTCGAGGATCACGCCGCCACCCGTGCCGGTGCTGGCAAACCGATCGGGCAGGCCGAGCAGTTCGCGCAGCCAGTCGAGCACGTGGGTCTCGAGTTCCGTGCAGGCCGGCGACGTGGCCCACAGCATGCCTTGCACGCCCAACCCGGCCGAGAGCAGTTCGCCGAGGATGGACGGTCCGCTCGTGCTCGCCGGGAAGTAGGCGAAGAATCCGGGATGCTGCCAGTGGGTAAGGCCGGGCACGATGACGCGGTCAAGGTCGGCGAGCACAGCGTCGAGTTGTTCTGGCTGCTCGGGCGCTTGCGGCGGCAGTTGGGCCCGCACCCAGCCCGGCTTGACCGGCGACTGCACCGGCTTTTCGGCCACGGCGTGCCAGTAGTCGGCGATCCAGTCGACGATCGCGCGGCCCTCGCGGCGGAACCGTTCGGGATCGAAGGCTGGCACGGGTTCGCTCGGCATGGCGTCACTCCCCGTGCAGCGTGAGCACGAGCCGGCGGGGCCCGCCACGGTTGCGGTGTTCGCACAGGTAAATGCCCTGCCAGGTGCCGAGGCAGAGCCCGCCATCCTTGATCGGCACCGTGACCGAACTGCCGATCATCGAGGCCTTCACATGGGCGGGCATGTCGTCAGGGCCTTCCATCGTGTGCACGTAGGAGAAATCCTCACTGGCGATCTGGTTGAACGCCATCTCGAGATCACGGGGCACGTCGGGATCGGCGTTTTCATTGATCGAGAGGCTCGCCGACGTGTGCTGGATGAAGACGTGCAGGATACCGACGCGAAGTTTCTCCATACCCTCGATCGCCGCCTCGACCTCGGACGTGATCAGGTGGAATCCGCGGCGCCGCGGCGCCAGCTGGCGTTCCGTCTGCAGCC
>JAPLNQ010000172.1:0-7755 GCA_026401075.1 Planctomycetia bacterium
TCGATATCAACGAAACCGCTGCTCATCCTGCAGCTTCAGCGCATCGTCGAGGATCGCGTGCACGTCGGCTTCGGTCGTCGCCCATGAGCACATGAACCTGCAGCCACCACTGCCGATGAAGTCGTAAAACCGCCAGCCCCGATCTCGCAGCCCGGCCGTCAGGTCGGTCGGCAGCCTCGCGAAGACGGCGTTGGCCTGCCGCCGGCCGAGCAGCTCTACGCCGGGAACATGTCGCAGTCCCGCCTCGAGCTGCGCCGCTCGATCATTGGCGCGGCGGGCGTTCTCGAGCCATATGCCGCCGTCGAGCAGCCCCGTCCAGCCCGCCGTGATCGCCCGCATCTTCGAGGCGAGCTGCCCCGACTGCTTGCAACGGTAGGCAAACTCCTCCGCCTGCTCGCGGCGAAAGAAGACCACGGCCTCCCCGATCCCGAGCCCATTCTTCGTGCCCCCGAGACAGAGTACGTCGACCCCAGCCTCCCAAGTGATCCGCTTCGGCGGCACGCCGAGGGCGGCCACCGCATTGGCGAACCGGGCGCCGTCCATATGAAGTCGCAAGCCGTGACGCCGACAGGCTTCGGCAACGGCCTCCACCTCATCCACCGCATACGCCGTCGAGAGCTCGGTCGCCTGTGTGATACTCACGACCCGCGGCTTCGGATAATGGATATCGCGACGGCGCAGGACGGCGTCATCGATGCCCTGCGGCACGAGCTTGCCGTCGGCTCCCGGAAGTAGCAGGAGCTTCGTGCCGTTGGAGAAAAACTCCGGGGCCCCGCACTCGTCGGTCTCCACGTGCGCCAGCTCGTGGCAGAGAATCGCGTGGTATGACTGGCAGAGCGACGCCAGTGCCAACGAGTTCGACGCCGTGCCGTTGAAGACGAAAAACACCTCTGCGTCGCACTCGAACATCTCGCGGACGAGCGCACTGGCGCGGGCGGTCCAAGGGTCGTCTCCGTAGCTGGCCACGCTTCCAACGTTCGCCCGCTCAAGCGCGGCCCAGGCCTCAGGGCAGACACCCGCCGTGTTGTCACTGGCGAATTGGTAGCCCGGGGTTACGGCAGGAGCGTTCATGATGCGGCCAGCCGGCGGGAGACGCACTCGGCCAGCAACCGCCGGAGTGCGTTGAGGCGGTTGTAGACCGTCTGAGGTGCCCTCTCGAGCGCCCGTGCCAGCGCTGCGATCTGTTCGCCGTCGATGTAGACCGCCCGCAGCAGGTCGCGATCCTTTGCGGTGAGTTCCTCCAGGCACTCTTCGAGCGCCGCAAATCGGGCCGGTTGGCGCCGCATATGCTCCACCCGCTCGGCCGCGATGATCGCCAGAAGCGTATCGTCGAAGCAATGCGGCGAGCGGGCCGCCAGCCGCACGAAGTTGCGCGCCTCGTAGAAGCAGATCGTGGTCGCCCAGGCGAGAAAGTCACGCTCGGGATCGAACGTGTGGAACTTCTGCCACATCACTAGGCTCGCCTTCTGCAGCACATCCTCCGCATCGTGCCGCCGACCGACGAGCGAAAGCACGTAGCCGAGCAGGTGGTCGTGCTCAGCAGTCAGCAGACCCACAAAACGCGTCTGCGCGTCATTGGTCGCCCCATCGGATCTGGTCGTGTCGTCCTGCATCATGTCAGCGTTGTACCATTGGGTCGACGGAATGCTGCTCAGTCTCCTACGGCCATGAGCCAGGAGAGGGTGCGGCTCAGGAATGCGTGCCAGCCCGGGTCGTTGAAGAACAACCGGCCCCCTGTCGTGACCGTGCCGAATGGCAGCGGCGTGACCACCACCAGCCGTGGCTGGCCCGGAGGCGTCGCGATCACGGCCGGGCGGCCATCGGCAAGGGCCAACACGACCACTGCTCCGGCGGCAGACCGCACGTCGTGTGCATGCAGCACGAGGGCGTCGGCCGAGGGCAGTTCACCTGCTGCCAGCGAATGGTCGGCCCCGCGGACCAGCGGAGATGGCGTCGCGAGCCGGGCGTAATCGCCCCCTGTTTTGAAGACGGCCGGCAGCAATTGCAAAAGCCGTGGGTTGGCAAAACCGGCCTGGCCGTACGTGCGGTCGCCGGAGAGAAAGAGGATGCCGCCGCCCGCCTTGGCGAAGTCGGCGAGCATCTCTTCGCCGACGTCTCCCAGCATCGCACCGCTGACATTCGCAAGCACGATGGCATCGTACGAGAGTAGTTCCTCGTAGGATGCCGGAAAATTGCCGAGTGACTCCCCGAGGGCGGTTCGCTTCATCCATCCGTTGACCACCTCGATGTCGGTCCGGTTGGCGAGGGCCTGATCCAGGCCCTGGAAGTCGGCCCACAGGCCGCGAATGAAGAGCACCCGCGGCTTCGCATTACGGGCCCGCTCGATGCGGTCGGGCTTCAGATACTGGCGCTTCTTGGCCGGCGGCTTGAACTCATGGTAGGGCTCGAGCAATTCGAGGTTGACATTGCGGCCCACCGAGCCGCCAAAGTAATCGGCATACGTCGCCGACTGCCGGCTGCCATCGGCGGCTTTGCCCGTCACGGTCACCTCGATGACGCAGGGCATCGCTCCTACTCCTAGCACGGGAAGTCGTTTGACCAGCGGTGCAAAGCCGAGGCTGGCGACCGTCAGCGGCTCGCCTGACACGGCCCACCCATCCCGCGCGCCCCGCACCCGGGTCTGCACGGTGACGTCGGTGAGCGGCATCGTCCCGGCGGCCACGACGTGCTGCACGAGCAGCCCGCCGGGGGTCTCGTAGGCCTCGAAGTGGCCCACAAACGAGCGATCGCCGTGACGATAGCCGGCAAAGCCCTCGGTCGGGATCAGGGTCATCTCCGTCACCCACGTCTTCCCGGCCGGGATCGCCGTGTCGTCATACATCCATTCGACCGTGTTGGCTTCCACGTTGTCGTAGAGCTGCTGCACCGCGTTGTAATCCATGAGAAACATGAGGCCGCGGCTGAGGGCGGCGTTCGTGGCGCCGTTCCAGCCGGCAGTCGGTGCGGCTGTGTACCAATAGCCGTTTGCCGATTCGATGCCCTGGCCAATCACATCGACGCCATGCCGCGTCGGCCGCCAATACTGCGTGTTCTTCCGCTTGCCGTCGAAATCGAGGGCATGCTGCGACCAGTAGGCGGGCCGCTTGCCGACCGCCCCCTCGTTGGTGATCGCCACCTTCACGTGCAGCCCCCGGTCGCCGTCCCGCAGCGTGAAGGTCTTCATAATCCGCAGATCGGAGAGCGCCTCGTTGGTCTTGCCCTTGGCCGCGCCCGTGGAGAGCGTCGATGTTTCGAGCACCACCTCGGCCGGCCCGCTCTTCACGATGCGTGATTCATAGAGCCGCTTGTCAAACTCGCCCGGCCACCCCTGGGCCGTCCAGAGATCCTTCACGAGCCCGCCGTTGTCCACGCTGACGTCGTACACGACGTCTTGGTTGTCGAAGCCCGCATACACAAACGACGCCACCCGTGCCCCGCGGACCAGATCGATCCGCACCGTGAGCAGGTCGTTGGCCATCTCGATGACGTCGGGCCGGTCGGCCAGCGGTCGCACCGTGGCAGCCCGGGCCGGGATCGCCGTGGCGGCCGCGAGCAACCATGCCATTGGCAGGCCACACCGCAGGAGCAGCATCGCACCACGCATCAGATCCCCTCCATCTCGATGACCACGACCGACCAATACGCCAGCTCCGGCACGATCACCTGCCAGAAATACGGGTCCGACGTGTCGAGCGGCAGTTCTCCCAACGTGCCGGCGTCGGACGAGAGGAGCACCGCCCGCGTCGCCTTCCAACGGCCGTCGAGCGCCTCCGGCACGATCCGCACCGGGATGTCGTGCTGCGGCAGGGGCGCGACCTGGAGCGGCGGTAGGTTGTCGACCGCCGCATAGTCAGGGGTGGTCTTCGCCGCGTCGGCGACGGCCTTGATGGCGGCCCGCTGCTTGGTCCGGTCCGCCGCCTCCTTCTCGATGCGGGCCGTCTCCACCGCCGTTTCCTGGGCCGGCGGGTTGACGAGATGAATGATCAGCCGCCGGTGCGTGGCGTCGATCCGCTGCTCGCGGACGAAGTTTTCCCACATCACGCCCGGGGGCGCGACGACGAGCCCGAGCGGGTTCCAGATGTTGCGCAGGTTTTTGGCCCAGAGCAGTTCGCCATGCCGCGTGGCAAACCGGCTGTGGGCGACGACGGGGTTGCCGCAGTTGGGGTGGGCCGACGCCACGAGCGCGAAGATGCCCTGGTAGCGGCCGACGAGCGAATCGCCGTAGGTCATCGGAAAGAGCTCGCCGCCGAGCCGCCGCACCTGTTCCGCCTCGCGGACGAGCAGGAGCGAGAAATCAGCCCACCGGCGGAAGGGATGCGATCCGCCGATGTTCTGCTTGCCGTACTCGTCCATGATGTGGCCGCCGTCGCGGCACAGTTCGATCGTCTCCCGGAGGCTCGTCTGGAAGAGCTGGTCGAGCATGCAGTTGGCGTAGTTATAGCCAAACGCGTACCGGGGATAGATCTTCCGAGCCTGCTCCTTGAGCGCCCGTTGATTGGCAGCGGTCTGGCGGTCGGCATCGTCGCGGGAAAACTCGACCACCGAGTCGCCGACCCGCTGCTTGCCGGTGCGGGCCTGGAAGTGGCCGTCGAATCGCACCGCCGCCCAGCCAAACTGCTTCGTCGAGCGGATGAGCTCATCGATCCCGTGCTGCACCACGGCCGGATCGTTCATGTTGTATTGGGCCCAGGCGACCGCCTGCCAATACGGCTTCTCGTCCTTGTCCCACCGGGCGAGGTCTTCGGTGTCGGGAAAGAAGTTCATCGCGCCGCCGTAGCCGTAGACCATCTCCGGATGGGCGCGGATGAAGTCCCGCGCGGCTGGGCCGCTGCCGATGCTCTTGCCGTAGGTCGTGGGGAGTACGCCCACCTTCAGGCCGTGGGCGCACATATGCGTGAGCCGCTCGAGGTTTTCGTGATAGCGGGCCTGCCCCGAAAACCACTCCGGCTGGTCGGGCGTCATCTCGGCGAAGTCGTCGTGGGCCCAGAAGAATTTTTCAAACGTCGTGACATATCGGTCGCGGTAGGCGTCAACCGCCCGCTCGATGCCGGCGAGATCCTTCACATGCTCGGCCGTGAAGGCGACGGGATGAGAGCCCGCCCAGCCCACCCGCCAGACATTGTCGGCCGACGTGAAGACGTCGCCGCCGGTGGCCACGACCGCGCCATCGACCTCGACATTCGCGCCGAACACCTGCCCGAAGGCCGTGATCGCCTCCGGCGGCCAGGTGAAGGCGAGCGTCTCGACGCCGCCAGCGGGCACCGTGACTTGGCGAACCTGTTCGTGGGCCTTGCGATCGAGTCCCTGCTCGAGCCAGCCCTTCACGGTGGCGGCCCGGGCCGACGTGCCGCGGTTGGCCAGAACGACCTGTGCCCGCACGGGCTCACCGGAAAAGTTGAAGAGCTTGTCGGGCCGGGCCTCGACGAGAAGCAGCACATCGGGCTTCTCGTTGCGGACCCGCGGGCTTGGTGTGACCGCGGCCGCCGTCGGCGGTTCAGCCGACCAGCCGACGTTGGTGAGGGTCGCGACGAACAGGATCAGGACCAGGACCAGGGAGCATCGTCGTGGGTATCGCATCGCGGCATCTCCGGGCGGTGCGCGTGATCGCCGTCACACGCTTTCCCACTCACCTTACCGCGAACTGTGGTACGTTTTTTTCAAGCCGGTGCGTTTTTAATAGTCGCAGTCCAAAAGCGCCGGGTGATACGCTGGAGTCATGCAAGCCAAACCGACCGGAGCGATGGGCCTCTGTGTGCTCGCGGTGTTCGCTACCGCGGCGGTGGCAGACGACCGCTCCGACCTGGTGCGCGGGTACCTGCTCGCGGAGGTCGATGCCGCGGCGGCCGTGCATCAGCGGGAGTGGAAGGGCCTCGCGAGCCCGGCCGATGTCGCGGCCCGCAGGCAGCGCCTCGAGCGGGCGTTCCTAACCGCCATCGGTTCGTTACCGGAACGCGCGCCGCTCACCCCGCGGGTGACCGGCCGCGTCGTAAAACCTGGCTACTCGGTGGAAAAGATCATCCTTGCGAGCCAGCCCGGAATTCATGTCACGGCCGCCCTCTTCCTGCCCGACGAACGGACCTTCTTGAAACCCTGGCCGGCGGTGCTCGTAGCATGCGGCCATGCCGACGTCGGCAAAGCCTTTGACGGCTACCAGCGGGCCGCGGCTCTCTTGGCGACGCATGGTATCGCCGCGTTGCTCTTTGATCCGATCGGCCAAGGGGAGCGGCGGCAGTTTGTCGATCCCGCCGGCAAATCGACGTGCGGGGGGTGTGTCGGCGAACACAACGCCGTGGGCGCGGCCACGATTCCGCTGGGCCGTAACCTCGCCTCGTGGATGATCTGGGATGGCATCCGCAGCCTCGACTATCTCGCCTCGCGACCCGATATCCGCGCCGACCGCCTCGGCTGCATGGGCAACAGCGGCGGCGGCACGCAAACGGCCTACATTATGGCCCTCGATGACCGCGTCACGGCGGCGGCGGTGTCGTGCTATATCACGAGCCTCTTCGGGCGGCTGCCGCGGACGATTGGGCCGCAGGATGCGGAGCAAAACATCTTCGGCCAGCTCACCTTCGGCATGGACCACGCCGACTACCTGCTCATGCGCGCAGCCAAGCCGACGTTGGTCTGCGCAGCCACCCGCGATTTCTTCGACATCGGCGACACCCGGCAGTCCGTTGCCGATGCGAGGCGCATCTTCTGGCTCTGTGGCGGAGCCGACCGACTGGCCATCGCCGAGGCCGATGCCGAGCACGGGTTTTCGCAGCCGCTCCGCGAGGCTGCCTGTCGCTTCATGCTTCGCTGGCTGGCCGATCGCGACGAGCCGGTGACGGAGCCCGCGAAACTCGAGGTGCTCGCGGCTGCAGAGATCGCCTGCACGCCGACTGGATCGGTGCTCGACCTGCCGGGAGCCCGCACGTTCAGCGATCTGGCCGCCGCGGAGTCTCGGCGGCTTGCGGCAGCGCGGCTGGCCCGCGGCCCGCTCGACGCCGCCACGCTCCGGTCGCGGGCGCTGGCACGCAGCGGCATGCGGCCGCCGCACGAGCCCGCGCCGGCGGCCCGAGTCACCGTCGCAGAGGTCGATACTCTGCCGGGCATGCGGATCGACCACCTCACGATCGAGACGGAGCCGGGGATCGAACTGCCCGCCGACCTCTGGACTCCACCGGCCTATGAGGAAGACGAGCGACCTGGTGTGCTCTTTGTCTCGGCGGCGGGCCGTGGGCCGCACGACGACGCAATCCGCGGCATGGTTGCCGCCGGCCGGCGGGTATTGGCGGTCGATCTCCGCGGCACAGGGGAGACGGCGCCGGGCCCGCAAAACTATTTCGACGTGCGCCGCCACGGCGTCAACGGTCAGGACGCCTACCTTGCCTATCTCCTGGGCCGCTCACTGGTGGGCATGCAGGCCGACGACATCGTCGCCTGCGGCCGGTGGCTCGCCGCGAGCAGGCAGCCGACTCGGCCGGCGGACGCCAGTGTCGAGTTGATCGCGGCGGGGCTGGCTGTGATTCCGGCCGTCCATGCGGCGGCCATCCATCCCGAACTCTTCCCTCGCGTCGGCCTCGAAGATGTTCCCCGGTCATGGTCGTCGCATGTGGAAGGGGGGCCATTCGTGCCCGAACCCCTGCCGCTGGCCAGCCTAATCCACGGCGTGCTCCACGATTACGACCTCCCCGACCTGATCAACCTGGTCCCACAGCCCGCCAATGACCGTTGAGAAACCGGCTTACTCCGGCCCGTCGCAACGCGACG
>JAPLNQ010000172.1:7848-17503 GCA_026401075.1 Planctomycetia bacterium
AGCGGCTTATTCCACGTCAATAAAAAAATCGAAGCGACGGGGTGGTAAATCGGGGTGGGGCCGAGACGATCTATCTCGACGGGCTTTTCCGCCCGGTCAGGAGTGCGTCATGCCCCCTCATCAGCCTGATTCCGACCCGGCCACCGCCGGTGGAGATAAGCGGCTCCACGGCCTGATCAGCGGGATGACCGACGGGACGCTTTCCGACGCGGAGCTTAGCGAATTCTCCAGCCGGCTCACCGCCGATCCCCAGGCCCGCGCCGTCTGGTATCTCCGCACCGATATCGAACACTGCCTGGCCCGGGCAACCGCCGAAGCCTCGGCCGGGGTGACCACGCCGCGACTCTCCGCAGACACCTCCTCGGCCGGGGGCGTCCGCCCACGCGCGGCTTCCCTGCCGCGTGGCAGTCTCGCCGCCTTCGCTCTCGCCGGGCTGGTCGCCGTCGCCTTCTGGCTAGGCACCGAAGGGAATCGCGAGCGATCCTCCCTGCCGTTGGCCCGGGTGACCGACACGCAGTTTGTCGTGGTAGACGAGGCGACAGCCGCACCGCGGCTGGGCGATTCCCTCGCCCCCGGCACCGTCCGCATCAATGCCGGCGTGATGCAGGTCACACTGCGCAACGGAGTTGTGATCACGCTGCAGGGCCCGGCGTCGCTCGATCTCATCGATGAGCACAAAGCCTTTCTCGCCAGCGGCGGCGTGGTCGTGAAGGTGCCCAAGGGGATGAGTGGCTTCCGACTCGATACGGCATCCACGCGGGTGCTCGATCTCGGCACCGAGTTTGCCGTGCGGGCCGGTGATGGTCTTGTGACCGACGTGCAGGTCTACGACGGCGCCGTGATCGCCAGCCGCTCCGACGGCAACGGATTTCCCACGCGGCTCGAGGAGGGGCAGGCGGCCCGCTTTGATCCTGAATCGCAGGGCGATCCGCAGCCGATCCGATTCGTCTCCGGCCGGTTTATCCGCAATACGGCGGTCTCGCCGGCGATCGAAGACCACCGCTTTGCCGAAGCCGACAAGGCGGTGCGGATGTATGGCCGCCCCCGGCACGAGTCGCTGCAGGTTCGCCCCGCTCCGCGCACGATGACAATCGACGGCCGGCTCGACGAGTGGCCCGCGCCGGGGTTCGTGTCGAGCGCGCCGGGCCGGCCGCGGGAGACGCACGGCGTCGAGGGGAGCATGATGTACGACGCCGAGTGGCTGTACATCGCGGCGCACATCGCCGACCCAGCGCCGCTCCGCAACCAATACGACCCTGATCTCGACCCCCGCATCGCGTGGCAGGGAGGCGGCCTACAGATCCGGTTTTCGGCCGACCGGAAGATGGGCTGGCCGGTCGACGCCAACTCGCCGGAATACTATCGCACCCGCCGCCTGGCCCCCGGGGAAGCCGACCGCACGAAGTCGCGCAACCCGCGGCTTTCCCACCTCACGCTCTGGCACCATGCCGCCAGCGGCAAGGCCTGCATCGCCCTCAACCATGGCACGCAGTATTCCGACCCGATCGTGAATCCGCCGGTTGCGGAGGGAGCCTTCGTGCTCGATACCGACGGCCGCGGGTACACGCTCGAATGGGCCATTCCGTGGCGGCTTCTCAACGCCGCCGACGATCCGCCGCAGTCGGGCGACGTGCTCGGCACCGTCTGGCAGGCCTTTTGGGCCGACCCCTCCGGCCGGCTGTGGCGCGACCAGATGATCGAGATTCGCAACCTCCTCGAACCAGTGCGGATGTTGCCGCACGAGCGGGCGGCGTGCTGGGGGCGGGCAGAGTTTCAGTGACAAGTCGGGGCAGGGAGAATCCTCCGGTATTCCTGCGATTCATGGCCAAGGGTGCACACATGATTCAGGGAATGCCACATTCTCGAGCCGCCAATCGTCAACTCACGGTGGCCGTGCTCCTCGGCGGCGGCGACGCCGACCGGCAAGCCGCCCGCGGCGTGATCGACTATGCGAGGGATGGCCGTAAGGCCTTCTCGCAGGCCGCCGCTATCGGCTCGCTTCCGGGCTGGGTGCCGGCCACGCTTCCGGCATGGTCGATCCTCGTGGATGCCAACCCTGCCGATCTGGCGGCCGAAACCGCGAGCATCGATGCCATCATCGGCTCGCCGCACGACGCCCGGTTTTTCCAATGCACCAGACACCGGCACCTGCCTGCCGTGGCCATCGACGATCGGCTGGCGGCCCCCTCATCGACGGGCCTCGGCGTGCTTGCCGATGTGCGCATCGACGGCGGGGCCGTGATTCGGCTGGCCGTCGCCGAGCTTGTCGCCTGCGGCGCCGTCACGCTCGTCTTCATGCCCGCCGCGGATGATCAACGGCTCGCCGAGGCGTTCGTGCGGCAGGCCCGCAAGGCGCGACGAACGCCGTTGATCGCACATTCGAGAGACACCGCGTTGAGGGAGCCAACTGGGTTCCGTGAGTGGCTTCAGGATCTGCCTCGGCCGATCGGCATCCTGGCTGCCGACGACCGGCAGGCCGCCTTCGTGCTCGACGCCGTTCGGCGGCTGCGTTGGCGTGTGTCCGGCGATGCGTTCGTGGTCGGGATCGGCAACGACGACCTCTTGTGTGAGGCGGCCGAGCCTCCGATCACGAGCGTCGATCTCGGCTATCGGCAGTTGGGAGTGGTGGCGTCAGCGGTCTTGCATGCCGCACTCAACGGTCGCCACGACCGATGCCCTCGGCATGTGGCCGTACCGCCCGCGGGACTCGTGCGGAGGCGGTCCACGGCCGGGCTGTTCACCACCGATCCGCAGGTGTCCGAAGCGATTCGTCAGCTCCGCAACGGCCTCGTTAATGATGTTACGCCCGCGACGCTGGCCCGTAGCGTCGGCCTGTCGCGGGCCTGGCTCGACGAGCGATTTCGCCGCACCTTTGGCCGCACCGTCCACGAGGAGATCGTCGCCACAAAGATCGGCGAAGTGAAGCGACTGCTCCGAGATCCGACCTACCCGATCGCGGCGGTAGCCACGGCCTGCGGGTTCAGCTCCACGCAATATATGTCGACGTTCTTCAAGAGGCATGTCGGCATGACGCCCGGGCAGTTTCGAGACCGAGTGGACCGTGGGCTGAAGCCCGCGGCACGACAATGAGAATTCGAACAGGATTGAAAAGAACGCACATTCCAGCAGTTGACGAGAACGCCGTTGCACAATATTTCTGGGACGGGCGGGAATGACGTTCTCCACCGAGAATGTTTTTACGGAGAACACCTATGCGGGCGATGCAACACCAGCCGCGAGTCCAATCGCGCAGTCGGCGGGCCTTTACGCTGGTCGAACTTTTGGCCGTGATCGCCATCATTGGCACGCTCGTGGGGCTTTTGCTACCGGCCGTTCAGGCGGCGCGGGAGGCTGCTCGCGGCGTGGCGTGTCTCAACAACTTGAAACAACTGGGGCTGGGAGCGCTTACCTACGTCGACATCAGGAGAATGATCCCTGCAGGGAGCGGCCCGCCCGAGATCATTGCAGACGTTCGGGGCGACTACGGCTACACCGTGAGTGTCCTGCCCTACATCGAGCAACAGGACCTCTACAACAGAATAGTGGCGTTTGCGAATGACACGACGACGACGCCCGCGGCGGCGAATAGAAACGCTCAAAACACGCCTTTCAATAGAACTGGAACATCAGGATTCATCTCGACGCTGGCGTGCCCCTCAGACCCAGGCGTTGCGGCGCGGCGGCAAAACAATGCCTCGAGGCCCGCGGTGCAGCCGCTGAATTACGCCGCAAACTGGGGTGATGTGATGGTTGGGGCCACCGGCAACAACACTCCGTTTGCCAGCGTCAACCAGTTTCGAGGCCCTTTCGTGAACTATTGGTCCACGTATGGCAGTTCTACCTACCAAATTCCCATGACGCTGATGAAAATCACCGATGGGCTTTCAAAAACGGTCCTGCTCGGGGAAGTGGGTGTGGTAGAAAACGCCACGGATCGAAGGTTCGGGGTGAAAGCGAGCGTTACGAACTGGAGTTCAGGCGCTACCCAGTCGGCTCCCATCACCTGCTTGAACGCGACTTCCTGGGTTCAACCGTCAAACAATATTGTTGATAATTGTTGGGGGAAGGGAATGCGGTGGCTCCAGGCAAGGACGGATTACACCGGCTTCTTCACCAACCTTCCTCCAAATTCCACGGCCTGCTCGTCCGGGACGAGTTTTGACTCGAGTTTCAGTTCGATCTCGAGCAACCATCCGGGGGGCGCTGGCGTGGTGATGTGCGACGGCGCGAGTCGCTTGATTTCCGAAACGATCGACTGCGGTGATCTCTCCGTGACACCTCCCACGACATCCAGCAACGCCACATATTACAAGGGCGAGTCGATGTGGGGCGTGTGGGGCGCCTTGGGAACGATCTCCCGCGGCGAACAACGACCGCTGACGGAGTGATGCACCGATGAAGGGCCATCGCCTGAATATGACGGAGGCGGATACGGTGGAATCGAAGCGGTTCGGAATTGGCTCGTTCACTCGTGCGATGACTCGCTGCTTGAGCAAAGTCGCCGTCTGCCTGCTCGCAGTCGCCCTTGCGTTCGTTGTTGGCTGCGGCCGTGCGGGGCCAAAGGTCGAGTTCGTGGAAGGCACCGTGCTCCTGGACGGTGAGCCAGTCACCGGAGCGGACGTGGGATTTTTACCCGTCGCCGGGGGACTCGTCGCCTACGGCAGGACCGATTCGGCTGGGAAGTTCCGCCTCACCACGAGCCAGGGCGGAAAGCGCCTCGGCGGGGCTCCTGTCGGCGACTACGCCGTGACGGTGGTGAAGTGGCGGAACCGTTTGGAGGAACTCGGTCCTCAGCCCGACCCTTCCGACGGGACCGCCGCGGGCAAGTGGCAGGCGGAGGCAGACAGGCTGAACTCGCTGCCGCCGGATTACATCGTGCCAAAGGCATATGGCGAAAAGACCGCCTCGCCGCTCAATGCGACGGTGAAGAAAGGCCGCAACACCGGTCCGGCGTTCAGGTTCGACCTCACGAGCGGCCCGCCGAGCAACGCGCCCGACAAGTAGAGCAGTCGCTGAACCTCGCTCGCTTCCAGGCCAACGCCCAGGCGTATGGCCCGGCGCGAACATCCGCCCCTCATCTCTCCAGGAGACCATCCTTGAACCACGCGAGGAACCGCATGAGAAACGGCTCCAGCCTCATCGCCCTGACCTGTTTTCTTTCGTTGTCGCTTGTGTTGTCGCAGGTCACTGCGACGGCCCTGGCGGCCGATGCCCCGCCGGCCGGGCTCGTCGGCCATGCGCATACGGCTGGCTTCTCGACGATCCTGCCGCCGAACAGCCCTTCTTGTGCCGACAACAACATGTGGCCGTCGAAGGTGCTCGCCAGCGCCAGCAGTTTTCATAACGGCGGCGCGCACGTGGCGATGGCAGACGGTTCGGCGCGGTTCATCGCCGAGTCGATCGACTGCGGCACGCTGAGCACGACGACTGAGCCGTCGGCGACGGCGGCGAACCAGAAGAGCCCATACGGTGTCTGGGGGGCGCTCGGCACGTTCAATGGCGGCGAGTTCTTCTCCGCCGGAGACTTCTGATGCCGCGCCCGATTCCATACCTCGCTCGTCGAAGATTCATCGCCGTGGTCTTTGCCGGGTGCTTCGTGGCGATCGGCATTCCTGGCTGCCGCCGCGGCCCGAACCTTCACGCCATCACCGGGGTGGTTCGGTGGAAGGGCCAGCCGGTCGCCGGCGCTACGGTGGGGTTCTCGGCCATCCGGAGACGGGCCGGCCGGTGCTGGCCGTCGGTACGACCGATGCGGACGGCCGGTTCACGCTGGCCACGCGGTTCTCGCCCCGCAGTTCCCCGCGGGGTGTCGTCGCCGGAGAGCATCGCGTGACGGTTGAAAAGATGGTGCCCCCGGAATCGACGACCGAGGAGGAGTTCGCCAGGCGGTCTGCGGCGGGCGAATTGATCCAACTCGTGCCGCTCTTCGACACGAAGTATTTCAGCGGCGACACGACGCCACTCTCCGCGGAGGTCCACGAGAAGGGGCCTTTCGCGTTCGCGTTCGACCTCAAGTAGCTCGCGTCACTCTCCCGCGATCGCCCGGCCAAGCAGGGCGGGCCAGCCGGCGGCGTTCCAAAACGCAGCCGCGTCGTCGCCGTCGCCGCCAAGCACCGTGCCGGCAAACACCGTGCAGCGACCCTTCCCGATCGGCCGGGTCAGTAGCATCGACATCTCCCCCGCCGACGCCAGGACGGTGGCATCAGACTCGGGTTTCACGGCGTGGGCGAAGAACACGCGGCCGAGGCCGTCGATGCCGCTGCCCTCCGGCAGCCTGGCAACGTCGGCATTCACCGTGAGCCCGCAGGGCAGCACTGCTTCCAGGAAGGTGCCCTTCATCAGCCCTTGGCCGAGGGCGTAATCGCCACCCAGCACCACGAGATGGCCACCCGCACGCGTCCAGTCGGCATAGGCCTTCCGCATCACCACGCCCATCTGATCGACTGGCACGTTGGTGAGGATGATCGTGCCGAACGGCGCCAGGTCGGCTGCTGCCTGCGGCAGTTCCCGCTGGTAGCGACGTGTCACCATCGCCCCCGGCAGGCCGCTCTCGATCGCCTTGTCGAGCGCATAAAGATCGTCGTACAGGCCCCGGAGCCAGAGCACCTGCTGCCGTGGGCCTGCCGCCACGTCGGCCGTGCGAATCTGCATTTTCTTGGCGATCACAGCGTCGGTGTAGTCTTCGAGCCGCTCGATCCGCACCCAGTCGAGCAGAAAGCGGGCATCGGGCGGCGCATCAACCGGCACCGGGAAATGCACGAAGACGGTGCCAAACCCGAGACCAAAATGCTCATAGGGCTGCTTCACGACGATCTCCCGATATTCCCGATCGAGATCACCCGGCCGCAGCGGCTGGCCCAGCTTGCTCCCCTCGCGGGGCAGCAGCTTGCCGTCGGGAAGTCGAAACTGTTCGTAGATCGTCACCATGCCCCCATCGGGAAATGGGTGCGTCGTGCGGGCGCGGAGTGTCACGCGGTAGCTGCCCGGCGGCAGATTGGGAAAATACGCCGCACACACGCTCGTGCCGAGCGTCCGGTCGCCGCCGGCTGCCTTGCCGCCGGAAGCTTTCGCATCGTCAAACGCAATCATCTTCGCCGACCACGACACCTGCTCCGACTCGACCGTCTGCACGCGATCGTCAGCGGCAGCATTCAGCTCGGGCCGCAGCGGATCGACGACGACGATCCGCCCGCCGCCTGCCCGGCTTTTCGCCACCGCCGCGTCGCTCACCGGCTCCGTGAATCGCGGCCGCGCGACCGGCGCAAATCCCGGGCAGCCTTCGAGCTCGAGTACGACGACGCCGAACGGGGCGATCGGCGGCAACGCGAGCGTGCCATCGCCATCCATCTTCAGGGGCACCGGCTCCGCATCGGGCTCGATCCACCAGGCCTGCTTCACCCGCGACCGCAGGGCAGTGGCCTTGACCGCGAGGCGTCCGCCAGTTGCCGGCGCAGGGTATGCATCCGTCTTCGCGATCTCATCAGTGGCGGGATACCGCAGGAACGGCACCACGAGCCACTCCCGATCGGCCGCCACCGGCACTGTCTGCGGCCATGTCTGCCAGGCCACGTCGGCAGGCAGGCCGATCGCCTCGAATCCGACCACGGCGGGATCGACCGCCGCCCGCCGGGGATGCCAGAAGAGGCCGCCAAACCGAGTGAGAAACCTGCCCCAGTTGGTCGCGCCGGGAGCAAACTCATGGTCGCCATAACAGGGATGGGCCCCGGCGAGGACGCTGATCACAAACTTGTAATACCGCTGCTGCTCGGTCCGCTCGGCCGGGAGCCGGTGGATGAGGTGATAGGTGCCACCGGCTGCCTGGATGCGTCGCGACGACGCCAGCTCCTGTGTGGCGTAGTCGCGCCAACTCGTGAAGTTCCCCGAGCCCTTGCGGCTCCACTGCCCGACTGCCTCGTTCATCCACATCCCACCGCCGGCGAGCCCCTCGCGCACCTCGTGCGGAAACGGGTCGGCGTAGTCGAGTGGCGCACAGAAGTTGAACCCGAAGAGATAGTCGGGATGCTCCCGCCAGACCCGTTCCTTGAGCCGCCGCATGTTGAACGTCGAGACGACGTCGTCAACGGCGGAAAAGTGACCATCGAACCGCACGCCGTCGAACCCGAATCGGCGGGCCGACGCGATCAGTTGGTCGATGCCGTGGTCGAGGGCGTCGAGCCGCGCGAGATCGGGAGGAATCCGATGCCAACTGGTCGTGAACTTCTTCGGTTCCTTGGCCCGCACGGTGAAATCGCTCCAGTGGTCGAGATCCCAGAGATCGGCATTGGCCCCCCAGCGGCCGGTGCGTTCATTGCGCACGAAAAACTCCGGCTTTTTTCGGAGCAACTCATAGGCCGACGGGCCGCCGGCCATGCCCTTCCCGTAGGAGATAACGCGGATGCCCTGGTCGCGAGCGGCGGAAATATGCTGCTTCAGATAGCCCGCATGCTCCTGCCGGGCCGCCTGACCGCTGGCCCATTCCGGTTCCGTGGGCATGAGGTTGCCCCAGTCGTCGGGCGCCCAGAACGTTTTTTCAAACCAGTTGGAATACCGCGCCCGCATGTGGGCGACCTGCTCCTTGACGAGGGCCGGCCCGCGGTCGCCATACATGCCCGAGTTGGCGACGATGCCGCCGCCGGTTGTGCCAAGGGCGACGTCCCAGAAATGGTCGGCCACGGCAAACGCCGTGTCGCGGGTGTGGATTGGCCCGGAGGCATCGGCAAGCGTGGCCACGAGGCCACGGCCAAAGAGTTGCAGGCCGACGTCGAACTCCTGGCGGAGCGTCGTCGCCTCGCCGGCGGGAACGACAACCTCGACCGTGCCCACCGACCGACGGTCTTCGATGCCGGAAAGCAGCGTGAGGTCGAGCGTGCCCTGCCAAGGTTGCTCACCCACATTCACGATCTCGCAGACGGCGATCGCGGAGCCGCCCGGTGCGGTGATCACCTTGTCGGTGAGCACGCTGCGAATAAAGCAGCCAGTATCGATCCGTCGCACAGTGATCCCGTGCACCCGCGCGGCGGCCTTGCCCAGTCCTGGTACTCGGTGGTGGGTCCGCCAGTCGAGGCTGATGCGGTACGCCGAAGGAGCGCCCGTCACTTCGAATGGAACCACGCGGGTCAGGGGTTGGGTACTCGTCGCGATGTCGTGCAGCCAGACCGGTCGGTTCACGGGTGGCTGGCCCCCGGCGGCCCGTGTGCCGCCGATCGAGAGCCAGGACGGCATGGCGAAGGGGAGCGTCGGATAGTCGGGGAACAACTCGGCGTCGAACGTGATGGCCGCCTCGTAAAGCCCCGGCGAGAGCGGGGCCGTCTGCGCTGATGCCATCGTGCCTTCGGTTTTCTCGCCGGCCGCATCGACCACGGTCTCAAAGACCGGCCCCTGCTGACCGGCCACCACGCCCGACCGTTCGACATTGCGGGCCTGCAACTGCTCCGGTGTGAAACTGATCTCGAGCGTGGTCTCCGCGGCAGGGAGCACCGCCGCCCAGACCATGAGCAGGGCGGCAGAAATGCAGATGCAGGGAGAGGGCAGGCGACCGCGAGAATACGGCAGGCTGGGCATGGCGGGCTCCGGTGAGATGACGACGAACCGCCCTCGTTCTAATCTACGGGCGACCGACCGGCATACCGCTTGAACCGCGCACTTTGAAAGAACG
>JAPLNQ010000172.1:17542-19992 GCA_026401075.1 Planctomycetia bacterium
GCACAGGCCTGAACGGGTGCTACCTGCCCGGTGGTAAAGATGGCCTGCGTCAGCACATACGATATCGGCCCCGTGCGGCCGCTGCCCTCCGAACACTGACAGGAGTTTTGCTCCATGGATTCCGCACCCTCCACCTCCCGCCGTACTTTTCTTAAGGCCACGGGCGCCGCTGCCGTCGTGGCGTGCCTTGCAGGCGGCGGGTGCGTCCGGCCTGCCGAACGGGCCGATGCGCGGCCCTGGCCCACCATGCCGTCTCCCTACGACTGCCGGTTCACGGAGGCCGTGGTCACGATCGACGGTTCCCCCGACGAGGCGGCTTGGAAAGACGCTATGGAGGTGGGTGAGTTCTCGCTGCCCTGGCTGGGGCACGCCGCCCGACGGGCCGCAAAAGCCACACGAGCGAAGCTGCTCTGGGACCGCGAGCATCTCTACGTGTCGGCTGACATGGACGACGACGATCTCTACGCCGACGTCACCGAACACGACGGCCAGATCTGGGACAACGACGTCTTCGAGGTCTTCCTCAAGCCCTCGACCGAGAAGCCCTCCTACTACGAACTGCAGGTTAACGCCAAGAACACGCAGTTCGACTGCTTCATCCCACGGCGTGGCAGCGTGGGCCGGTTCAAGAAGATGCACGACTTCGGCATCGAATCGGCCGTGTCGCTCCGCGGCACGCTCGACAACTGGACCGACACCGACAAGGGCTGGTCGGTCGAGATGCGGATCCCCTGGTCGAGCTTCATGCACACGGGCGGACGGCCCGAGCCGGGCGACGAGTGGCGGTTTGCCCTCTGTCGCTACGACCACGACGTGAGCCGCGAGCAGCCGGAGCTTTCCACGTCGGCCCCGCTCTCGAAGCTCAGCTTTCACCAGCACGAAGACTACGCGCCGCTGCGGTTCATCGGCCCGGCGGTCACCGCCTCGAAGCCTTACGGCATTCCGAAGATCGTGCCGGTGTCGACGTCGAAGGTCGTCGGTTCGCCCGAGCCCCCCCTGCCCTACACCGTTGAGCGGGTGTTGCCGCTGGCGAAGCTTCCGTGCCCGATCGCCGTCGCCCACCAGCCCAGCAGCGACCGACTGTTCTACGTGACCGAGCCGGGGGCCTACCAGCCGTCAAGGGTGCTGCGGATGCGCGACACGCCCGACTCATTCGAGCCGGAGCTGCTCCTGCCGGAGGATGGCAGCGTGCACTACGCGATCACGTTCCACCCGAAGTTTGCCGAGAACGGCTACGTCTACATCGGCAGCAACGGGCCGGGAAAGCCGGTCGGCCCCGACAAGGAGGTGCCGAAGAAGGCCGACGGCAGCCCCAAGAAATTCACGCGGGTCACACGCTATGTCATCGACCGCAAGCCGCCCTACACGTTCCATCCCGAGTCGGCCGAAGTGATGATCGAGTGGGATTCCGACGGCCACAACGGCGGCGACATGGCGTTTGGCCTCGACGGCATGATGTATGTCGGTTCGGGCGACGGCACGAGCGACTCCGACGCTGACCTGGCCGGGCAGAACCTCACGCTCCTGCGGTCGAAGATCCTGCGGATCGACGTCGACCACCCCGATGAAGACACGCCCAACGACGGCCGGCACTACTCCGTGCCCAAGGACAATCCGATCTTCGACGCCGGCAGCCCCATCGCCACGGTGGAAAACGCCCGGCCCGAGACCTATGCCTACGGCTTCCGACAGCCGTGGCGGATCGTGATCGACAAACAGACAGGCCAGATCTGGGTGGGCAACCAGGGGCAGGATCTCTGGGAGCAGATCTATCTTGTCGAACGCGGTGCCAACTACGGCTGGAGCATCGTCGAGGGCACGCACAAGTTCAATGAAGACCAGAAGCCGGGCCCCACGCCGATCTCGAAGCCGATCGCGGAACATCCCCACGCCGAAGCGCGGGCGATGACCGGCGGCCTCGTCTACACAGGCTCTGCCCTGCCTGAGCTCAAGGGGGCCTACATCTACGCAGACTATTCGACCGGCCGCATCTGGGGCATCCGGCACGATGGCAAAGAGGTCACCTGGCACAAACTCATCGCCGACACCACCCTCCAGATCACCGGCTTCGGCACCGACTCCAAGGGCGAGATGCTGATCTGCGATCACCAGCCCGGCGAGGCCGGCGGCTTCTACACGCTTGCGCCCACGCCGCCGGTTGCCAAGGACCAGCCCCCGTTCCCCAGGAAGCTCTCCGAGAGCGGCCTGTTTGCCGACGTGGCGAAGCACAGGATGGTCGATGGCGTGGTCCCCTACGAGCCGGCCTCGCCGCTCTGGAGCGACGGCACGCACAAGGCCCGGTTCTTCGCCCTGCCGCCGACGATGAAGCAGGAAGGAACAATCGTGCCGGCGAAGATCGGCGTGACCAATGCCCGCGGCTGGAATTTTCCCGACGGCACGGTGCTCGTGAAGTCATTCGCGCTTGACGAGGAGGAAGGCAATCCGGCCAC
>JAPLNQ010000122.1 GCA_026401075.1 Planctomycetia bacterium
CTCATTGGAGAGATCTATCGCCTGCGGTGGATGCCGGAAGGTGTCGCAGCTCGCTTGTGCGCCGGCGACGCCACGCTCGCCGATCTCGCCTCCCGCTCCTGACGCCGAGGAGCCGGTCGGAGGGGGCAAGTTAAAAACTCGCCCCCACAGGGAGTCCGGTGAATTCTGCGCCTCACGAGCGATGGACGATTTGTCCAAGAGCCTCCCGTAGCAGAATCCGCCGGCGACGAGCATGCCGCAGCCGGCGGGCTGACCACAGCACGCAGCAACCGCACGTAACACCCGGACAAGTTAAAAACTTGCCGCCACGGGGGAACAGCACGTATCGTGCCGAACACTACTGGCTGCGTCCCCTGTTCATATTCTACTTGGCCGGAGCCGCCGCGCCGGTGGGCCAGGCGTGCAGTTGACCGGCGGAATCGCCAGCCAGCACGACCGATCCATCGGCCGAGATGGCCACGCGGGTCGGCAGGACCGTCACGCCCTTGGGGGCCGCCCTGTCGACCGGCTTGTCGTCGGCGATCGCAAACTTCTTCAGCTCCTTGCCGTCGTCCGCCCAGAGGCGAATGATGCCGTCGCGGCCGCAGGTGGCCAGTTCGCCCTTTGGCCCGAAGGCCGCGTCGAGGACGCCACTGGCGATCTTGCCGTAGCTGCCGGCGGGCCGCGAGGGAGGATGGGCATTCGGCTTGGAGATCGCAGGCCAGCCATCTTTCACGTCCCACCAGACGATCAGGCCGTCTTCACCGCAGGAGACGACCAGGCCGCTGTCGCTCCGCCACGAGAGCGTTCGGATCGCACCCTTGTGCTCCGAAAGCGGCAGCACGATCCCGCCCGACTTCGCATCCCACAGATGGATGTTGCCGATCCGGTCGCCTGTGGCCAGCAGTTTCCCGTCGGGGCTGAAGGCCAGAGCCGTGATCCAGTCGGTGTGCTTGGCGAGGGTGTGCAGGAGCTTTCCGTCTTCGGTCGAAAAGATCTTCACGACCTTGCCGGAGCCGCCGATCGCCACCTGCCGCTCGTCGGGCGAGATGTCGGCGGCCAGCACCGCATCGGTCTCATCGCCGACCGATGACAGCCGCTTGCCCGTGGTGACGTCGAAGAGCACGGCCGCGCCGTTCTGCACCGGCTTGCCACCTGCGGCGAGCAGCACGCGGCCCGACGGACTGAACTTCAGCACGAGTGGCTCACCCTCGGGGAAGGCGATGGCGCCGTAGCTCTTGTCCTTTGACGCCATCAGTTCGATCGCTTCGTAGGAGGCCACCGCCGCGAGCGGTGCCCGTGGGCTGGCGGCCAGAGCCAGCACCGGGTAGGGGCGGTGGGTCTTGCGTGGCTTGAAGTCGGGCAGGTTGGCGGGCACGGGTGGCGGTCCGTCGTTGGCCTGCGTTGCCGCCGCCGGCTTGAAGCCGAGCGTGCGGGCGGCCGCGACGGAACTCCCTGAATTCTCCCGAATGCCCGTGTCGATCCAGGTCTTGATCATCGCGATCTGGTCGGCCGGCAGGGCATCGTTGTCGGGCGGCATCCGCGCGTCGGGATCCTCGGCCGTTATCACCTCCAGGAGCCGGCTGGCGCTCGAACGGCCGGCCACCACCACCACGCCGCCGCTGCCACCCTTCACCAGGGAGGCATACGTCGCGAAGTTGAGCCCAGCCTCCTGCTTCGCTTCACCGTGGCACTGCAGGCAGTTCTTCTTGAGAATCCCGGCGACGTTGTCGTCGAAGGTGACAGGCTTGGGATCGTCGGCCGCGGCCGGCATGGAGGGCACCGCCACGCACGCCATGAAAGTGGATGCCACGATGAGAAAACGCAGGCTGGCTTGCATCTGACCGACTCCTGTTGATTCGAATGAGGGTTCGAAGAAAGTGGATCGTGTTTATTTGTCGCGTGTGTGGATAGATCTTGTGTGGATGGATCCAAAGTCTAGCGGCGCGGATCGATCCGCAACGTGCCTTTGCCGCTTCGCTGATGGATCTCCTGTCCCGCCATCAGCACCGTCAGCTCACATGATAGTCCGCCGACCGCGCCCAGGAGGGCCTCGTCGGTGGCCTCGATCTCGAAGGCGAGATCCTTCGACTCCCGCGTGATCACCGGCAGCGGTTCGACCACGCGGACCCCCTTCGGCAGTCCCAGGAGCTTGACGGAGGCCTGCCCCTCGAAGGGGCTCTTCTGCTGGATCGTCCAAGAGAATCGCTTCTTCTCGCCGCGACGGAGGCTCTCGGGCTGGCTGGCCAGTTCGACGAAGGGCTCCGCTACGGTGAGTTCGACGATCGCACTCGACACGCGGATCTGGCCGGCGTTGCCCTTGTCGCCCTTGGGGGCCGTGAACGACGCGACGATGAACAGCGGGCCCTTGCCGAGCATCGCATTGGCATCTGCCGAGAGTTTCAGCACTGCCTCGGTCTCACCCGATGGAATCGTGGCCTCGGGCTGCGGGTTGACACCCTTCGGCGCGAAGTCGCAGTTGAAGTCGACCGGTTCGTCGAAGCCGGGCTGCCGCGTGAGCTTCACGGGGATCGCCAGTTCGCCACCACGGACGATGGGGATCTGCGGGGCAACGATGTCGATAGAGAATGGCGACGGCTCGGTGACCGCCATCACGAAGCGGTCGAGCCGGACTGTCCGCCAGGCATCTCCACCGGAGTGGTTGATGAATGGGAGATTCTGCTGCGATCCGGTGCGGAGTGTGCGAGAGGGATCGGCCGGCACCGCATCGAGCGTGATCAGGGCGGCGGTGGGCTGAGTCGCTGGATCAGCGACGAGTTGGACAGGCCATTCAGCGTTGGCCGGCAGTCCGGCGGGGAACCGTGGCGACACAAGCCGCACGCCGGCCGGCAGTCCACGGGCCACGAGGTCGAACTCGCCCGTGAACCTGTTCCCCTGTCCCTGCGGCAGAGAGACGTTGATCGTGAAGCGGTTGCCCTGCGGCACGACGAGACCAACCTTGCGGAGCGATTCATTCCAATCGCCCGTGCCCGGCAGGAGCGCGAAGATCGCGTCGGAGGCGGGCTCGATCTCGATGCGGTAGACACTCGTCGGACTGCCCGATCCGTTTCTGTCACGGACCTCGAGCAGATAGTCGCCATCGGCCTTGGGCTCCCAGATGACCGAGGGGTCGAGCAGGTCCTTGAGCCCCCCGACAGACCGGAACGACGTGCCGAAAATGTCGCGGTCGGTGACGGGGGCGTCGTCAGCCTCGAGTTCGATGGCCTCAGGTTTTCCCGAGGCATCGATCCGCCGGATGCGGATTGCCGGATCGAGCGGCGATCCGAGCGTGGCGGCGAAGACGCGGATGCGATAGCGATCCCCCTTTTTCACCGACAGGCGGAAGGCGTCGGTGTCGTCGGATCGATCGATGATGCCATTGACGGCCGTCGGCACTTTTTCGACACGGGTCTCCGCTGCGGCCTCGGACTCCAAGACGTTGGGGAAACCGCTCGACCGCAGCAGCAGCGGCATCGGGGCGTCGCCGAAATATGGAAACGTGCCGGTTTCGGCGGGGATCGCCACCGTGTCGTCGTAGTCACCGAGCGGATCGCCAAGAAACCGGACCCTCTGGGCTGTGCCAGCTGGGCCCCCCGGCGGATAGGCCGCGAGCGGGCGGTGATTCGTGCCGATGTGCACGACGTAGGGGGCCGGAGAGGTGTTGAATACCGACTGCCGGACCTCGACGAACACCGCTCCATCCCGGGGTAGTTCGAGCGCCACCATCGGGTCCTGCACGTGGAGCGGATTGTCGTCGTTGGCGGCCAGCACCCGTCCCTCCTCGTCGCGGATCCGTATCGCCAGGTCGTATTCCGAGTCGGCGTAGTGCCGGTCGGCGATCCAGACCGCCTCGACCTCCACCGACAGCCGCTGCCCGGCCTTGGCGGGCACATGGTAGATGTCGACATCGGGCCAGGTGTTGGCGATCCGACCTCGAATCGACACGTTCGGTGAGACGGCCTGCGCCGTCTCGAGCGTGTCGTTCTTCGGGCCTCCCGCTTCACGGTCGGTGTCCTCGATCACGGGGAATGGGGTGACATGAAACGTTCCAACGGTCGTGATTTCCGTGGCCGTGCGGACGCGGAAGGGGTGCTCGCCCGGCGGGCAGTCAGCCGCGATCTCGAATTGGCAGGAGATCTGTTCTTCGATGTAGTTGCCGTGGGCCAGGGTCATCCGGTACGGGACGTTCGGCAGTTCCGTGATCTTGGTGGCGCGGATGCCCGGCCGGTAGAAAATGACCTCGCGGGCCCCCTTCAGGAAGGCACCCTGAATCGTCACCTCGATGGTGGTGCCCTGCTGGCCAATCCGGGGCGACACGGCCTCTATGTGCATCACGGCGAATGCCGTGGCCGGCGCTGCCAGCAAGGCCCAGCACGCCGCGATCACGACCGCCCAGCCGCGGCTGCTGCCGCAACGGTGAAACACGGACGTGGAGGGAGCAGTTCTCATCGATCAATAGTTGAAGAGGAACTCGGTCGAGTTGAGCAGGCTCCAGAAGATGTCCTCGTAGACGGCCTGATCCTTGACGTCGTCGCCGACGAGTTCCCGCATGCCGGTCATCTCCTCGGTCGTCGGTCGGCGGGAGAGCGTGCGGATGAACAGCTCATCGATGATGTCTTCGGGCGTCGATTTCGTCTCGATCAGCTTCTTCACCACGCCCCCCGCGGTCAGCCGATCGCGGACACTGTCGCCCACCGCAAGATGGAGCGCCTGCGAGAGCGTGGGCTCGAGCTTCGTCTCCGCGGCGGCCACCGTCGCGCGGCTGGCGCGGCCGAACGTGTGGAAGAACGGATCGCCGTAGTGGGGGCCTGCGGTGTCGCCGCTGGTCTTGGGGTAGACGTCGATGGCCCGGGTGCCCGTCAGGAATCCTTCGAACTTGCGGGGAACGCCGGTCACTGCCACGACCGAATCGATCAGCGTGTCGGCCCGCAAACGCTCGAGGTGCCTGTGGGAAAACTGCCGCGTGTCGCGGGCATTGGAAGCATTGGGCCGGCTCGAGAGCTGGTAGATCCGCGAGTTGCAGATCTCGCGAACCAGGCTCCGCAGGTCGAACTTCACCTCGACGAGACGCTTGGAGAGGGCATCGAGCAGCGGGGCATTGACCGGCGGGTTGCTAACGCGAATGTCGTCGACGGGGTCGATGACGCCGCGGCCAAGCAGCTGGGCCCAGATACGGTTGGCGAGGTTCCGGCTGAACATCTCGTTGTTGGGAGACGTGAGCCACGCTGCCAGCGCCTTTCGCGGATCGCCGTCGCCGCCCACCGGCTCGACGCTGCCAAGCACCTTCGCCGGCATCGGCCGGCCGTCGACGAGGTGCTTGGCGGGCTCAACGGAGGTGTCGAAGTAGATGCGCCGCTCGCGGGGCTCGATGCCGTTCTTGCGTTTAATACCGGTGAAGAAGCTGACGAAGCCGTAGTAGTCGTCCATCGTCCAGCGGTCGAACGGATGGTTGTGGCACTCCGCACACTGGATCTGCACGCCGAGGAAGAGCTGCGAAAAGTCGGCGGCCAGCGGCTTCGGCTCCACCCGCACCTGGTGCAGCATCATGGTGTAGAGATTGGCCGGGCCGTTCGAAAGATTGCTGCCCGACGAGGCCACCATGTCGGCGACGAACTCGTTGAGCGGCCTCCCGGAACGCATCTGAGCGCGGATCCATTCCTGGAAGACGTCGGCCGCCTTCACATGGGTGGCCTGGGGGGCGTAGTTACCTCCGATGATCCGCAGGTGCTCCGACCAGATGGTCGCCCAGAGGTCGGCGAAGGCGTCGGCGGCGAGCAGCTCGTCGATCTTTTTCGCCCGCTTGTCGGGCTTCGTGTCGGCCATGAAGGCGTGGTATTCCTCGATCGACGGCGGCCGGGCAGCCAGGTCGAGCGTGATGCGGCGCAGGAAGGTTTCATCGTCGCAGAGGTCGGACGGGATGATGCGGAGCTGCTGCAGCCGGTCGAAGACGAGCGTGTCGATGAAGTTGTTGGCCGGCGGATTCGGCCAGGTGAAGCCCTCCTCGGGAGGCAGCACGATCGCCTCGGAGCCGACGGTGAACCGGCTGTAGCGGGCGAAGACGTTCGTGTCGCCGGGGGCGACGGCCGTGACCTTGCCGTCGGCATCGATCGTGGCCACGCTCGGATTGTTGGAGAAGAAGCGGGCGAGGCTGGTGACATCGCGGCTCGTGCCGTCACTGAACTGGGCGGTCACGCGGGCGACCCCGTGGCCTCCGATCTTCTTGAACACCACGCTTTCCTTGGGGAGCGTGATGCCGACGACCTGCGGCACCGCTTCGGCGTCGTCTGGCGCGCCCGCCTCGATCCAGCGAAAGAGCGTCTTGTAGAGGTCGCTGTCCTTGTCGAAGAGCTTGCCGCCCGTGTGAGGCACCGCGCCAAGCGCCTTGAGCAGCAGCAGGCTCTGCTCAGGCACGGCCGCATTGACGCGGCGGCCCGGTATGTCGTTGACGATGCGTGCGTAGTCGCCCTTCGGGTCGTAGCCAAACAGCGAAAGCATGAAGCCGTCCTTGCCGCGGGCCGAGCCGTGGCAGGTGCCGGCGTTGCAGCCGGCCCGGAACAACACCGGCATCACGTCGCGCCGGAAGCTGGGTGCGTCGGCAGACTCACTCGCTGCGGCGCCGGCGGCAGTCAGCAGCCCCGACGCCAGCGTCGCGACCGCGATCCAGAGCAGGAGCCACGTGCGACTGCGGAGGGCATTGTGCATGGTGGAATCCTCTTCGTTGGCGTCGATCTCGAATCGCGGTGTCAAGGTCGGCTCAGCTGAGGATGCCCTTGACCAGATTGCCGTCCTTGATGATTTCGATCGGCCGGGTGCCAAACGCCACCAGTTCCTTGTTGGCGTCGACTCCCAGGAGGTTGTAGATGGTGAACTGGATGTCCTCCAGCGGCACGGCATCGCGGGCAGGCTCGCCGCCGGTGGAATCGCTGACGCCATGAATCACCCCCTTGGCGATCCCGCCGCCGGCCAACAGCATCGAATAGTTGCGGGCCCAGTGGTCGCGGCCGCTGTCGCCATTCACCTTGGGCGTGCGGCCGAATTCGCTCGTCAGCCAGAAGAGGGTGGTGTCGAGCATGCCACGCTGGTCAAGGTCGGTGATCAGGCCGGCGATCGCCGCGTCGAGCGGGGCCATCTGTTCGAGGCAGCTCTTCTTCACGTCGACGTGCGAATCCCAAGAACCGTAGGTGACGGTGACGAACCGAGTGCCGGCCTCCACAAGCCGACGGGCCATGATGAGCCGTTCGGCCAGGCCCTTGGTGTGGTATTTCCCGTCCGGGCCGCGGACCGAGCCTGTGGTGTCGTTGCCGTAGAGCTTGAACGTGTCCTCCGATTCACCCTCGAACGTGAAGGCCTTCTGGGCGTCCTTCGAGGTGAGGAGCGTGTACGCGCTTTTGTAGAAATCGTCCATCGTGTCGAGCGTGGCCGGATCAGCTTCCATGGCCCGAATCCGGCGCTGGACGAGATCTCGGGCCTTCTTGCGGCGGTCGAAGCGGTCGAGCGGCACGCCCTCCGGGATCGAGAAATCGCGAACCTTGAAGCCCTTCTGGCCCGGGTCGGCATTGAGCTCGAACGGACCGTAGGTGCTGCTCAGGAAGCCGGTGCCGCCCACGAAGGCCGACTGATTCGGAATAGCGATGTAGGGGGGCAGTTCTCCCCGGCCGCCGAGCTCGTGCGACACGATGGAGCCCATCGCCGGATAGTCGATCACGGCTGTGGGCGTGTAGCCCTTGAAGAGGTGGTAGGTGGCCAGACCATGATCGGGAATCTTGCCGACCACGGTCCGCACGATCGAGATTTTGTCGGTGATGGCGGCCGTCTTGGGGAAGTTGTCGCTGAAGACATCGCCGTTCTTGGTCTTCACGACGCCGAACGAGCCGCGGTATTCCACCGGCGCCTCGGGCTTCGGGTCGAACGACTCGTGCTGCGGAAAGCCGCCGCCGAGGTGGAGCTGGATCACGCTCATCGCCTTGGCCGGCGTGCTCGACGACGCGCCCTTGGTGGTCTGGAAGGCCTCGTTGCTGGCCTCGCCCCGGGCCTCCAGCCGCAACATATCGCCAAGCGACAGGCCCAGTGCGCCGAACGTGCCCGCCTGCACGGCGTGGCGACGGGACACCCGCGCCATCAAGGAGCGAAACTCCTGACAGCCACGCTGGTCGGGACGGCCGGCGGGCGAGTGCGACGAACGCGATGGCATGGGATGCTCCTAAAGCGGCATTGCGATGACCGGAAACCTGCAATCCGCGCAGGCTCCGCACAGAATTCTCGCACGCAGTACTGTCACGACAAGCTTGATCGTAGCCGGGAGGGCGTGTTGCGTCAACGTTTTTCGCTTCGTGCCGATGCCGAGCGGCGTGGGGCATGAGAGCCGTGATCGCGATTTGAGACGGATTGTCTCATTGCGAGACGACTGTCATTGCAGTATATCAAGGGCGTTGTGCTTTCGGGCTCCCACGATGACGATCACCATCCCGGGAGCTCGGAACGTCTCACCTTGAAAATCAGGAATTCGGAGTCGTATGTCCACGCTGCAGTCAGCCCACGCCAGTTCCACGTCCACCGCACCCCAGGCAGGCAAGGCAAGTGCCGCCGGTGGCCTATCCACTCTGAGCGGTTCTCCGACGATCATCGGGGTGGAGACCGTGCTCGTCGACGTTCCGCTGGGGCAGCGGACGATCACCGACTCGCAGTCGAGCGTCGATTCCGTCGAGTTTCTGCAGGTGCGGATCCACACCGATGCGGGTGTCACCGGCTACGGCTTTAACTGGAACTACTCCAAGGGGCTCAAGGCGGCGAAGGTGATGATCGACGAGTGCTACGCACCGGCCGTCATCGGCAAGCCGGCGCTCGAGCGGCACTCGCTGATGAAGGCGATGCACTCGACGACCCACTTCATCGGCAGGGTGGGCGTGGCCCGCGTCGGCCTGGCGGCGATGAACCTCGCGCTCTGGGACATCCAGCTCAGGCTGGAGGAACAGCCGCTCTGGCGGCACCTCGGCCCCTGCAAGACGAAGGTGAAGGCCTACAACACCGACGGCGGCTGGCTGACCTGGAGCACCGAGGAACTGATCTCCGACATGCAGCGGATCATCGACCGCGGCTTTGACGCGGTGAAGATGAAGCTCGGCCGGCCCGACCCGCGGGAGGATTTTGAGCGGGTGAAGGCGGTGCGGAAAGCGATTGGTGACAAGATCAAGCTGATGGTCGATGTGAACACCGTCTGGGACCTGAAGACGGCGATCGTCTGGGGCCGCCGGCTCGAGCAGTTCGACATTGCCTGGCTCGAGGAGCCGATGCACCCCTTCGACGTGCGGGCCCATGCCGAACTGGCGAAGGCGCTCGACGTGCCGATCGCCGTGGGCGAGACGATCTACACGCTCCACGACTTCCGCGAATACATCGACCAGAAGGCGGTCGACATCGTGCAGGCCGACGTCACCAAGCTCTCCGGCATCGAGGAGTGGCTCGACGTGGCGGCGCTCGGCCGGGCCTACGGCCTCTCCGTGATCCCGCACACGAACGTGCAGCACAACGTGCACGCCCAGCTGGCGGCGGCGACGGAAAACACGCCGATGGTGGAATGCTGCTACGAGTCGCTGTTCGACATCTGGGAAAACCCGATCCGCGTGGTGGACGGCCACTACACGCTCCCCGAGGTGCCGGGCGTGGGCGGCAGGCTCACCGACGCGGTGCTCGAGAAGCACCGCGTGGCGTGATTCAACGGGCCTGTGCGGCAACGTCTCGACGTGGAAGAGTGCTTTTGGGAAGGACGTCGCCCCGACTCCTCTCGCACGTTGCTGGCGAGTATACGTATGTATACAATGCTGGCAGGAGGTCCGTCGCCATGCCAGAAATATCGCGATTTTTCGGCATCGTCGTGCGTATGTATTACGACGATCACGACCCGCCACATATTCATGTTGAATATCAGGGAAGGAAAGCGAAAATTGGTCTCGACGGCGAAGTCGTCAACGGATCGCTTGGGTCGCATACGGCGGTCAGGCTTGTGCGGGAGTGGATTGGGCTGCGCAAGGACGAGCTGAGCCGTGACTGGGAGCTTGCCCGCGACAGAGAACCGCTGGATCGCATTGATCCGCTCGAATAGGAGTGCGTGGTGGATATGTGGGATATGAACGATCTAGTTGAGGCGAGGTGGGTCGAGGGATCGACACTCTTCATCCGATTCGACGACGGCACGGCAGGGCGTGTTGACCTGAGTGGATATCGCGGTCGCGGTGCGATCTTCGAGCCGCTTCGCGAGATCGGATTTTTCAAGGGGTTTGTCATCGAGGGAGGCACGCTGGCGTGGCCGAACGGGGCCGATATCGCGCCGGAGCGGCTCTATGAAATGGTTGCCCAACAAAAAGCCCCGGTCGCCAGCGGTCACATTGCCGACCTTCAAAACGACGTCCAGGACCCGTGCGTGAACGAACAGACTGATGGGTGAGCGGATGGGTCCGGACCGTGATTCCGGGCCACGCTCAGGTCTTGGGCTCGACCCAGCGATAGGCGGCCCGCGAGGCCTCGGCGTAGAACCACCGCTGCGCCTCCGGCCCCTTGCGGGCGACATAGGGCTTCACGATGTCGAGCACCTCGGCGTAGGTCGAGGCCTTGTCGGAGACCGGCCAGTTGCTGCCATACATCAGTCGCTTTTCGCCGAATGCAGCCCAGGCGGCATCGAGCCACGGCACGTAAAACGCCGGATCAAGAGGTGCCTTGGGAAGCTTCATCGTGTGGGCGGCATTCTCCGCCATCGCCGACACCTTCATGAACACGTTGGGGTGCTGGGCAGCGAGCTTGATCGACTCCCTCCACTCGGGCAGCGGGCCCTTGTCGGAGACAGGCGTGTTTCCCATGTGGTTGACGATGATTCGCATCTGCGGGAACTTCGCCGCGGCCGCGGCGGCGGCGTCGAACACCTTGCCGCCGTTGATGTCGATTGAGAGGTCGTGGTCGGCGAGGCGGGCGACGTCGGCGGCATAGGCTTTGTCGTCGAGGCCCGTGAGCAGCTTGTCGCCATTCACGCGGATGCCGCGATAGAGCTTCTGCTTCGCAAACCGGTCGATCAATGCTGCGCAGGTCGGATCGCCCAGTGGCAGGCTGCCCACGACGCCGACGATTCCGAGCATGCCGGGCAGCCGCTCGCGATCATGCCGGGCAGCTAAGTCGAGCAGCCACTGGTTGTCTTCGACCCACGAACTCGCCTCCACCACCACCGTGCCGGTCACGCCCAGCGGCTTGACGAGCGTCTGCCATTCTGCCGGCAGGACGGGGCGGTCGAGTTCGCCGCCTTTGCCAGGCCACGGCACACCTTCAGGCCGCGTCGGATCAAAAAAGTGGGTGTGGGTGTCGATCACCGTCGGCGGGAGTGTCGGCGGTGCGGCACGAAGCGGCCCCTGCGGGATCGCCATGGCGGTGCCGGCGGCCGTCGTGGCGGCGACTGCCTGCGAAAGAAAGCGTCTGCGTCCAATCATGGCGAAACCCCAGGGTGGCGAAACGTGTCCGAACAGATGGCAGGCTACGGCCGGACTGTGCAGGCCGTCAATGAGGGGACGATGAGCGGTTGATGAGCAGAATGTGAGCGGATGCCGGTCAGGCGGCTTCGGGCCGTGGCCCCCCCCATGACGGATGCCCCGTCTCACAGTAGAGTGTCTGTCAGAGCGTGTCGTCCGACATGTATTCCCAGGCGATTGTTTTTCGGAGAGTTGCATTGGTTCCTGCCCGCACGACGCCGTCCAAGTCCAACGCCTACACTGAGGTCCGCAAGCTCCTGCTCGGGGGCGAGGTGCGGCCTGGGCAGCGGCTCTCGCACCGGTCGCTCGCCAAGGATCTGGGGCTCTCCCGCAGTCCAGTTCGCGAGGCACTCCTGCAACTGGAGGCCGAAGGGCTCATCGAGCACCGGCCGCAGTCGGGCGTCTATCTCCGCGAGGTGAGCCCGCTGGAGCTCGAAGAACTCTACGACATGCGGTTCCTGGTCGAGCCCTATGCGGCCGAGCGGGCCGCCCGTCTGGCTTCTCCAGCGCAACTCGAGCGTCTTCGCGTCGCCTGCGATGAAGTGACGGAGATCGCCAAGCGGCCGGCCCTCGCCCGCTGGCTGGATGCAGCCGAAAACCGCCGCCGGCTTTCCACGCTCGACATCGAATTCCATTCGACCATCCTGGCCGCGTCGAACAACCGTGTAGCCCGCCGCTTCTTCGAAAACGCCCAGGTCATCTCGCTCGTCGTGTCGTGGAATCACCTCAAGACCGATCCCGCGATCCTCGCCAAGCGTGTCGCCCCCACGGCGAAGCATCATCGGGCGATCTACGAGGCGATCAAGAAACACGACCCGGTGGCGGCGCGGAAGCTGATGCGGGCGCACATCGGCGGGATGTCAAAGCGGGTGCTCAAGGACTGCGGCAGGCGCTAGTTGGCTGTGGCGAACATCTCGCGATTCTTCTGGTCGCTGCCGGCCCGCCTCTGGCGTCTGGTGACGACGCCCTACCATCCGGCCGCGGCGTGCGACAGCTTCATGGCCAGGGCGCAGACGCAGGAGCAGCCGCGGGCGGCCGTGACCGTCGCCGTGTTGGCCGGCCGTGAGGCCAAGACGCTGTTCGGCGTTGATGTTGCGCGGCGGGGCATTCAGCCGGTCTTCCTCAGGATAGTCAACCGCTCGGCCGAGAGCCTGCGGCTGCAGATGGTAAGCATCGACCCCAACTACTTCACGCCGCTCGAGGCAGCCGGGGTCAACCACTTCTCGATCTTCCGTCGACTCTCCGCCTTCGGAGCGATGGGGTGGGTGTTCCTGCCGCTGCTCGGGCTCGTGCCGCTCAAGCTGGTCACGGCCTGGCTCAACAATGCGCGCATGGACGATTTCTTCCGCGGCCACGGGTTTCGGCTCGGGCCTATTGCGCCTGGCGAGACGGCCGAGGGCTTCGTCTTCACCACGCTCGACCTGGGCACGAAGGCGGTGCACGTGCGGCTGACCAGGCTGGGCAACATCCGGCAGACGATTGCCGCGGCCATGGGCTTCGCCAAGGCTGAGCCCGCTGCTGGCGAGCCCGCCACCACCACCGCCGCCGCTGCCACCGCCGCGCCCGCCGCCACCGACTTCTTCTTCACCGTGCCGGTGCCGGGCATCGCCGCCGATTACCTCGACCGGGATTTTGCCAGCATCCGACCGGCCGCGTCGGTGGAACCGTGCACTATCGACACGCTCGTGTCACGACTGGAGGCGCTGCCGTCGGCCACGATGAACGCGACGCAGTCGCGGCGCGGCGATCCGGTGAACCTTGTGCTGATCGGCGAGTTCGAGACGCTCCTGAGTGGGTTTGCCGCGAGGTGGGACGAGAGCGAGACGATCACGCTGGCCACCTGCTGGAAGACGGTGCGGGCGTTTCTATGGGGGGCGAACTACCGCTATTCGCCCGTCAGCCCGCTGCACCTCTTCGGCCGCGATCAGGACATCGCCCTGCAGCGGACGCGGCACTCGATCAACGTGCGGCTGCACCTGCGGCTCTGGATCACACCACTCGCCTTCGAGGGGAAGCCGGTGTGGGTGGGGCAGGTGAGCCGCGACATCGGCGTGCGGTTCACCACGAAGGCATGGAATCTCACCACGCACCGCATCGATCCCAACGTCGACGAGTCGCGGGACTACGTGATCGAAGACCTGACGCTCACCGGGCGTGTGGAGGCGGCGGGCTACGTGGGCGGCGTGCCGGCGTGCCCCCGCGATGCTCCCCACCGCAACCTCACCGGCGATCCTTATTACACCGACGGCAAGCGGGCCGTGATCCTGCTTTCACCGAAGCGGACGCAGCCCGCCGGACTCGGCGGATGAAAACGGTGCCAGCTACCAAAAATACAGCTATTTGATAACAAACCCCCGGCGGAAGCTGGGGGACACCGCGTGGGCGGCGGTGACCGCTTTCCCTGCGGCGCGAGCGTGGCGCGTTGGGTCCAAAAAGGGGACGCAGCTCTTTTCGTCCTGTTCGCGCGTCGGGCTTTTATGGGAGCGGGGGCATCCAAGCCCGCTCTCTATCCAAGCGCGCACCGCAAACAAGGGAATTCGGTCCGCTTGCACACCCCGTGCCGAACACTACTGGCTGCGTCCCCTTTCAACGGTTCGAACGGTTCGATGACACGGAGGATTGTTCATGCGACTGTTGATTCAAGCGATGCTCTGCCTGACCGCGATCGCTCGTGCGGCTCTTGCTGAGGACATGCCCGACCTGCCAGTGGTCGATATCTCTGGGCAGAAGGAACGACAGATGGTCGTCGCTGTTGGGACGGAACAGGTCTACCAAGGCCATCCGACCACGCTGCTCATGCCCGACGGCAAGACGATCTTTGCGGTCTGGTGCATCGGCCACGGCGGCCACGCCGGTCCGATGGCTCGCAGCGAAGACGGCGGACTCTCTTGGACGCGAGTCGACGATCAGCTGCCGCAGGGCTACGCAAAACACCAGAACTGCCCGAGCATCTACCGGTTGGTCGATCCCTCGGGGCAGGAACGCCTCTGGGTCTTCTCAGCAGCCCTCGGCACGCGAACCGGCCCCGGGATGCCGAGCATCCTCAGCGAAGACGGCGGCAGATCCTGGAAGGAAATGCCGCCGCTCAACTTTCCATGCGTGATGGCCTTCAGCAGCATCGTCCGCCTCGACGGCGGTCGGTATCTCGGGCTCTATCACCGCGGCCCGGCCCGCGGTGGTGAGGGGAATGCGCTCGTGACGCTCCAGTCGATCACGGCCGACGCCGGAATGACCTGGTCCGAACCCAGGATCGTCGCGGAGGTCGCCGGCAAGAGCCCGTGCGAGCCTTTCGTCTTCCGTTCCCCCGACGGCAAGGAGCTTGCCTGTCTGCTTCGCGAGAACACCCATAGGGGGCGGAGCCTGATGATGTTCAGCCAAAACGAGGGCGGCACCTGGTCCACTCCCGTCGACACGAACTGGGGACTGACCGGCGACCGCCACAATGGTGTTTTCAGCAAGGACGGACGCATGGTCGTCTGCTTCCGCGACCAAGCCATCAACAGCCCCACCCGCGGCGACTTCGTCGCCTGGGTCGGCACCTACGACGACCTCAAGCAGGGACGTCCGGGCCAATACCGCATCAAACTGTTGCGCGACTTCAGCAACAAAAGCGATTGCGGTTATTCGGGCGTCGAACTCCTCGCCGACGGCACGATCGTCGCCACGACCTACGTCAAATACGCTCCCGGCCCCGAGAAGAACTCGGTCGTAAGCGTCAGGTTCACGCTGAGCGAGACCGACGCGCTCCGCGGCCGGAGAGAATGAGAGGCCAAAACGGGACGCAACTATGTTCGTCCACGTTTCCATACGTCCACGTTCCCATAAAAGCCCCCGGCGTGAGCCGGGGGACACCGCGTGGGCGGCGGTGACCGCTTTCCCTGCGGCGCGAGCGTGGTGCGTTGAACCGCATGGCATGGGCCGCGAGATGGTTACCACACCCGGAGTCCCCGGGCTTCCGCCCGGGGCTTTTTGTGGGGCTTTTTGGTGGGGGTGACAACAAGCCCGACGGCGTCACGCCGGGAACTCGACCGTGCGGCCGGTGCGGAAGGCTTCGTCGGCGGCCAGC
>JAPLNQ010000101.1 GCA_026401075.1 Planctomycetia bacterium
ACTTCCGTCCGGGGCTTCTTATCGTGGATGGCTCCGTGGCGGCATCTTGGTGGCGGCCTGCGTTGCCGCAGTGTCGGCGGGGGCTGCGGCGCCGGCCCCGGTGATGGTCGAGGCCGAAAAAGCCGCCAAGCCGCCAGCCCTCGTCCATCGCGACGAGCGTGCCTCGGACGGCCGCGTGGTGGTTGGCCTCCTGTCCAACAAGGATGGCAGGCCGGCCGAACAAAAGCTGTTCGAGCACGGCTCCCCGCTGCCCGCCGGCGACTACGACGTGACGGTGTGGATGGAACCCAAACCGCTATCGCTCATGCACAGCCTCGCGGTCACGATCCAGGCAGGCAATGAGCAGCGGACGCTCGGGGCGATCGCGTTCGATCCCGAGGGGGGCTACCAGCCGTTCACGTTCCGCTTCATGCATCCCGGAGGCAACGCGACGGTCCGCGTCTCGGCCATCGCCAGCAGCGGCTTCGAGGGCATGCGGCGGGACCAGAGCGAGGAGGAGAAAAAGGCGGTCGCCAGCATCGTCCCCAGCGACGCCGACTCGCTGCTCTCGGACAAGCCGGGCGTGGATGACGACGAGTTCGAACTCGAGGAGGATCCGGCGGTCGACAGGATTCCGATCGACATGCTGCGGCTGGCGATCGACCGGATCGAGATCCGCCCCGTGCGGACCGCCGATGCGGTCGTGACGGCGGTCGAACTCGACAAGGTCCACTACTTTCCCGACGAGACCGTGCGGGGCACCGCCACGCTCGCCTCGCCCCGCGGCGGCGACTACCGCGCCGTGGTCGAGGTGGTCACCGAGGCCGACGCCGCCCGCCCGGTTGCCGAGCAGGCGGTGACGCTCGCCCCTGGGAAGGCGTTCACACTGCCCTTCGAGTGCGTGCTCGATGGCACAACCGAGATGGGCCACGAATTCCGCGTTCGACTGCTCGACGGCGACCGCGAGATCCATGCCGGCCGGCAGTTCGCCGGCGTGAGCGGCAACGTCTACCGCATCGGGATCACGGGTGGCAACTGTGGGCAGAACACGCAGACGGTCAAGCCCGAACAGCTCACCACAGTGATGCGGGCCAACAAGCAACGCTACGCCAACTACTACGAGCGGTTTGCCTGGGCGCCGTGCGACTATTCCGACATGACGCCCGATACCGAGCTCTTCTGGTCGGGGCAGACGCAATATCCCGGCAGCATCACGGGATTGAAGCGAGAGATCGACGAGGCCCACCGACTGGGCATCAAGGCGATCAGCTACGGCAAGTCCTGCGGCGCCAGCTTCTCAGGAGCCGAGACCTACCGGCGATTTCCGGAACTCTTCCAGCACTCCCCCGACTACGGCACCGGTTCCGAGGCGTTCTCGACCTTCTACCTGGAGCGGATGGCCCGGGGCGAGTATGTGATCGACGCCGGCCCCAACGTGCCGCCCACGTGGCAACACTGGGCGAGCTTCTGGGTGAAGTCGACGCCCGAGGCCGTCGACTTTTCGGCGCGGGAGACGATCGCCTCGGCGAAGATGCTGGGCTGGGACGGCGTCCGCTGGGACGGCCATTTTTCCGGACTCATGCCCCGCTTCGTCGAGCAGGTCAACGCTGAGCTGCCGCGGTTCGTCCACGGCTACAACGCGGCCTTCGCCAGCCCGGGCGGGACGGTCTTCACGCCGACGCCCCCGCCCGACGACTTCCACCAGATCGCCGCCGGCCACGGCACGGTCATGGACGAGAGCGTCCGTGACTGGAGCCACACGAATTTCTCGAGCGGGCTCATACGACCCTACTGGGAGGCGATCGCCCGCGAAGCCGACTACGTGAAACGGATCGGCGGCCTGCCGCTGATCATCACCTTCGACATGGCCAGCGGCCTCGACACCACGCTCGACGTGCTCTTCGCGCTGGCCTGCGGCCAGCGGTACACGTATCTCACCGCGCCGCCGAGCGACTTTGCCTTCGGCACGCTGCCCCGCTTTCTCACGCGGTATTCCGCGTTCGTCTGGGACGACACCGCCCGCGTGGCCGAGCCGGAGAAGTTCATCCGTGTGGCCGCAGGCAGCACCGTAAACGCCAAGGCCAAGCAAGCCGCCGCGTTGTGGTGGCAGGAGGCGACGTGGGTCCGCCGGCTCGTGGGAAAGCGGCAGCAGCTGCTCGTCAATCTGATCAATCCGCCCGGCTACCCCGCCTTCTGCAACCGGGTGCAGCCGCCGCCGGTGACGCGAACCGGCGTCACGGTTTCCGTCGATGCCCCAGCCGGAGCGAAGCTCGTGCGAGCGTTCGAGGTGTCGCCCGATCTCGTCGAGGGCCTGGCGATCCGCACCGTGAAGTCGGACGATCGCACCCACTCGATCGAGTTGCCGCGGCTGCGGGCCTGGTCGATCGCGGTCTTCGAGTTCGAGACCGATGGCGATGCGCCGCTCCTGCCGCTGACCGACCCGGTCGGTGCCGCAGACAAGGCTGCACAGGAAGCCAAAGCCAAGGCACAGAAAGAGGCCGAGGACAAGCAGGCGGCCGCGGGACTCGCTGCGGCGAAGCCGCCGGCCAGCAAGGCTGATCCCACGGCCGACGCCAAAGCGGCAGACAAGACCGCAGCGAAGAACGCCACCGCGCAGCCGCTCGTCCTGCGGCGCAACGGCCTGCTCGACGTCATCGACGTCCGCGGGCTCCTATGTCGATCGGGTCGGCTTCCGGCTGGGACCGGCCGGGTCGCTCGAGGGTTTTCCGGATGCGACAGGCGACCTCGAGGGTCAGGATGTGGTCGTGCTCGACGACGTACATGCGATCGACCTGGGGGCCGATCGCGCGGCCCGGATCGCACGCTTCGTGCGTGGCGGCGGTGGGCTGCTCATCATCGGCGGCCCGTTCAACCTGTCGAGTGGCAACGATCACACGACGGCCTTGGCCGACATCCTGCCGGTCACACACCGCCAGGCATACGACCTGGCGACCGATGCGAAGGGACTGTCGCTGGCCCCGGCGGGGGATGCGTTCGGGAAACTCGACTGGTCGCCACTCCGCTGCCTCTCGGTCGATACCTCCCCATTGGCCGAGGGGGCTACGGTGCTGGCCACGGGGGGTAAGCATCCGGCGATCGTCGAACGCACGGTGGGCGCCGGCCGTGTGATTGCCGTCATGCTCACCCCGCTCGGTGATTTTCCTGAGGGCATCCAGCCCTACTGGCGTTCCCCGCAATGGGCCCAGGTGCTCGCCACCTGCCTGCGGCGGCTGGGCGAGGGCGCGGAAAAGCTGTCGACCGCCACGGCGAGGAAGCCGAATTCCGAGGGCGGGTTCACTCCCGAAAGCCTGCTCATCGAGTCCGAGGATCTGCCCGACGAAAAACTCGCCGCGGCGATCCTCGAGGCTGCCGATGGCGCGGTGTCCGCCGATGAGGCGGGAACGGTGCTCGACGTCCTCATCGACTCGCTCGGCCGGATCGACGATGCGGAGCTGGCACTTTCGGTGGTCGACCGGCTCGCGCCCGTGGTCGATGCCTCCTGCACACCGCGGGCACTCACCCTGACAACATCGCAGTTTGAATTCGTCCGTGTAGCCGGCTACCGGCTGCTGCGGTTCTGTGGTGATCCCGCACAGGCCACGCTTCTGGTCAATGCGCTCGACAACCCAAACGCCGACATCGCCCGCGAGGCGCTGCTGGCCCTCGGGAAGACGGGCGACCGCGGCGTCGTGCCGAAGGTGGAAAAGCTCTCTCGCGCCGGAGGCAACCGGCTGCTTGCCCATCTTGTGCTCAGGCAGCTCGGAGGCGACCGCGAGTCCTCCGCCGCCTGGAAGGCTTTCATCGACGGCGAGAAGCAGGCCGTGGGGCTCACCGCCGCGAGGAAGTCGATTCAGGGCGATCTCTACGGTGGCACGTCGTTCAAGCTGACGCCGGCGGCACGGAAGGCGCTGACGAACCAACTGCGACGCGTGCAGCGGCTCGAAACGCAGGCTCGCAGCGACGTCGCGATGTTCATGCGATCGCTCGATGGACTGACCGACGAGGAGGTGGCGAGTCTGGGCCCGGTGCTGGCCGAGAGCCAGTCGGCGGCGGCGACCATGCTGGCCTTCTCGGTACTGCCGAAGCTCAGCGAGACGCAGGTGCAGGCGTTGCGTCAGGCGCTTGCAGCTGCCAGGCTCGAGGAGCTGCGTTGGCTCTCCGCGAAGTGACCTTCCCCTTGGGTTCGACAGTTGGTCGTCGCACCTGGAATCTTGGATCGATCTCCCCTATGATGCGAAGATGGGCCGCAAACCGCCGCCTGTGCTGCCACGGCCCGACATCCCCGAGCGGTGCCGTCAGCCAAGCGAATCGCCGCTCAAGGCGTAAGTCGTGGCCGGCAAAAAAAACGTGATCGACCTGGAACGATTGGACTGAATCATGCGTATGCCGTGGCTGGTGCTTGTCGTCGTGGCCGCGATCTGCGGGCTGCCGTGTCTGGCTGCAGAAACGCCCGGCCCGGCTCCGGTAGCCGGCCAGCGGGTGTTTGTTACGGCGCACAGTTTTCACATCTTCGTCGCCGAGCGGCTTGCCCCTCTGGCCAGGGCGGCCGGCATCACCGGTCATGAACTGGTCGGCAAGCAGATGCTCGGCGCATCTCGGGTGCAGCAGCACTGGGATCTGGCGGACCGGATGAACCCGGCCAAGAAGGCCTTGGTGGCGGGTGACGTAGACGTGCTGACCATGTCGCCGAACTGGATGGTGCCGGACGATGGCATCGCGCTCTTCACCGAGCTGGGCCTCAAACACAACCCGCAGTTGCGGGGGCTGGTGCAGATATCGTGGCCGGCGTTCGACCATTGGGAGCCGACCGGCAATCCGGCACTGTGGAATCCGGCCAAGAAGATCAATCACAACGAGGAGCGTGACGCCCGCCCCCTCGACGGCCCACGCGAGGCGAACGCCCAAGTCAGGGCGGTGATCGAGAAGCAGGTCGCCGCGCTCAACGCGAAGTATGGGCGTGACGTCATCCACATCGTTCCGGTGGGCGATGCCGTGCTGCGGCTGCGGGAACGGGTGGCCGCAGGGAATGTGCCCGGCATCAAGCGGCAGTCGGAGCTGTTCACCGATCCCATTGGCCATGCGAAAGCCCCGGTCATGGCGCTGGCGACCTACTGCAACTTCGCATGCATCTACGGTCGTTCACCCGTGGGGCTCGACGATGGGGACCGTGAACTCGACAGGATCGACCCCTCGCTCCGCAGAGTGTTGCAGGAGATCGCCTGGGATGCGGTCACGTCGCACCCCATGTCGGGCGTGACGAAAGACGGTCTCACGAAAGATAGTCCGGCGAAAGAAAGTCCTAGGAAAGAAGGTGTGCCCAAAGACAACGCAGGGCGAAGTTCATCGCCAACAAGCGTCGACAGCAGTTCCAGCACCCCTGCCACGGGTGTGCCGATCACCTATACGCTCCCGACGGACGGGCCGCTCCCGAAAACCTACCGGGTGACGCTGGCCATCACCGATACAAGCGCCCCAGACTGGATCGTGAGTTCGTTCCTCTCCGGTGAGCCGCGGACCGTGACCGCGGAGAACAAGGGACATTTCACCGATACGTGGGATGGACTCGACGACAACTTCATGCCGGCACCCCCGGGCGGCTACGGCGTGAAGGGTATTTTCCTACCCGCTGAAATCTGGCCCGTCGACGGCAATTCGCACACGTTGACCGCCAAGCTTGCCGGGGGGCCGTTCGCATTTCTGCCGCGGCCCGATCAGGACATGCAGCCGCCGAAGGTGCACGGCGACCCGGTCAACTCACCCCCCGGTGACGTGGCAACCTTCGGCGAGTCGGCCGTCTTCACGTGGACCTATCTCGAAAACGGCACGAACAATTTCGTGCTCGATCTGACGAAGCCGGTCGGGCTCGACCAGATTGTCGGCTCGTTCAACTCCGGGGGGGCCGCTGGCGGGCCGTGGACCGCGACCGATGGCTCGGGCGTCTGGACTGTCGGCGAGGACTTCGGGCGGTCATTCATCTACAAGGCGCAGGGCAAATGGGGGCCTGATCGCGCGATGTACCGCGAGGGCGTCGTGCTGCTCGACGGTGTCGCGTGCGGGCTGGCGGCGTCCCGCGAGAGCGACCGGTCGTTCGTCTATGTCGCCGAGGCCGCGAAGGTGGAGATGAAGGGCAAGGATCGCGCCGGCCGTGACGTCTGGACAGAGGGAGAGAGCCGCATCGACCGCGTCACCGTGCTCGACGGCGAGAATGGCAAGAAGCTGGCAGCCGTCGATCTGCCCTCGCCCGTGGCGATCACCGTGCGGAATGGAACTTTGTTCGCGCTCCAGCAGTCGGGCGACACGTTTGCCCTTCGGTCGTTGAAGCTCGCGCAGGGGCTACCGACGGGCGAGTGGTCCGTGCCGATCGTGCTCTCTGGTGTGAAGGCACCGGCAGATGTCGATGTCGATTCAAGCGGCAGGATCTACGTGGCGGATCCGGCTGCCAATCACGTGTTTGTCTTCAACTCGAATGGGAAGTCCCTGCGGACGATCGGGAAGGCTGACTCGCAGCGGCCCGGTCATTACGACCGGCTGACGATGATGAGCCCGCGTCGTGTTTCGTGCTGGAACGACGGAAAGCGAGATCTGGCGATCGTCATGGAGGGCGAGGGGCCGGGACGGTTTGCAGAATGGTCGGCCGAGGGCGAATTGGTTCGCGAGTGGCAGGGGCTCGTGCCCCATGCGAACAACGGCTATGCCGAAGATCCCGCTCACCCTGACCACATCTACATTCAGGGACACGGCGAATACCTGCTGCGGTTTGTCGTCGCGAACGACACTGGGATGTGGACGCTCGACGCGGTGTGGCCGCATGTCACGGGTGACCTCGGCAAAACATGGCGTGGCGAGGGGAGCTTTCCGCGGATGATCAGACGCGACGGCAGGCTGTATCTCGCGTATGGGCGGGGCCTGTCGGTCTACCGATTTGACGGCGATCGCTGCCTGGCGTCGGCGGCGATCGTGCTCAAGGTCGACGGCAAAAACAGGAATTACTTCGCATGGCACGACGCCAATGGTGATGGCACGATGCAGGACGGCGAGGTCAGCGCCGAGAAGATCGAGGTGCCTCGTGGCGTGTTTGGGTATCACGGCGATGGCTGGCAGCACGACTTCTCCCTGCTCTGTCCCGGTGAGGGAACGCGGGACATCTGGCGACTGGCGCCGGAATCGTTCGATGCGCACGGGAACCCGGTGTTTGCCAGGTTCACGAAACTCCTGGCCGATCCGATCATGGCCGCCAAGGCCGCAGGGAATGCGCCGGCGGTGAGGGGCGGCAACGAAGTCTCCGACACGATCAACAGCGCCTGGCGCCGCGTGGTGCTGACGCCGAACGGCGAGGTGTTGACCGACATCCGGTGCGGCTCCCTCTCAGCCAACCACGGCACGGAGCAGAAGATCAGCCGCTACGTGCCCGACGGCAAGGGCGGGTATGACATTCGTTGGCGTATCGGTCGCTCCGCGAACATCCGGGCCTCGCGTGACGGATTCGTCGGGTCCATTCAGATGACCGAGCCGATGCACGGACTTATCGGCGTCGTGGATCAGTCGCGGGCGGGAGTGCAGGTGTTCACCGCGGACGAGGGGCTCTATGTCGACACGCTGCTGCTCGACGGCAGCTTCAACAAGCAGACGATCTACGGCGTTCCGGGCGAGTTTTTCAGCGGCGATGGCTTTCTGAACAACGAGACCGGCAAGGTCTCCATCAAGTGGGGCAAGCACACGCCGATCCTATTCGAGGCTGTCGGCTGGACGAAGGATCTTGCGATTCGACGCATCGCCGGACTGCCGAAGGAAGTCACGCTCACGGCGGCGCAGACGGCACCGCCTCCGCCGATGGCGATGGTGGTGCGGGGCGGCGCGGGAAAGGCGCCCTATGCGCGGTTTCAGCCCTCGCCGGGCGGGCCACCGGCCCTCGATGGGGCAATCGACGGCTGGGAATCGTGCGAGGCCATCACCTTCGGTGAGGGAGAGTGCAAGGTCGAGGTCCGGGGGATGTATGACCTTGATCACCTCTATCTCCGCTGGCATGTCAGGAGCGACGCACCGATCCGGGTCAGGCCGCTTGAGCAGGCGGACCGGCTGTTTACGCACGACCGCGGCGCGGACACGCTCGGCGTTTATTTTCAGGGCAGCCCATCCGCGACTGGCAAGACTCCCGAGGGCAGGCCTGGCGATCTGCGGCTGGTGTTCGGCCTGTTCGACGACGCTGGGAAGACCGTTCCGGCGGCGCTGGCGATGGTTCCGTCTTGGAACGTGCCGGGAGCGCATCCTGTCACGTACGGTTCGCCCGTCGGCAAGACGTCGCTCGCACACGTCGCCCTCGCGACACAGGTGCGGCTCGCCCACCGACTCGACGCCGACGGCAAGGGGCTGACGCTCGCCGCCGCGATCCCCCGCTCCGTCCTCCCCGCGGAGACGCCCGATTGGAGCGAGGGACTTCGCACGACGATCGACTTCGACGCCAACTTTGGCGGCAATCGCAAAATCTGGTGGTCGAATGCCGACGGCTCCGCGAGCCGCGAGACCAACGACGAGCCGACCGAGGCGCGGCTCTATCCAGGGGCGTGGGGGCCGCTTGAACTCGCCGCGCTCTCCCGCGGGCTGTATGTCCGCCAGTGGCAGGTCATCGGACCATTTGGTTTTGGAAAGCTGCCGCAACTCGATGTGCGTTCGGGTCGCGGTCAGATTTGCGCGACGCTCGCCGACCTGAAGTTTCCACCCGAACTGCAGGGAGACGCTCGGGACGGCGGTTCTGCCGCCGTGCTTGTGCGGCGGGATCTCTCCGGGCGCTACGAAGGCGACATGGCTCGAACGCGGAAGATGAATCGTGTGCTCACATGGATGCCAGTGACGATCACCGAGGACGAGGTGGATTTCAGGAAAATCGCGCGGCTCAAGTGGACCATGCATGACGAGGAGGGCGTCGCGTACATGGTGACGTGGATTCACGCGGCCGATGCGTCTGACGTCACCCTCACGATCCCCGAAGTGCACGGTCACCGTGCCGTTCGCGGCTGGTTCAACGGCGACCCGCTGCCGGCGACCCTCGGCGAGGGGAAGCGGGCCGCGGATCTGCGGCAGCGGATCGATTCCTCGCGGCCGATGTCGCTCAGGAAGGGCTGGAACGAGCTCCTGATCCGTGTCGATCACATCTGGGGTGATTCTGCGATCACGGTGAGGCTCGACGCCCCCGCCACGACATTGTGGAAGCTGCGGACGAGCAATGAGCAGCCGGAAGAGTGATCTGTTCCGCACGGTCGCCTTGAGCGGCCCCCGAAGAAGAGGTGTGTCGTGGCCGGGATCCAGCGTCCGTTTTCTTTCCGGGCCATAGGCATCGCCCTGCTCTGCGGGGCCGCGCTGCTCGCGGAAGAGCCAGCCACAACCACGATCGTCCCCGCGCCGGAACTGCCCGCATCGCTCCCGTGGGACCTGGCCACGCTCAGTCAGCCGCCAGCAGTCGAATGGCTCGACGAAACCTCGCCAGTGCGGTCGCTGCTCTACGCAGGCGAGCCGTTCGAAGGGCATGCCACGCGGGTGTTCGCGTATTACGCCACGCCGGCGAGTGTCGCTGGCGGTGGCGATGCGGGCCAGGCCGCCGCGGCCACGACCAAGGGCCCCTGGCCCGGTGTCGTGCTCGTGCACGGCGGTGGCGGAACGGCGTTTGCCGAATGGGTGACGCTCTGGGCGAAGCAGGGCTATGCCGCGATCGCGATGGACCTCGCCGGTAGCCGGCCAGACCCTGCGGGCACGAAGAAGAACGCCGTCATCCGTATGGCCGATGGTGGGCCGGGGCAGGAACACAAGAACAAGTTCGACACGATCGCCACGCCTGAGACAAGTGATGACTGGCCCTACCATGCCGTGGCCAATTGTGTCCGCGCGCACTCGCTGCTACGGAGTTTCCCTGACGTCGATCGCAGCCGCACGGCTATCACCGGGATCAGTTGGGGCGGCTACACCACCTGCCTCGTCGCGTCACTCGACAACCGCTTCCGCGCGGCGGTGCCCGTCTACGGCTGCGGCCACCTCAGCGACAACAGCTGCTGGCTCGGCGATTTTGAGCGGATCGGCCCCGAGCAGTCGACGCGATGGACAAAGCTCTATGATCCCGGCAGCTATCTGCCTGCCTGCCGCGTGCCGATCTTCTTCGTGAACGGCACCAACGACTTCGCCTATCCGCTCGACAGCTATGGAAAGAGCTATGCCGATGTGCCGCAGGCGACCAAGAACATCCGCATCCAGGTGAACATGCCACACGGTCACGAGGCGGGCTGGGCGCCGAAAGAAATCGCCGCCTTCATCGATGCGACGCTGCTCGGTGCACCCGGCCTGCCCGTGGTCGGCACGCCGACTGTCGATGAGCGTGGCACGCGGTGCCGCGTCACGGCCGGTGGGCCGGTCGCGTCGGCCGTATTCGTCTCGACGGCCGAGCCGGGGCCGATCAACAAACTCACCTGGCAGACCGTACCAGCGGAGGTCGACGCAGACGGCACGCTCGCGGCTCCAAAGCCGCCGGCCGATACGCGGGCCTATTTCTTCACGGCCACGACCCCCGCCGGGCTCCAGGTGAGTTCGCCGGTGGTCATCGTGCCTGATCGGTGACGCTGCCCTCTTGCGATGGGCCGGACATGGCCTATCATCCGGCCATGAACATCACCATCGCTGTGCTCCCTGGCGACTACATCGGCCCCGAGGTCATGGCCGTCGCCCTCCCGATCCTCGAGACCGTACTCCGGAAGTCGGGGCATACGCTCGAGCATTCGACCCACGACGTGGGCGGCGCCGGCATCGACCGGCACGGCAAAGCTCTCCCCGACTCCACCCTCGCGGCCTGCCGGGCGGCCGATGCAATTCTCTTCGGATCGGTTGGCGGGCCGAAGTGGGAAAAGCTGCCTCCGCAGGAGCAGCCTGAGCGGGCGTCGCTCCTGCCGTTGCGGAAGCATTTCCGTCTGTTCGCGAACGTGCGGCCTGGCCTGCTCTTGAAGAATCTCGTCGACACCTCGCCGCTGCGGCCGGACCGCATCCCCGACGGCGTCGACATGGTCTGCATCCGCGAACTCACCGGCGGCCTCTACTTCGGGGCCAAATCAACCAGGGAGATCGAAGGGGGCGACATCGAGGCGATCGACACGATGGTCTACCGCCGCTCGGAGATCGAGCGGATCACTGACGTCGCCATCGCGACCGCCCGGGCGCGGCGCAGGCACATCACGCTGGTCGACAAGGCCAACGTGCTCGAGACGTCGGTCCTGTGGCGGAAGGTAGTCGGCGAGCGGATCAAGGCCGTTGCCCCCGACGTCACGCTGGCGACGATGTATATCGACAACGCGGCGATGCAACTCGTGTTGCGCCCGTCGCAATTCGACGTCGTGCTCACCGAGAACATGTTCGGCGACATCCTGTCGGACGAGATGGCCGTGATCTGCGGCTCGCTCGGCATGATGGCCTCAGCGTCGCTCGGGCTCGACGAAAACCGGCACGGCAGGCCGTACGGCCTCTACGAGCCGTCTGGCGGCACAGCGCCCGACATCGCCGGCCAGGACAAGGCCAACCCCTGTGCGCAGGTGCTATCGGCCGCCCTCATGCTCCGCCACTCGTTCGGGCTGGAGGCCGAGGCGCGGGCGATCGAATCGGCCGTGGAGCGGACGGTGGCCTCTTGGATACGCACCGCCGACATCGCCGGTGGCGGCCCGGCCGTGGGCACGAGGGCGATGGGCGAGGCGATCCTCGCCCGGCTCTGAGCCGTGGCGGCAAGTTTTAAACTTGTCCGTGTCTCGACGCGGATTCCACAAGTTAAAAACTCGTGGCCACGGGTCGAACTTCGTCGGCCACGTCGATCGAGTCTATGCTGAATCCTTGCGAACGCCTTAGGCTGGCAGCATTCCAGGAGCGATCATGAAGAGAGAACGACCACAGGCACATGACGCCGTCGCGACCGACCGGCGTGGTTTCGTCGGCATGGCGGCCACGGGACTTGCGGCGGCAACGTTGGCGTCGCAGCCTGTGTCGAACGTTGCTGCGGCGGAGGCCACTGTGGCACAGCGTGAAAAGACGTTTCGTGATCACCTGCTCGAGTGCCTCGGCGGGCCGTGGCCCGAGGCCTGCCCGCTCAACGTTCGCTCGCGTGAGCCTGTCGAGTTTCGCGGGATGCGGATCGAGAGCGGTCGCAAGGACGGCTACCGCATTGAATCGATCGACTACGAAGTGGAGCCGGGCGACCGTGTGGCTGCGTTCGTGCTGATCCCGGACGGCGTCGATGCCGCTCACCCCGCGCCCGCCGTCGCGGTGTGGCACCAGCACGCCGGCGAATGGCACCTGGGCAAGAGCGAGCCGGCCGGTCTGGCCGGCAACCCGATGCACCACACCGGCGTGGCGCTGGCCAAGGAGGGCTACGTGGTGATCTGCCCCGACGCGCTCTGCTTCGAGGAGCGGCAGAGCCCGGTCCTCGAGAAGGGCAATTACGAACGGTTCGAGTTTCTGCGGCTCACCGTGGCGGGCCGCTGCATGGCCTGGAAAAACATCCTCGACATGCGGCGGGCGATCGACGTGCTCGCGGCAAGGCCCGAAGTCGACGCCAGCCGCATCGGCTGCTACGGACACTCGATGGGATCGACGCACACGTGGCTCGTGGGGCCGTGGGACGAGCGGCTCACGTGCCTCGTGGGCAACTGCTGTCTGCCCACCTACGCCGCGATCGAGCGGACCCACCTGCTCCACTGCTTCCCCAACTTCATCCCTGGCATCCATCAATACGGCGATACACCCGACATCGCCGCCCTGATCGCGCCGCGGCCGCTTCTGCTCAACTTCGGGGAGACCGACAAGGGGAGCCCGATCGAGGAGGTACGGACCGGCGTCGAACGGATCGGGACAGCGTATCGTGAGGCGGGGGTTCCGGACCGCTTCAGCTCGTTCATCGAGCCCGGCGTCGGTCATGTGCTCTCCGATGCGATGTGGCAACGCACCCGCGAGTGGCTCGCCCGTTATCTCAAGGCTTAGTCGCTCAGAGCGTAGTGGTATTGGCGTAGTGGCATACATGGCAACACCCCATCCCGTTCGGTCCCCTTCCCCAACAGTCGAGCCCATGCTTTCGGACCTCACGCTCTGGCGGCCGTATTGCCAGATGAAAACGGCAGGGGAACCGCTGCACGTGGTCGCCGCGGAGGGATCGTGGCTCGAACTCGACTCGGGCCAGAAGATCATCGACGCCCTGTCGTCGTGGTGGACCGTCTGCCACGGCCATCGCCATCCGCACATCGTGGCGGCCATCGTGGATCAGGCCCACCGGCTGCCGCACGTGATGCTCGGCGGCATCGATCATCCGCAGGCCGTGCGGCTGGCGGATCGTCTCGCAGCGCTGATGCCCGGCAGCCTGAACCATTCGTTCTTCTGCGACTCCGGCTCCGTGGCCGTCGAAGTCGCCATGAAGATGGCGGTGCAGTTCTGGATGAACCGGGGCGAGCCGGCTCGAAAGCGGTTCATCTGCCTGCGGCATTCCTACCACGGCGATACCAGCGGCGCGATGAGCGTCTGCGATCCTGACGACAGCATGCACCGGCACTTCCGTGGGTTCCTGCTCGAGCAGTATCCGCGGGAGTTACCGACCGACGAGGAAGGCTGGCAGTCTTTCGCAGAGTTTCTCAAGGGTGTGGGCGGGCAGTGCGCCGGCGTCATCGTCGAGCCGCTCGTGCAGTGTGCGACCGGCATGCGGTTTCATTCGCCTGAACAGCTGCGGCGACTGGCGGAGGTCACGCGGGAGGCTGGGCTCCTGTTCATCGCCGATGAGATCGGGACGGGCTTTTGGCGGACCGGCAAACGGCTCGCCTGCGACTGGGCCGGCGTGGTGCCCGACATTCTCTGCCTCGGCAAGTCTCTTACTGGGGGCACGCTGCCGATGGCCGTGGCGATGGCGACCACGGAGGTCTTTGCCGCGTTTTACAGCGATCAGGCCGACCATGCCCTGATGCACGGGCCGACCTACATGGGCAATCCGCTCTGCTGTGCGGCAGCCAATGCGTCGCTCGACCTCTTCGAACGGGAGCCTGTGGCGGAACGGGTGGCTGCGATCGAACAGATGGGCCGCGAGTGGCTCGAGCCGCTGGCCGCCCTCGGGCATGTGCGGGAGGTCCGCTGCCGCGGCGGCTTTCTCGCGGTCGAAACGGAGAAAGCATTCGATCGAAAGCAGCTTGCGCCCTCGATCGTCGAGTATTCCGTCTGGCTGCGGCCGATCGGCAATGTGATGTATGCCGTGCCGCCGTTCACGATCACGGCTGACGAACTGCGGCAGGTGATCGACGCGATGTCGGCCGCGGTGCGGGCGAATGCGTAGGCGGTGCCGGGAAACAACAAGATGCAATCTTGTCGCCACGGGGAGTCTTTCACGTGGCAGCGAGTTTGTAACTTGCTGATGCCTGTCGCCACGCGCGGCGACTAAAACACGTTGGGCACGAAGTGGCCGCCACGGCAGCGTTTGAGGTAGTCGAGCGCCGCCACCTGCCCGGTGGTCTCGAGGGCGTCGCGGTAGACGGGGTCGTGAAAGCCCTCGATGTCGATGCTGCCCCGCCAGCCGTGGAGCCTGAGCGTGCTGATCAGGTCGGTCCAGTTGGTGTCGCCGAAGCCGGGGGTGCGGTGGTGGATGTATTGCACGCCGCCGCGGATCCCGTGCTCGCGGACCACGTCCCACAACACCGTCGCGTCCTTGCCGTGGATGTGCCAGATGCGGTGGCAGTAGCGGCGTAACTGCGGCAGTGGATCGACGAAGCTCACGATCTGGTGGCACGGCTCCCACTCGAGGCCGATTACCGGGCTCTGCACCTCGCCGAAGATTGCCTCCCAGGCCTGCGGGGCATGGGCGATGTTGCGGTCGCCCGCTTCCCACGTGCCACGGGCCTCACAATTCTCAAAAGCCAGCCGCACCCCCTGCTCTTCCGCGCGGGCGGCGAGCGGTCGAAAGACCTCGCCGAATCGGCCGTATGACTCGGGCACCGGCCGGCCCGGAATCCGACCGGCGAAGCCCGACACGATGTCGCAGCCGAAGCTGGCAGCGGCATCGATGAGCCGCTCCCAGTCGCGAACCGTCTCGGGACTCGTGAGCGGATTGCCGTAGACGCCGATGGCGCTCACGCGACGCGGCAGGTCGCCGCTCGCGACCGGGCATTCCTCGAGCACCCGCCGGACGGCGTCGGCCAGCCCGGAGAGATTGGCGTCGCCGACGCTCTTGCCGAAACTGATCTGGAAGGTTTCGAAGCCGAGCGGGAGGAGTTGGCGGATCACCTCTGCAGTGCGGTCGTGGGCGGGGACAAGCGTGCCGATGCGGATGTCGTCGTGGGCGTGCATGATGGAAGCGTAGGGTACAATCTCGTGAGCGGGAAGATGTGTGTTTGGACCCAGAGTGATCCTGAAGCCAGAGTGATCATGAACAAGGCCTTCTGCAAGGAGCCCGATTCGAGCCTGCCGCCGCGGTGCCCCCGCTGCGGTGCGGACGGCCTGCCGGTAGCGCCGGAGACCCTGCGGGCCCACCTGGCCTCAGACGCAGCCGAGTCGCTCGGTGAGCCGGCCTACTGGTGCGTGACCGACGCCTGCCCCGTCGCCTACTTTGACCTTTTCGAACGGAGCGTGGATTCCGCCGCCGCCCATGGCCTCTACTGGCCAAAGGATCCCGCCGGGCCCCTCTGCTGCTGCCACGGCCTGAGCGTGGACGACGTCGACGCCGACCTTGCAGAGCCCGTGCCTTTGCGGGTGCGGGCGGTGGTGCAGAAGGCCGGCCAGCCCGATGCGGCCTGCACGACGAAGAGCCCCGACGGTCGCCCATGCGTGGCACGCGTCCAGCGGTACTACATGCGGCAGAAGCAGAAAGGCTGACCCCGGTCAGCGTTCTATTCCATGCGACTGCTGAGTTGGAACATCCACAAGGGGATCGGCGGCCGGGACCGGCGGTATTCGCTCGCGCGGATCATCGACTGCATCGAGGCGGAGAATCCCGACTTGATCTGCCTGCAGGAGGTGGACCGTCTCGTGTCGCGGAGCAGGCTCGATGATCAGCCCCGGCTGCTCGCCCGCTACTTCCGCGCGCATTCGGTGTTTCAGGCGAACGTGGCGGCTGGTGAAGGCGGCTACGGCAACCTCGTGCTGTCGCGATGGCCGGTGGAGAGCCGCCACCGGATTCTGCTGCGGCATGGCACGCGAAAGCCACGCGGTGCGCAGTTGCTTGTCATCGACAGTCCCGAGGGTCCACTGCACCTGGTGCACACGCATCTGGGGCTGGCGGAGCGGGAGCGGCACTGGCAGATGGACCGCCTGCTCGGCCACATGCTCTTCCGCTCGGCCGACAACCTACCGACGATGGTCGTGGGTGACTTCAACGATTGGCGCGACACACTCGCCGCTGCGAGCCTAGCCGCAAATGGCTTCGCGCAGGTGACCCATCCGGCGGGAAAATTTCGGTCGTTCCCGGCATGGCTGGCGGTAGGGGCGCTCGACAAGGCATTCATTCGGGGCGCGATCGAGGTGCGTCAGGCGCGGATCGTGAAGACGAGCCTCTCGCATGTCGCCAGCGACCACCTGCCGCTGGTGATCGATTTTCACGTGGGATCGTGATCCTCTGTGGGGACAAGATTGCATCTTGTCCATGCCGTCGTCACGAGGCGTTGGCCAGACGCAGCGTGTCGTCGAACGATCGTAGACCGGCGGTGGCGCCCAGACCCGTCACGCAGCAGGCAGCCGTGGCGGCGCCGAGCAGGCCAGCCTCGCGGAGTGGCATGCCTCGGAGGACTCCCGTGAGCAGACCGGCGAGGAACGAGTCGCCCGCGCCGGTCGTGTCGACGACCGGACCAGGGGCGGCTACGCACGGAATATCGAAGACTTCGCCGACCGCGGGGCTCAGGAGCGTGCCCTGCGTGCCAAGTTTTACGCCGACGATACCCCCCGCTCCATGCCGTCGGTAGCAGTCGATGATCTCCTTCGGGTCGGAGAGCCCGGTCTGGTGGACGGCTTCGTCGAGGCTGGGCACATAGATGTCGACGTGTGGCAGGGCTGGCGCAAGTTGCGCGAGTGTGCCTCCGGAGCTACCGGTTTCGAGCGTGACGCGGCAGCCTGTCGCCTTGATGGTCGCGAGGGCGTCGGCCAGCACCGGCTCGAGGGAAGGCAAGAGTCCGAAATAGCCGACGAGCGCCATGCGGCTGTTGCCGAAGTGCGCAGCCTGCCGCTTGATGAAGGTGAGATCGATGGCGTGCGGCGCGCCGACGTGATGGGCGAAGCTGCGTTCGCCGCTCGGATCGATCAGCACGGCGGTCGTGCTGGTGGCGAGCGTGGCGTGCGGTTCGAGCGCCGCGGTGTCGATCCCCTCGGCCGTGAGCCGCGATCGGACGACGCTACCCCAGAGATCGTCGCCCACCAGGCTCGACGCCGCCACGCGAAGTCCGAGCCGCTGCATGGCGGTGCCAGAGTTGCAGACGATGCCGCCGGTGGTCACCTCGATTGGCTCGACGTGAAATAGCCGGCCGGCACCGACCGGCTGCGTGAGCGGCACCGGTCGAACGAGGATGTCTGCCACGCAGGTACCGCAGACGATGCAATCGATCGCGTTGCCGTGTGACGAATCGCCGTGGGGTCTGCCGCTCATGCCAACGCCTTACCCGTCGAGTGGAGTCGCGTGGCGTTGCTGCTGGGAACGTTCTCCGGCACGCATCGCCACGCATCGGATGGGATCGATTGTAGCCCGTGCCCATCGACGGCCTGGGGCCCAATCCTTATGTTTTTTCAGCCCCGGCTTACATGATGGGCGGGCGGACCGCAGATCGGCGACTTGGAGCCGTCGGTACGAGCGAGAACAGCTCGGGAGCCGGCATCACGGGGAGCGATCGCGACGAGGCAGCCGAACTTGTCGTGACGAGCCGAAACGCGAGGGCACGGCTGGCTGTGGAGACGTTGCCCGCCACGTCGATCTGTCTGACACGGACCACATTCCGGCCCTCGGTGGGCGTGTAGTCGGTGCTCCATTGACTCCATCCGGCACGTTCTTCGAACGAATACTCGACCATCGCGGTCCTCTCCACCCGTCGCACCGACAGGGAGGGGTCGCGGGTCACGATGGCATAGAGGTTGATGCCGGCCAGGCGGGCAGGCATCACCTGCGGCGCCACCGGCCGCGAGCGATCGAGTGTGAAGCTGAATGTGGTGGTGGGCGAGATATTGTTGGCCGCATCGATCTGGCGGACATGCACGATGTTGCGACCGGCCTTGGACTGGAAGACAGGGTTCCACCGCAGCCCGCCATTCGTTGAATACTGAGTCCTCGCCCCGGGTTCCGATGCGACCACCAGCCGCCCGTCGCTCGTGATGCGATCGCTGGCGCTGAGCCCCGTGTCGCGGACGAGGGCAACCTGCGGAGCCTTCGGCGGGATCACGTCGGCCGTGCCCGGATACGTCGCGATGTTCCATGCCGAGCAGATCTGCTTGAGGCTGTAGAGGCCGTAGTTGGCCAGCGGCACGCCACGGCCTTCGTTGCCGTCGACAAAGATCGCGGTGGTGGGATCGGTCGAGCCGAGCAGGCCGGAGGCCTTCGTCATGAACGAAAGGAAGTCGGGCAGTTGCCAGTAGCCGAAGAACGGCAGGTCCTGCCCCTTCTCGGCGCTGAACATGAACGTGATCCGATTTTCGAGGCCGGCCGGCACGTTGGGCGCCTGCCAGTCCATGGTGAGCTCCGTAAACTTCCAGCCGCTCGCGGTTGTGACGTCGATCGCCGGCCCCGTCACCGAGAGCGACGTGCCCGACGGCACAGTGTCCTGCACCTTCCAGTACGGCGCCGTGGCAGGCAGAAGGTCGCCCGTCTCCGTGACGGATGTGATCGCGGAGTATTGCTGGAGTTCGTCGAAATTCGTGCCGCTGCCGCTCATCGTCAGGTTGCCGCTGGTGCCCGACACCATGATCGTCCCCTGCCCCGCGGCATAGGGCCAGTCGAGCAGGCTCCGCTGAAAATCGGTCGCCGCGTCGGCCGGCGATCGGGGCGTGGGTGTCTTGCCGTCGGTGGCCCCGTTGTCGGTCATCCAGCGAAAGTAGGAGCCGGCCGAGGGGTGGTCGGGCGGAGTCGGCTTATTCGGAGGAGTCGGCGGCGGTGCATTGCCAACGTAGGCCTCCATGTAGGCCATCGACAGGATCGGCTCAGACACGCCCGGCCTCCACGACGGATACCCCTGGGCGTCGAGGTACGGTTTGATCGGCGTGTAGGGAACGAGGCCGGCGAGGTCGCCCGTCGCTGGAAAAGTCGCTGTATTCATCTTGGCGAGCGTGTGCGAGTCGACCTCGAGGGCCATGCCGACCCCGAGCGACTTCGTCACGGGTGACTGCCGTTTGGCCCAATCGAGCCAGCACGCGACATTCTGGTAGGCCACCGATCCGATGTTGGGGCCTGCCGAGCCCTTCGTCAGTTCCGGGTCGATCGTGATGCTGGTGATCACACCCTGCGGCACCTCTGCATTGGCGAGCAGTGTGGAGAACCAGCTGAGCGCGCGGGGCAGGTTGGCCCAGTCGGCTGGCAGCTCGATCGAGGCAGGCTGGCCTGAGAGGAGCGGGGTCCAGCCCGTGTCGGCCGCGCCGCTGGCGGAGGCCGGAAAGCTGGATCGGTCGATGAGAATCTCGAGCGGAACTTTCTTGGCCCCCGACAGCTTGGCGAACTGCGTGAGGAAGCCGACGAAGTTGGTCGTTTTTGTGCCAACGACCGCCGTTGCCGTCGGGTCGTAGAAGCTGTTCTTCAAAACATCTGGATCGGTGACGTAGAGCACGAGCTTCGAGGGCGGGTGGTCGGCGAGGTAGCCGAGCAGCCAGTTGTGGTAGCCGGCCAGGGACACGGCATCGGTCGCGCACTCGCGATAGTCCCACATCACGAACCGCCAGTCGTCGAAGGAGGCGGGGGCGGCAGTGACCGAATGGGATGCGGTATTGACCCAGGTGGCGGGCAGCAGCTGGTACTGGAAGACGCAGATATTCGGCTGCACCGTCGCATTCCAGAAGGGCACGAACTCCTTCGTGAAGGTCTGGCAGAAGTCGACGAAGTCATCCACGCCGGCACCGGGGCCGCCCGCAGGGGCGTCCCAGGTGCCGAAGGCGTCGATCAGCGAGCCGCCCACACCGAGCTTCTCGCAGCTGAACATCAGGTAGGTCCGCGACAGATCGGTTGGCATGTTGCCCGACGTGTGCGTGCCGACGAGGTAGCCGAAGGTGCTGGCGGGATCATCGACCGACGGCGTGCCCAGCACTTCCTGCACCGGATCGGCCGCATTGCGGGCGCGCGTGTAGATCGTGTCGGGGGCCGCGGGCGAGGGATTCGGGACGCTTGCAGTTGACGCGTAGGCATCGACATAGGTCGTGCCAGCGCCCACCTGCTTGTACATGTTGTAGAGCTCGCAGTAGGCCGCATCGAGGAGGCGGGTGTCGGGGTCGCCGACCGTCCAGGTTGCCATCTGCGCGAGATTGGTGAAGCCGTGTGAGAAGCCGCTGCCGACGAAGCCGGGGTCGGCATGCATCGTCGGCCAGAGCGTCTTCTGGTAGTCGCGGATGGCCTGCAGCGTCTGCGGATCGGCGGAAATCTGGCTCGACTCCGCTTCGATCGTCACCTCGCTGATCAGCAGCCTCGACCCGTTGGCCGTCAGCACGTCGTTGGCATGGTCGGCCCAGTAGTAGGCCTTCTCCCATTTGTTGTCGTCGGTGAACGTGCCCCCGGTCGGGTTCCATGTCCAGGTCTGGCCGCCTGTGAAATCGGGGATGATGGCCACCTGTCCGGTGAAGCCGCGCTGGCTCAGCTGCAGGATCGAGGCGATCAGCCGCGACTGGGCGGTGAGTTGGAAGTTCGCGCTGATCGAGGTGTCGGATGACTCAGGATCGGCCAGCCGAAGCAGCAGCTTGTTGGACTCGAGCGGCTGGACGCTCGTGGCGTAGTCGACGATGCCCTGGTAGAAGGTGTCGTCACCGTTGTCGCCCTCGATCCACATGGCCACCGGGAGGCCGGCCGCGTCGAATGCGTGGCGCTGTTCGAGTGGCTCGATCGCTGGGGTGACCCCGGAGCGGCGTCGTGTGCGTTTCGTGCCGGCCGCAGGCCGGGAGGATCGATCAGAGGGGGCTTGCTTCATGGACTCGATGTTACCTTGACCGGTGCAAAAAGCGATTTCTGGGTGAAAGATCGCGGTTTTCCTTGCTTGCGCTGCGGGCTTGGATGGAGCACTTCAAACGTCATAAAGAACAGTCAACTCCAACGTTCTCGGAGTAGTAACTATGATGGAAGTGAAGCACGCTGATGCCTCGGCGAGCAGGCTCCAGGAAGAGAAACGAGGGCGATGTATGGCCATGGTGTTCAGTCGGTTTCGGGAAATCTGTGTGGGCGTCGTCCTCGTCGCTGCCGTCGCGTTGCCCGCGGTTGCGGTGCCCACGAGTGATGCGGCGCCTGCCCCCAAGCCGCCCGTCGTCGCGGCCCGCTCGGATGAGCCGATGAAGGCCAGCGCGGCCTTCGGCATGCCCGCTGGCATGACGGTAACGCTCTTTGCCGCTGAGCCCGATGTGGCGAACCCCGTCGCCTTCGCCATCGATGAGCAGGGGCGGGTCTTTGTCTGCGAGACTTTCCGGCAGAGTCGCGGTGTGAGCGACAACCGGGGACATACGAGCGAGTGGGTCGATGCCGATCTCGCCTCACAGTCGGTCGAGGACCGGCAGGCCTATCACCGTCGACTGCTCGGCGACAAGGCCCGCGAGTGGGAGATCCACGATGATCGCCTGCGGCTGCTCGTCGATACCAACCGCGACGGCGTGGCCGACATGGCGACCGTCTTTGCGGATGGCTTCAACGGGCTTATCGAGGGGACGGCGGCCGGCGTCCTTGCCCGCCGCGGCGACGTGTTTCTCACGTGCATCCCGAGCCTCTACCGGCTGCGTGATCTCGATGGCGATGGCCGTGCCGATGCCACGCCGGCCGAGCGGGCCGTGCTCTCGACGGGCTATGGAGCTCGCGTGGCGTTTCGTGGCCACGACATGCACGGGCTCGTGCTCGGCCCCGATGGTCGGCTCTATTTCACGATCGGCGACCGCGGCTACAAGGTCGAATACAAGGACGACAAGGGCGAGGCCCACGTGGCCCATGATCCGAGCAGCGGCGCGGTCTTTCGCTGCGAGCCGGATGGCTCCGGCCTCGAGGTGTTTGCAACGGGGCTCCGCAATCCGCAGGAGATCGCCTTCGACGATCTCGGCAACCTCTTCACGGTCGACAACAACTCCGACGCGGGCGACAAGGCAAGGCTGGTGCACGTCATGCCCGGCAGCGACTCCGGCTGGAACATGGCCTTTCAGTATCTCGGCGACCGCGGGCCGTGGCATCGTGAGAAGATTTGGCATCTTGCTAACGCTTCACAGCCTGCGGGCCTCGTGCCGCCACTGGCACACATCGGTGCTGGCCCGTCGGGCTTTGCCGCCTATCCCGGCAGCGGTCTGCCGGCCCACTTCGATGGACGCTTCCTCCTGGCCGATTTTCGTGGCGGCCCTGCCGGTAGTTCGGTGCGAAGCTTCCGCCTGCGGCCGAAGGGGGCGAGCTTCGAGCCCTTCGACGAGGAGGAGACGTTCAAGAACGTGCTCGCGACCGATGTCGAGTTTGGCCCGGACGGGGCCGTCTGGGTGAGCGACTGGGTGCAGGGCTGGAACGGTGAGGGCAAGGGCCGTATCTGGCGTTTTACGCCCAGCGAGCCAAAGACGACGGATGATGGCGACGTGGCGGCGCTGCTGGCGGGCGATTGGTCTGCACTGGCATCGCCGAGACTCGCGCAGTTGTTGGGCCATACCGATCGGCGGCTCAGGTGTGAGGCGCAGTGGGAACTGGCCCGTCGCGGAGAGGCAACACCTTTCGAGGCGATCGTTGCAGATCAATCGCAGCCGCTGCTGGCACGCGTGCATGCCCTCACAGGAATCTGCCAGATCGCCCGCCGGATGTCCCGCGGGAACGGTGATGGCTCGGCAGCACAGAAGTTGCTGGCGGTGATCGCCGCCGCAGTCGCCGATCCAGCCTGGGAGATCCGCTCTGTGGCAGCGCGAAACCTGGGCGAGGCATGGGCCGGCCGAGTGGATACTGCTGACGGTGGAATAGCCTCAAGCTTGCAGGCGTCTCGTGCTGCGTTGCTCGACCGGCTTGCCGACGACAACCTCCAGGTGCGGGCCGCGGCGGCCATCGCACTCGGGCAGTTGGGCACCGGTTCTGATCTGGTGGTGCAGGCGCTTGTCGCCATGGCGGAGCGTGATGTCCAAGGCGACCATGTCGACCCGCACCTCCGTCATGCGATCGTGATGGGCTTCGCAGGAGCCGTCGATGCACCGGCGCGGGCGGTGTTCGTCGAGCATGCCTCGACGGCTGTGCGGCTCGTCGACTGCCTTGCCATGCGACGGTGCCGCGATAGCCAAGTCGCGAGGTTTCTCGCTGACAGCGACCCGCGGATCGTGCTGGAGGCGGCGCGGGCCATTCATGATCTCCCGATGACGAATCTCCTGCCGGCGCTGGCGGCATGTGCGACCTATCAGCCGCCGCAGGGCAAGGTGGACGACGCGTTGGTGCGACGCGTGATTTCCGCCGCCGAAAAGTCGGGCACACCGGAGGCGGCGCGGCTGCTCACTGTCGTGGCCGCGCGGAGCGATCTGCCCACTGACCGTCGAGTGGAGGCGATCGACGCCCTGCGGGTCTGGGCGAAGCCGCCACAGAGAAACCGGGTCAATGGCGTGTGGCAGTTTCACTCGGCTTCACGTGATCCAGTCGTGGCTCGCGTGGCGCTCGAGGCCGCCCTGCCGGAGTTACTTGGATCGAGGCTTGACGAGCCGCTGCGGTTCGCTGTGCTCCAGGCGGCGACCGAACTGGGGATCACGTCGACGGGTTCGATGCTCGTGAACTGGTGCTACGACACGACATGCTCGCCGGCCTCGCGGGCGAAGGCGCTCGGCAGCCTGCTGGCGTCGAAACCAGCGGCTGCGGTCGAGGTGTCAGAAAAACTCCGCGATGACCCGCAGCCGGCGGTGCGAATGGCGGCGCGACGCGTCCGTGCGACACATCTTCCGGCGGAGCAGGTCGTGCCCGAACTGGAAGCGGCGGTCAGCTCGGCGGATCTTGCCGAGCGGCAGGCGGCCGTCAGCCTGCTGGCCGAAATGGATGCTCCGGCGTGTGTTGAAGCGGTGAAGACTCTGACGGCGAAGCTCGATGCGGGCTCGCTCGATCCGACGATCCATCTTGAGGTTCGCGAGGCCGCGCAGAAGCGGTTGGGCCGCGAGGTCGCCGCAGCGCCGGCATCCGGGAGCAGCGAGGATATGGTCGCCGCCTGGAGCGACACGCTCGAAGGCGGCGATGTTGCGCGTGGCCGCGACCTCTTCTTCACGAAGGGTGAGGTCTCTTGTGTGAGGTGCCATCACGCCGAGGGCAAGGGGGGCGATGTCGGGCCAAAGCTCGATGGCATCGCCGCCACAAAACAGCGGCCGTATCTACTCGAGAGCATCGTGGCCCCGAATGCAACGGTGGCCGAGGCCTATCGCACGACGGTCTTTCTCACCGATGAGGGCGTGACCGTTGCCGGAATCCTTGTGTCAGAGAATGCGGATACGGTGAAGCTCAAGCTGGCCGATGGCACGGTCAAAGACGTCAAGGTAGCATCGATCGACGAACGCACGAGCGGCCCCAGTTCGATGCCCGCCGACCTGGTCGGCAAACTCACCCGCCGGGAGCTCCGTGATTTGATCGCCTGGATGGCGAGCCTCACGAAGCCACCGAAGCCCTAGCACGGAATCCAGCGGCGGTCAGAAAATTGCCTGAAGGAGTGCGCCGACCGCGGCGGCCGCTGCGACCACGACCGGCGTCGAGGCCCAGCCGCGGAGCAACGCCACGGCACTGACGATCGCCACGGCAATGGGCAGAAGCGACAGTTGGCCTTCTGGCAGGAACGAGGCGAACGCGAGCTTGAGGCCCAGCAATACGATGGCCGCGACGACGGCTGCGCCGATCGCCGTCATCGCCCGGCCCAGACCCGACGTTGGCCGGATGCTCCGCACGAGCGGCGCTAGCGCAAAGACCATCGCGAACGAAGGGATGAACGCGAAGAGCGTGGCGATCGCGGCCCCCTCGAGGCCGGCTGCCGCGGCGCCGGCGGTATCGGTCTTCCAGCCGGCGAGAAACCCGATGAACGTGACGACGAGGATCAGCGGGCCCGGCGTGGCCTCCCCCATGGCGAGCGCATCGAACCGTTCGGCGGGCGCGAGCCAGCCGCGGGCGACCGACTCATCGAGCGCCCACGGCACGACCGCGTAGGCGCCACCCAGCGAGAGGAGCGTCGTCTCGGTGAAGAGCGCGGCGATGTCGGCGCCGCGTCCACCCGCCAGATGGAGCAGGCTGACAACGAGATAGGCTGCTCCCCAGATCGCGGTCCAGACAGCGGCGGTGATGACTGCGTGGTGGATCGGCGATCGGCCGCGTGCAGGTGCGGTGTCTGCAGGCTCTGCAGGCATGGCGGGCTCCGCACGGCCTGCGTGGGCATCCTTACCGCCCGCTCGAGGCGCGAGGTCGAACGGCAGCAGGAAGCCCACGATTCCCGCCACCAGCACCACGAGCGGAAAACTCGCGCCTGCGGCAAGCGCCGCCAAGGCGCCGATCGCGATCACGACTGCCGCCGGTGAGCGGAGCGATTTTCTTCCGATCCGCCAGGCGGCGAGCGAGACCAGTGCCACGACCGCCGGCCGGGTGCCCGCGAACGCCGCCGCGACGAGCGGAAGGTGTTCCCCAGCGGCATGGAGCCAGGCGAGCGCCGTCACGAGCAGGGCGCCGGGAATCACGAAGAGCGTGCCGGCGAGTAGTCCACCGGCCACCCCGCCCTGCCGCCAGCCGGCGTAGGTGGCCAGCTGCTGGGCCTCCGGGCCCGGCAGGAGCATGCACAGCCGCATGGCAGCGAGGAATTCTTCTTCGTCGAGCCACTTGTGGCGTTCCACCACCTCACGGTGCAGGATGGCGACCTGCCCCGCCGGGCCGCCAAAGCCCGTGGCACCGATCATGAGCCATGTCTTCCAGGCGCCGGGCTTCATCCGGCCTTGCTCTGCGTCGGTGGCACCTCGAGCTCCGACATCAGAAGGAGATCGACGACGCTGTAACTGTCGTCGGGCTGGAACACGATCACGGTGCGGCCGGTCGGTGACACGGCCACGAAATCCGGATGTGCCACGGGAAAGACCCGCCCATCGACCATGTGAATGGTGAAGGCGCGAAATGGCTGCTGCCTGATGGTCGCGCGGAATTGCTCGATGGTCATGACGTCGAATTCTCCACGGCGGGTTGATCCCAGTCGATGCACAGAACCTTGCCGAAAAAGATATACGCACGTACACACTCATGTCAACCCGCAGATGAGGCTTGTCCCGGTGCGGCGATTCTCCCGCATGATGCAGCAGAGTTCGTCGCCGCCGGGCGAGCGGAACACGGAGGGCTCGCAGGGATCTTTTCCACCAAGTGTCGTGCCATCGCAGGCCATGACAGGATCCGACCAGGTGAACCCGCCGTCGCGGGTGACCGACTGGAGCACCTGAAGATCGGCATCCTTTCCCCCTGCGCCCCGGTGGAACATACCGAGCGTCGAGCCATCCTTCAGTGGCACCAGGCTGGAGAACGTCATCACGTTGCGGAACGGGGCATCGCTGGCGAGGGGCGTCGAAAGTGGCGGCTCCTCACGCCAGGGATATGAAAAGGGGACGCAGCTCTTTTCTTCATCCGTGCGCTCCGTCTGGTGAAAGGTGAAGAAAAGAGCTGCGTCCCCTTTTCACGCCAGCACGGGCTGGATCACGTGGCCGTGCACGTCGGTGAGCCGGCGTTCGATGCCGTTGTTGTAGAAGGAGAGCCGCGTGTGATCGAGGCCGATGAGGTGGAGGATCGTGGCGTGGAGATCGTAGATCGTGGCCACGTTCTCGACCGCCTTGTAGCCAAACTCATCGGTCGCGCCGTAATGGAAGGCCCGCTTCACGCCGGCACCGGCGAGCCAGACGGTGAACCCCGCTGGGTTATGGTCGCGGCCGTTGGCTCCCTTCTGGAAGGTCGGCATCCGGCCAAACTCCGTCACGAACACCACCAGCGTGTCGGCAAGCAGACCACGGTCCTTGAGATCCCGGAGCAGTCCGGCGACGGGCTGGTCGAGGATCGGACCGTGCACGCTGTATTGCTTCTCGATGGTCTTGTGGCCGTCCCAGTTGCCCACGCCCTCGCCCATTGCGTAGCCGCCGTTGAAGAGCTGCACGAACCGCACCCCCTTCTCCACGAGCCGCCGGGCGAGGATGCAGTTGCGGGCGAAGCGGGCCTTGAGTGAATTCTTCGTGTCGTCGGCGCCGTAGAGCGCGAGGGTCTGGGCCGACTCGTCCGAGAGGTCGGCCACCTTTGCCGCGGAGAGCTGCATCTTGGCGGCCAGTTCGTAGGCACTGATCCGGGCCGCGAGGTCGGTGTCGCCCGGATGCCGTGAAAGGTGGTCTTCGTTGAGCCTCTTGAGGAAGTCGCGGGTGGCCTGGTCGGCTTCGACTGAGATCGAAGCCGGACGGGCCAGGTTTGCAATCGGGCGGTCGGCATTGAAGCCCGTGCCCTGAAAGACGGCCGGTAGAAAGGCCGACTGCCAGTGCCGTGGACCGTTCTGCGGCACGCCGCGAGGATCGGGGATGGCCACAAACGCCGGCAGGTCGTTGCATTCGCTCCCAAGGGCGTAGGTCGTCCACGCGCCGATGCTCGGGAAGCCGTCGAGCGTGAACCCGGTCGACATCTGGCTCTCGGCCGGCCCGTGGGTGTTGCTCTTGGCCGTCATTGAGTGGATGAAGCACATCTCGTCGGCCATGTCGCCAAGCTGCGGCAACAGGTCGCTCGTCATCGTGCCGCTCTCGCCCCGTGGCTTGAAGTCCCAGAGCGGCTTGATCAGGTTCCCCTGCTCACCCTGGAACGTGATCAGCTTTTCGCCGCTGGCTGTCGGCATCGGCGTGTCGTGCCGCTTCACGAGCTCCGGCTTGTAGTCGAACGTGTCGACATGCGAGAGCGCGCCCGAGCAGAAGATCATCAGCACCCGCTTGGCCTTCGCGGGAAAGTGCGGCGACCGCGGGGCGAGAGGCCGGTGCCGCCCCACTGGAGGAAGTCACGGCGATCGAGCATCCGGCGGCCGGCATGGGAAAGTTCGTGTCGCATGGGCGCCTCAGTAGATGGTGATGAATTCGCTGGCGTTGTAGAGGCTGCGGCAAAGCATCGGCAGGCCGTGAGCGGCGACGAGCGTGCGGCCTGCGGCCACCTCGGCCTCCGTGGCCTTGCGGCCGAAGGCCAGTTCGATCGCCCGGCCCACCTGGAGGCCGGGGTCGCTTCCCGCCTCCCGCTCGACCCGCTTGGCGAATCGCGCGGCCTGGTCGAGCAGGAAATCGCCGTTGAGCATGTTGAGCGCCTGCAGCGGCGTCACGCTCACTGTCCGCTTTGGCTGCACCTGCCCGGCATCGGGGCAGTCGAAGGCGCCGAAGAAGCTGTCGAGCTCGGCCCGCGGCTTCGACTGATAGACCATCCTGCGGAAGTCCTCGTCGGTGAACGTCGTCTTCGTGGTGTAAACCTTCACGTAATTCGTGTTGGGCTCGAAGAGGTCGAAGCCCGGCCCGCCCATCTTCGTGTTGAGGCTGCCGCTCACGGCGAGGATCGCGTCGCGCAGCGGCTCGGCCTCCAGCCGCCGCGGCGGATATCGCCAGAGCAGCCGCGAGCCCGAGTCGACCGTCAGGCCATCCTCTCGTGGCGTGCTCGTCTGCCGGTAAGCCCGGCTCGTGACGATCAGCTTGTGAAGGGCCTTCAGCCGCCAGCGGCTGGCAGGGTTTGCGGGGTCGATGAGTTCGCTGGCCAGCCAGTCGAGCAGTGCAGGATGGCTCGGCAGGGCCCCGTTGACGCCGAAGTCGCTCGGCGTGTCGACGATGCCGGTGCCGAAATGGTAGTGCCAGAGCCGGTTGGCGATCACACGGGCCGTGAGCGGATTGGTCGGCGAGGCGATCCAGTCGGCGAGCGCCCTGCGGCGGTCGCTCTCCGGGGCGTCGGCCGGGAGCTCCCACGAGGCACCGAATCGCGAAAGGCTGCCGGGGGCGATCTCCTCCCGCAGAGCCATCGGGTCGCCACGGAAGAAACGATGCGTCTTCTGGGCCGCGACGAACTGGCCGGCATACGCCTTCGGCAGCGTCTTCAGCGGCTCAAGCTTCTTCTTGAGATCCGCCGCCGTCTCCGAGAGGCTTTCCATCTCGGCCAATTCATTTGGCGAGAGCTCGGCGGCCGACGTGATCGGGCCGGTCTTGTGAGCGTAGTCGTGCGGCAGCCGGTCGGCGTGGGTCGCAACGACCTTCCAGTTCTCGCCATCGAGCGACGTGCTGACCTCGTATTTCGTCGTCAATCGGTCGGTGTATTCAGGCTTCGGACTGCGGTCGCGGCTCCAGACGACGCGGCTGAGTTCCTCCACCCCGGGCAGCTCCAGCTGAACCCAGCCCTTGCCGATCTCATTGGAGATCCACGACCGGCGGTTGCCGTACTTGCCGTCGTTGATGTGCTCGAGCTTATGGGAGATGTTGTCGGCGATGGTGCCCGAGGCCGACGGTTTCGCTCCGGCTGCCACATTGCGGCCGTCGACGGTGAATGCCTCCAGTTCGTCGAGGCAGGGCTCCGCTGCCGTCGTGTCGAGCACGGTGAATCGCACGAACCGGGCCTTCGTTGGCGGGAAGGCATCCACATTCTCGCTGGCCGACACCGGGCCGCGGAGATGCGGAGTCCGGTTGGCCACGTCGTCGAGCGACTCCTGCTCTTCGAAGATCACGGCGTCGGCCGTGAGCGGAGCCTCAGCAGAGCCACCGACGACGAGCAGCCGCGATGCCTCAGTGAGCGCATGGACGCCAGCCTCGCGCAAGCCACTCCAGAGCGGCTGGCTCGGCGTCGGTTCGCCGCTGGCATCGTTCAAGAGTCGCTGGTCGACCGTGGCGATCACGGTCTGGTCTGCCGTGGTCTTGGCGTCGCCGTCGGCGTCGATGACGTATTTCGCGTCGCGAGAATGCGTGTGCCATCCGGCACCCCACGAGAGCCAGATCCGGAACACGCCGGCAGCCTTGGGCCCGTAGGCGAAGACGGTCTGACCGGGGGCAGCCTGCCACCAGGTGTATTCCTTGCCGATGTTGGGGAGTGAGCGGATGTCGCCGGGCTCGTCGGCGTGGCCGCGTTCGGTGCCGGCGGCATGCGTGGCGACCCCCTTCGGCTCGGCCAGCTTCTCCGTCTGTGAGGCAGAGAGGTCGTCGATCACGATCGTGCGGCGAAGCCGCGCAGCGGGCTGCAGTTCGGCAAGCCGACGCTGGATGGGCCGCAATTCCAGCTCGATGGCGGCGACCTGCTTCAGCCGGTCGGCGTTGTCGGGGGGCAGGATGTCGCGGTCGCCGTGCTTGACTCCGGCAAAGACCGCTTTGATCCGATAGTAATCGGTCTGCAGCACGGGATCGAACTTGTGGTCGTGGCAGCGGGCGCAGCCAACGGTGAGACCGAGCATGGCCGAGCCCGTCGTGCTCACCATGTCGTGCATTTCGTCGGCCCGCTGGTTGGCCGTGAGCACAGGATCGGGCGACCCGACCTCGTCCTTCGGTCCGCCGACGATGAAGCCCGTGGCCGCGTCGGCTCCGAGCATGTCGCCGCAGAGTTGCTCCCTGACAAACTGGTCATAAGGCGTGTCGGCATTGAACGACGCGATCACCCAGTCGCGATAGGGCCAGGCATTGGACCGAACCTTGTTCATCTCGAAGCCGTGGCTCTCGGCGAATCGCACGACGTCGAGCCAGTGCCGCGCCCAGCGCTCGCCGTAGTGCGGTGAGGCAAGCAGCCGGTCGACGAGTTCCGCAAACGGCCCGGCCGTGTTGCCAGCGGCGCGGCAGGAGTCTTCGAAGGCCGCGATCTCCTCTGGCGATGGCGGTAGGCCGATCAGGTCGAAGTGGACGCGGCGAATGAGTGTTCGCGGGTCGGCCTCCGGATTGAGGGCGAGGCCCTTCTCGGTAAGCGCGGCGACGATGAACGCGTCGATCGGATTCTTGCCGATGGCTGCCTGACCGCCGCCGGCTGCTTGGGTTGAAGCGAGAGCTGGTACAGCCGGTCGCTCGAGCGGTTGAAACGCCCAGTGGTTCGCGCCCTTCGCGGGGGCGGCATCGCCCTTAGGCAGGAGCGACTCAGGCAGCGTCTGCATGTCGTCGGGCCACGGGGCGCCGGCCTCGATCCAGAGCCGCACGAGCTGCTGCTCGTCGGCAGAGAGTGGCTCGCCGTCGGCCGGCATTCGGCTTTCATGGTCGTCGGTGACGATCCGCTTGAAGAGTTCGCTCTCGTCGGGCTTGCCGGGCGCGATGCCCACGGACCCCGAGTCACCGCCTGCGATCGTCTTTTCCCGCTCGTCGATCCGAAACCCGCTCTCCGGGCTGCCGGCGGCATGGCAGGCCCCGCACTTCGTGGCCAGCAGCGGCGCCACCTGGGTGCGGAACGTCTCGGCGGCCGCGGTATCAGCGGCGGGAGCCGCAAAGGCGGCATCGCGAGGGACGGCGAGGGCCAAAAGGCCCGCGAGGACAACCACCGCCCAGACGCTCGACTGCGAAAGCTTCATGGTGGCACGTTCCAGGAGGTTGGGCGAATGCGGCCCAGCGGTCGTGAAGCAGGACCCTCCTATAGTATCGACAAGCGCACCCGCCCTGCACTTCCATTCCACCGCAAATCTTTTACGTTTTTTCAGGAAGTGCTACTGCTGCGGCGGCGCTATGTCCTGCAGCCGGCGGGCAGCCAGCCGTGGTGGAAGTGTTGTGCCGCATGATGCCAGTCTGATCAGTCGGCCCGCAGGGCCGCAACCGGGATCACGGCCAGTTCGCCGCTGTTGTTGTTCCACAGTTGCCGCCCCTCACCGACACGGCCCGCGCCGCCACCGGAGTTTGAGTAGCCCACATAGAGTTGGCCGTCGCGCTCGATCGCATACGGATACGAAAGCTGGGCCCTTGGATGCGACTCCGCTTCGCCGTCTTGCTCGCTGCGGCGAATCACCAATACCCGCGAAAAGGTGCTCGCCCCCGGCGGCCCGAGGGCGATCGTCAGCGGGGTGCGCTTGCTGCCGCTGTCCGCAGTGGTCGTGCAGATCAGATACGGCTCGCCGCTCGAGAGCCGGCCCGCGTAGGGCTTGCTCGTCGTCATAGGGAGGTTACTCGGCTGCGACGGCGTCCAGGTGCGTCCGTAGTCGTCGCTCGTCGCCACGAGTGCGAGAGCCTTTGCCCCGTAGCGGGCGATGCTCGTGATCCGGCGGCCCTGCGTGACCAGCGTCGATTCGCCCCACATTCCCCCGGGGCCTTCGGCCGCGGGGACCACCCCGAGACCTTCGGCCACCGGAATCACCACGAGATCCCAGGTCGTGAAATTATCCCCCCGGCTGATCGCGACGGCGGCCGGATGCACACCGCCCGCGCTGGCGTCGCCCCGCGCGGATATGCCCGCCATGATCCAGTTGCCGTCCTCAATCCGCTGCGGCTCCTGCATCGGCCAGAAGCCCCCTTCGACCACGACGCCAAGTGCCGCCCACCGTCCCGTCGCCTCGTCGAGCACGTAGCCCCTGGTGTGTACCCGTTTCATCGTGCCGTAGTAGGCCCCCATGAACGCATGGAGCCGGCCGCCGTGCGAGAGAAACACGCCGTGGCTCACGGCCAGATCCGGCTCCTCACCAGAGTCGATCGTGAACGTCTCGCCCCACGTGCGTCCGCCATCGTCGCTCACCCGGCTACGGGCCTCTTCGCTGCCAGTGTTTTCGCCCCCCTTGTTGTGGCCGAACGACGCATAGAGCCGGTCCTTGTGCCAGGCAAGCCCGACCCCGTGCAGAAACCGGTAGCCGTCTTGATTGAACTCATATGGCTTGATGACGGCAAACCGCGTGCCGGCAATCACGGGCATGTCGACCGCACGCGGCAACGTCGCGGCCGGATCCCAGAGCATCGCCGGCTCCGCCGCAAAAAGGTGGCAGCCACCAAAAATGGCGAAGATGCACAGGACAGGGGGCGGCAGTCGAGCGTTCATCATTCCCATTTCCTCACGGTTTGGTGGCCGGCACCTTTCTCGAGAAGATACGCCGGCACGACGGCGGAGGGAACGGATCGGTTCGGCCATTTCACGGTAACTCGTCTCCGTTTTTTCCCGGTGAGACGCCCTTCCCCGCGGCTACGATGCTGATGTTTTACAGCGACGAAAGACGACAACACACCCATGAATGACACCGAATCTGGTCTCTCCCGGTCGCGGATCACTGATCTCGAGCGGCTGCTCGACGTAGCCCGCCACCTGGGGGCGACGGTCGATCTGGATGCCCTGCTCGAGACGGTCGCGGTTGCGGCGATGTCGGTGCTCGATTGCGAACGGGCGACCGTCTACCTCTACGATCAGTCTGCCGGCGAACTGTGCAGCAGGCTGGCGACAGGCATCGCGGATTCGCCGATCAACGAGATTCGGTTTCCTGTCACCCGGGGCATCGCCGGTGAGGTGGCTCGCACCGGGCACAGCGTCAACCTGCCCGACGCGTATGCCGATCCGCGGTTCAACCCCGACTTCGACCGCGTCAGCGGGTTCCGCACCCGGAGCATGCTGGCCGTGCGGTTAGCCGATCACGACGACCAGACGGTGGGCGTGTTGCAAGTGCTCAACAAGCGGTCGGGCCCATTCGATGCCCGCGACGAAGAGGTCGCGGGCTTCCTCGGCGGCCAAGCGGGGGTGGCGATCCAACGGCAGTCGCTGCTGCATCACTTCGCGGAGAAGCAGCGGATCGAGCGGGACCTCAGCATCGCCCGCAGCATCCAACAGGGACTTCTGCCGCGGGAGAAGCCGAGCGTGCCGGGGTTCGACATCGCGGGCTGGAATCAGCCGGCCGACGAGACCGGTGGCGACTTCTACGATTTTTTTCCTCTCCCCGACGGTCGCTTCGCACTGGCGATCGCCGATGCCACCGGCCATGGCATCGGTCCGGCGCTGGTCGTCGCCGAAACGCGGGCGCTGCTCCGGGCCCTCGTGCATCAGTCGTCGTCGCTGCCAAGTGTCGTGTCGAGCGTCCACTCGCTGCTCTGTCTCGATCTGCCCGACGGACGGTTTGTGACGCTGTTCTGCGGCCTTCTCGATCCATCGCGGGGCACGGTGCACTACGTGAGTGCAGCGCAGGCACCGATTTACGTCTATGAGGCGGCGACAGGAATGGTGCGCGAATTTGCCGCGCAGGGCCTGCCGCTCGCCCTCATGCCCGAAGCAACCTACGAAGAGTCAACCGATATCCACCTGGCCGAGGGCGATGTGCTCGTGCTCCTCACGGATGGATTCTTCGAGTGGAGTCGGCCGGACGGCGAGCAGTTTGGCGAGGAGCGCGTGCGGGAGATCATGCGACGGCATCATGCCCTCCCGGCGGCCGAGTTCATCGACCTCCTGCATCGCGCGGTCGTCGAATTCGCAGCGGGCACCCGTCAGGGCGATGATCTGACGGCTGTGGTCGTCAAGCGAACTGCGTCAGTAACTAGGCTATAGGCAAATCGTGTGGCCAAGCCGTCGGGCCGCCCGTGGGCGGCTCTAGCAAGGATGTGAACGATGCCCAGTCCCACCTTTATGCCAGGCCCATCGGCCCGCACCGTTTGCACTGCCGCCGGCGCGGTGAAGACCGTGCCCGCCGACTGGGTGCTGCTGCCGCCCGGCGACGCGGGGCTGACGCGGCGGGTGAAGGCGGCTGGCGACCACTATGTCGTGCAAGAAAAGGTCGGCCGCCGGATGTTTTCGCGGGGCGTGTGGGCGCCGACCGCCACGGTGGACCAGATCCGAAAGGAACTCGACGCCGAGCGAGCCACCGACGCTTACGCCAAGAAGCAGGAGTCGGCAGCCAAGCGGCGCGAGAGGGTCCAGGAAGAGTATGTCGAGGATTTTCAGGGAGCGGTCGCAGAGTTTCTGCGATTTCACCAGACGCATGCGGCCCTGTCGCGGCGGCTGGCACGGCTCGTGGCCGCCCACGCGACGCCGGTCGGCAGTGGCACGGTGGCCCGCACGAAGCGGATTCCGATCGAGCGGCGGGCGGAGGCGGCGGTCATCGCGTGGATGCGGCACCAGACGACGGCCTACGAATCGATGAAGATCCCCCGGGTGAAGGGGCAGCGACGCGAGGTGCGGAGAATGCTGGCCGCGCGGTCGCGGTCAGTGCTCGACGCCTATCGTCAGGGCCACGCCATTCCCGATAGCTGCCCGCTCAAGCGGGCGCTTGCGGCCGAGTCGCCGTCGCCACAGAAGCAGTGAGTGTCTGTCGCATGCACCACGCCGCCCTGCCCGCCGATGGCCTGCTCTCGCAGTGTGACGAAACCCGCACCCGCCGCGGCGGGCCGGGCGGACAGCATCGCAACAAGGTGGAGACGGCCGTTGTGCTTGTGCACCGGCCGACGGGAGTTTCCGCGGAAGGGTCCGAGCGGCGGTCGCAGGCCGAGAACCGCCGTGTCGCACTGTGGCGGCTACGGCTCGCGCTAGCTCTTTCGCACCGAGAGCCGCCGACGGCGGGCCCGCGGCGGACCACGACGACTATCCAACGATCGTTGCTGAGGCGATCGACAGGTTGATGGCAGTCGGATTCGAGATGCGGCCGGCCGCCGATGCGCTCGGGGTGAGCATGTCGCAGCTCACAAAACTGTTCAGGAAGGTGCCCGCCGCGTGGGTGGCTATCAATCGACTCCGCGAAGAGGCGGGGTTGCCGCGGCTCAAGTAAGACCAGGAGGGGCACGGCAAGATGCGATCTTGCCGCCACGGGGGAGAAGGTTGAGGTTGTCTCGGCATGGAGGATGAGGCCGAAGGAGTTCGACCCGTGGCCACGAGTTTTTAACTTGTGGA
>JAPLNQ010000202.1 GCA_026401075.1 Planctomycetia bacterium
CCTTCGCCACCTCGCGGCCGTTGGCATCGCGGAACACGACGTCGATCTCCCGCTTGTCAACGGCGCGGTACTCGGCCGTTGTGATGTTGCTCGCGCAGGCGATTCCCTTATAGAAGACGATCTGTCCCGGTCGGTGGATGCCGCGGTCGGTGACGAGCACGATCGTGGCCTGCGACTCGGGCTGCACGTTCCGCCAGAAGCTCGTTGCATCGGTGGCGGCCTCGTGCCGCCTGCCGTCGACGGTCGCCGAGGCCAGCACGACGTATTCCCTGCCCTGATCGAGCCGCACTTCATAGCGGCCGTCCTGATCGCTCGTGGCGGTGCCGGCCTCGATGAACTTCTGCGGGTAGTTGCCCTGCTGTTCGCGGACGAACAGTTTGACGGTCGTGCCGGCGACCGGCTCGCCCGACTGCATGTCAACGACATGGCCGGAGACTTTTCCCGTCCGCTGGTCAGCCGCCGCGTCCTTCGCAAATGACTGCCGCTGCTGCTCCGCCACGACCGCCAGTCGCGTCACCCAGACGAGCGCCACCTGCACGACATTGTCGGCCCCGCCGAAGTCGGGCTTGTGGCTGGCGATCACCCAGTAGGGGCCAGGCTCGAGTGATTTCGCATCGAGTGCGGTGCCCACGGGAATGTCTTCGTTCCGCTGCTGGTAGTCGTCGGTGGCGGGCAGATCGACTGCTTGCTCCCGCACCGTCGGCAGGGCGAGGATGGCCTGACGGTCGGCATCGTCCATCCAGCCCGCATGTGGCTTGCCGGCCTTGAGTCGTTCCAGCCAGTCGGCCTTGGCGATCCGAAGATGCACCTTCGCCAGATTCCGGTAGCTGACGCGGACACTTGGCCACGGCTCCGCCCACGAGCGTTCTGTCTGGATCGAAAGCTCCTTCGACTCGATCTGCGTGATGAGATTTTTGCACATCGCGCCGCCGGGGCTCTTTGGGTGCATCGCGGCACCTTTCAAGGCGACGGCCCGTGCTTCGACGAGATCGCCTGGTTCGCCACGACCGTCTCCCTGTTGGAGCAGGCTCGCAAGATGGAAGCGGGCTAGCGACGCCGTCTCGTGATCCCCTGCCTGCTCGATGAACTTGTCGAGCGCGTCGTGCTTGCGGTCGGCGAGATCGGCGGCGTCCCCCTGCGACACCACCGCACCGCTTGCCCACAGGATCCGGTCGAGATCGGTGGCGAGGAGGGCCGTGCGGTCGGCGTCGGCACGATGAAAGGTAAGCAGACCGCGATAGAGCTTCGCGGCTTCGAGCAGCGGTGAGTCGAGATCGGTGACCGCCTTGTCGGCCTCCGGCTGCCAGGCGAGGAACTCGTCGAGCGTGCCGAGCGCGGGGCTGGAGGCGTCGAGTTCGAAAGCGTCTTCGGGAGCGACCAGGCCACGCTCGCCTGACGAGGCAAACTCAAGGGCATCGCGGACGACCACGTCCCACACAGTGGGCCGGTAGGTGTCGGGCTGTTTCCCCGGCTGGATGATCGCCGACCACCCAGCTACTGGTAGTCTCTGCAGGGCCTTTCTTTCGGGACTATCCGGGTTGCCGACCGCCACGGCGAACCGCTTTCTGATTTCACCGACGATCGTCGGCAGATCCCACTCCGCGATGGTCTTCAGATCATCGGTCCCATCATCCCCATCATCCCGATCATCCCCATCATCCCGAGCATCCAGAGCATTCGGTTTGGTGCCGCCGGCCGTCCGCTGCTGAAACCGCCAGCGGTTCTGCAGGAAGAAACCCCAGGTCCAGTTGGCGCGGATCGCCTCCAGAATCCCGCGGGTTTCGGGTGGAGACTTTTCCATGGCGCCGGCGAGCAGGATCAGTCGCTCGGGATCGTCGCCGGGCCGGTCGCCCGTCTCGGTCAGGATCCGCGTGGCGATCGCGCGGGCTGCCTCGGCCCATGCCCGATCGGCCACTGCCGCCTGCTCCACGCCCCGCAGCGCCTCCAGCGCCGTCTTCGGCTTGCCCTCCTCGAGCGCTTTGTCGACGGCCTTCCAAGCGGCTGCCCGTGGTTCGGCGGGAGCATCGTCGGCGTGGGCGTCGGGCATGGTCATGGGGTGGACTCCGAGCAAAAGTGCTGCGAGGGCCAGCAAGACAGGGACGGTGCAGAGCATGTCCATCACCATTCGAATGAGGCGGACGCCTACGATGCGCATGGCACGATCCTCCGGGACGGAACAACAAACGAAACGGTTCACCACGAGAGAAGTCTACGGGGCCGGTCCAGTTTCGTTACAGTTCGGCTCGTGCCCCCGTGGCGGCAAGTTTTTAACTTGTCCGTGTCCCCGGCGCGTATTCCACAAGTTAAAAACTCGTGGCCACGGGCCGATCCCCTTTTGGCTACTTGACAAAAAGTGAACGCATGTATACTTACAGAAAAAGCACGCCAGGACCCTCCGCCCATGCCACACGATCTGCATGCCACCCTTGAGCGTTCTTTCGGCCACACCGCTTTCCGAGAGGGGCAGGAGCAGGTGATCGAGACACTGCTGGCCGGCCGAAGCGCACTTGCCCTCTTTCCCACGGGCGCCGGCAAGTCGCTCTGCTATCAACTCCCCAGTCTGCTCATGGACGGGCTGACCGTCGTGATCTCGCCATTGATCGCCCTGATGAAGGATCAGGTCGAGGTACTCCAGTCACGGGGTATTGCGGCGGCGCGGCTCGACTCGTCGCTCTCCGCCGCCGAGGCGGCGGGCGTGTATGACAGCATCCGCACGGGCACGCTTAAGCTGCTCTACATTGCGCCCGAGCGGCTCTTGAGCGAGCAGTTCGTCACGCGGCTCACGCGGGCCAGGGTCGCGATGATGGCAGTGGATGAGGCCCACTGTATTTCTGAGTGGGGGCATAACTTCCGCCCGGAATACCTGCGGCTGGCGCATGTGGCAAAGGAGCTCGGCATCCGCCCCGTGCTGGCGCTGACGGCGACGGCGACGCCTGCGGTCGCGGCCGACATCCGTCGGGCGTTTGCTATCGATGCGGCGGACCATGTGCAGAATTCGTTCCTGCGGCCGAATCTCAGCTACCGGATCACCCCCTGCTCGGCCGGCGATCGGCTCGGGGTGCTGACGAGCCGGCTGCTCGAGCGGCGGGAAACCGCGATCGTCTATGTGACGCTGCAGAAGACCGCCGAAGAGGTGGCGAGCCACCTGATTAAGAGTGGACTCAAGGCGCTCGCCTACCATGCCGGCCTGCCGGACGAGCAGCGGCACGAGGCACAGGATGCCTTCATGGGAGGCCGCGCCGACACGATCGTCGCCACGATCGCGTTTGGCATGGGCATCGACAAGGCCGACATCCGCGGGGTGTATCACTACAACCTGCCCAAGACTCTGGAAAACTACGCCCAGGAAACGGGCAGGGCTGGCCGCGACGGCAGGCCCTCGGTCTGCGAACTGCTGGCCTGCACCGACGATCGGATCGTGCTCGACAACTTCACCTACGGCGACACGCCCACGCCGCAGGCGATCCGCCATCTCCTCGACGAAATTCTGTCGCAGGGTGCTTCAGGAACTGCCTCGAGAGCCGGCGAGTTCGATATCTCGCTTTACGATCTCGCGCAGGCCACCGACATCCGTCCGTTGGTCATCGAGACGGTGCTCACCCACCTCGAACTGGCCGCGGTACTCCGACCGCTGGGGTCGTTCTATGCGAGCTATCAGTTTCGGCTGCTTCAATCCGAGGCGGCCGTTCTTGCCGGACACACGCCCGACCGGCAGGCGTTTCTGAAGCGACTGTTGCATGCCGGCAAGCGTGGCACGAAGTGGATCACGCTGCATCCCGATGAGGCGGTGGCCGCGCTGGATGAACCCCGCGACCGCATCCTGAAGGCACTGACCTGGCTGGCGGACGCTGGCCACATCGAGCTCAAGCCCAGTGGCAGCCGCCAGCGGTACCGACTCGAAGGCGATCACGCCACGCGCGATCCCGAGCAGCTCAACCAGTCGTTGCAAGAGCTATTTGCCGTCCGGGAAACCCGCGACCTGGAGCGGCTGCAGGGGGTGCTCGACTTTGCCGCTCATCGTGGCTGTCTCACCCGGCGGCTGCTGCAGTATTTCGGGGAAGCGTCAGGGGACGAGGCAGTCGCCGGCTGTGGCACCTGCACGAGCTGCCGCGAGGGCGTGCCGGCGACCGCGAAATCAGTCGGCGTCGCCCCACGCGAGATGCCGGCATCGGCCGTACCCCCGATCTCGCCAGAGCAGGCAGCGGCAGTTCGCAGCCTCGTCGCCGAAGGCCGGCCGTCGCTCCGCACGCCCCGGCAGTTGGCCCGTTGTCTCTGCGGGCTCACGAGCCCCGCCACCACCCGCGAGCGGCTGGGCAGGCATGCCGCCTTCGGCGTGCTCGCCCGCGTGCCCTTTGCGGAGGTGCTTGCGGAGGCGGAGACGCTGCTCAAGACTGGCCGGTGATCGCAAAGCCAGTTTGGGCAACGGTTTGCGGCCGGTAGAATCGTCGATCGGATCTCCGCGGTGGGCTGCGAATGATGTGCTATATATAGTTGAGGTATCTCAGTGCCGGCGGAGCGAAACGCCGACATCCTTGGATTTTCTTGCCGAACGTCGTGACGGAGCACCGTCGCGGTCTGTCTGCAACCAGGAGATTGTATGAGTCGCTCCACCCATCGGTTCGCCGGTTTCTTCGCTTCGTCTGCAATGACGTGCGTATCAGCATGCGTCATCGCGCTGACGTTTTCCGTCAGCGCCGTGGCGGCGGATGGCCTCTCCTTCAATCAGGACATCCGCTCGATCCTGGTGGAGAACTGCTTCTCCTGTCACGGTGCCGACAGCGCCGGCCGTAAGGCAGATCTGCGTCTCGACAAACGGGATGACGCCGTGGAGTCGGGGGCGATCGTCCCGGGCGACGTCGATTCGAGCGTCATGCTCGACCGGATTTTTTCCGACGACCCCGATGAGGTGATGCCGCCGCCGAGCGCGAAGAAGCCACTGTCGCCTGAACATAAGGAACTGCTCAAGCGGTGGATCGCTGAGGGGGCGGAGTACGAGCCGCACTGGTCGTTCATTCCACCCACGCGGCCTGAGCCACCGGCGGTAAAAAATGAGGGCTGGATCAAGAACCCGATCGATCGCTTCATCCTCGCGCGGCTGGAAGGGGAAGGCCTCACGCCCGCGCCGGAGGCCGATCGCCGCACGTTGGCCCGTCGGCTCTCGCTCGACCTCACCGGCCTGCCGCCGGAGCCGGCGATCGTGGAGGCGTTCGTCGCCGACCCACACCCGGGTGCCTACGACCGGCTCGTCGACACGATGCTGTCGAGCCTCGAGTGGGGCGAGCACCGCGGTCGCCACTGGCTCGACTATGCCCGGTACGGCGACACCAACGGCATTCACATCGACAACTACCGCGAAATCTGGACCTACCGGCAGTGGGTGGTGAATGCGTTCAACCGCAACATGCCGTTCGACCAGTTCACGATTCTGCAATTGGCCGGCGATCTGGTGACCGACCACGGCGAGGCCGCGACGCCCGAGCAGATTCTCGACAACCGGATCGCCAGCGGCTTCAACCGCTGCAACATCACGACCAGCGAAGGGGGCGCGATCGCCGAGGAATACCTCGTCCTCTATGCGCGGGATCGCACCGAGACCACGTCGGCGGTCTGGATGGGGCTGACGACCGGCTGCGCCGTCTGTCATGATCACAAGTTCGACCCGCTCTCGCAAAAGGAGTTTTACGAGCTCTCAGCGTTCTTCAATAACACGACGCAGGCGGCGATGGACGGCAACGTGCATGACACGCCGCCGATCCTGCCGGTGCCGACCGTGGCCGACCGCAGCAGGGCGTTTTCGGTCGAGCAGGAACTGAAGCTGGCCGCGCAGCGGCGGGATGCGCGGAAGGAGGAGGCGAAGGACCCCTTTCACGCCTGGCTCGCAGCGCTCACGCCCGAGTCGCTGGCCCGCACCGCACCGCAGGAGACGCCGCTCTTGGAGATGCCGCTCGCGGAGGGGTCGGGGACTTCGACGCGAATCAAGCAGGTTGCGAAGGAGATCGACCTGCCGCTCACGCTGCAGAACAAAGCCGCCTGGCAGGCGGGCCCCGGCGGCCGGCCGGCGCTGCTCCTTGATGGCGTGGTGGCTGAACTTTCCAACGCCGGCGACTTCGATTTCGACCAGCCCTTCACGGCCACGTTTTGGACGATCGGCCGTAAGGACCCACATTCCGGGGTGTTTGTCTGCCGCAGCACGGCCGGCACGAATCGCCGCGGTTGGACGATCATCCACGATGGTGGGAAGGTGTCGCTCGAACTCTGCCACGATGGCAGCGACAAGTCGATCCGCGCCACTGCCGACAAGCAGCTGCCCGCCGACCGCTGGACGGCGGTCGCGGTGAGCTACGACGGCTCGGGCACCGCCGCCGGCGTGAAGGTGTCGCATGACGGGCAGCCGGTCACGATGCGCACGATGAAAGACACGCTCGCCAAGGGCACGATTCGCACCGATGTGCCGCTGCTGGTCGGCGGCCGCACGGGTGGCGAACTGCTCGCCTCCGGTATCGGCCTCGCCAATCTGACGATCTGGCCCCGGAGTCTGTCCACGCCCGAGGTGCAGCGGATCGCGAATCAGCCTGCCCTCGAAGCCCTCCTGCCGCTCAAGCCCGAGGACCGGCCGGCCGAGGCTGGCAGCCTCACCACGTGGTGGCTGGGAACATTCGACGAGCCATTCAAGGCCGCGACTGCGGAGATCGCGAAGCTCGAGGAAGAGCAGGCCTCGATCCGGAAGCGGGGCACCGTGGCCCATGTCATGCACGAGAAAAACGAAATGGCCAAGGCGTTTGTCTTGAACCGCGGCGAATACGACAGACGCCAGGACGAGGTGAAGCCCGACACCCCCGCCATCCTGCCGGCGTTTCCGGAGTCGGCGCCGAGGAATCGGCTCGGCCTCGCACAGTGGCTGCTGCTGCAGGACCATCCGCTTACCAGCCGCGTGACGGTCAATCGCTTCTGGCAGGAAGTGTTTGGCACGGGTCTTGTTCGTTCCAGTGGCGACTTCGGCATCACCGGAGAACTGCCGAGCCACCCGGCGTTGCTCGACTGGCTGGCAGTGGAATTCCGCGAGAGCGGCTGGGATGTGAAGAAACTCTTCAAGCTGATGGTGACGAGCGCCGCCTACCGGCAGTCGGCTGCCACGACGCCGGAGAAGATCACCAAGGACGCCGCCAACCGGCTGCTGTCCCGTGGCCCGCGGTTCCGCATGGATGCTGAGATGGTCCGCGATTATGTCCTCGCGGCGAGCGGCCTGCTTGTGAAGCAGATCGGCGGCCCGAGCGTGAAGCCCTACCAGCCCGACGGCGTCTGGGAGGCCGTGTCGATGGGCGGCAACACCAATAAGTACAGCCGCGACAAGGGGGAAAACCTCTATCGCCGGAGCATGTACTGGTTCTGGAAACGGTCGGCGCCGCCGGCGTCGATGGACATCTTCAACGCCCCGTCGCGCGAGAACTGCTGTGTGAAGCGGGAGCGGACCAACACGCCGCTGCAGGCGCTCGTCACCCTCAACGACCCGCAGTTCGTCGAGGCGGCGCGGGTGCTCGCCGATCGGGTGCTGGAACTCGGCGGTGCGACAGACGACGCGAAGATCGAATTCATCGCCGAGCGACTGCTGGCCCGGCCCCCTTCCTCCGACGAGATGGCCATCGTGAAAAAGTCGCTTGCCGATCTGGTCGAATGGTACAAGGCCCATCCGGACGATGCCAAGCAGCTGATCACCGTCGGTGATTCGAAGCCACGAGCCACCGATCCGGTGCAGCTGGCGAGCTGGACGATGCTGACCAATGAACTGATGAACCTCGACGAGGTCCTCTGCAAATAAAATGGGGACGGGAGCGATTTTTCACCTATCGCACTGCCTCCTATCTTTCACCGCTTGAAAAATCGCTCCCGTCCCCATTTTACGCTTATGAAAAATC
>JAPLNQ010000267.1 GCA_026401075.1 Planctomycetia bacterium
GCCCGCGGCACCAGTTTCGAGGTGCTTGAATACTCGCTCGGCGTCGACTTCGCACTGGCCAACAACCCCAGCTACCTCGCCAACTACCTTGCGTGGAAGCAGTTGCCCTACCTGCCAACCATCAGGGCCGGCCACTACTTCGAGCCCTTCTCGCTCGAACGCGTCACACAGAACCGCAACAACTCGTTCATGGAGCGGTCGCTGGTCGACACGTTCGCTCCTGCGCGAAACATGGGGGTGATGACCTACGGCAACACGGAGAACGAACTGGCGACCTGGGCCATCGGCACGTTTCGCACCAACAGCGACAACGTCGGAAACGACTCGTTCGACAGCGGCCAGGCACTGACGATGCGGGGCACGTGGCTGCCCTGGTGGGACGAGGAGAGCGACGGCCGTTTTTACATGCACCTGGGCGCGGCCTACAGCTATCGCAAGGCCTATCAAAACCAAGTCCGCTTCCGGAACACTCCGGAAATCCGCAAGCAGCAGCCGCCCACCACTTTTGGTCCCGTGGGGCCACCGACCCCCAGCAACTACATCAACGGCGTGCCGGGACCGTTCGCCCCGATTTTCGTCGACACGGGCAACATCAAATCGGACCACTTCCAAATCTTCGACCCCGAGTTCGCGCTGATCCTGGGGCCCCTCTCGCTGCAGTCGGAATACGCATTTGCCATCGTGGACCAGACCAAGGGTGAGCCACTGTTCTTCAATGCCTACATGGCCCAGGTGAGCTACTTCCTCACCGGCGAGCACCGCCCCTATGACCGGAAGCTGGGCATCCACAAGCGGCTCGAGCCCTTCGAAGACTTCTTCCGCGTGCGGACGAGGTCGCAGGGCATTCAGAACGGCCTCGGGGCCTGGGAGGTCGCGGCCCGGTACTCCAACATCGTGCTCAACGACAAGAACGTGCAGGGCAACAACCTGACCGACTTCACCATCGGCCTCAACTGGTATCTCAATCCCTACACGCGTTGGAAGTTCAACTACATCCGCGCCTTCCTTCAGGACGAGCGCAAGGGAAACAGCCTCACCGATATCTACGGCACCCGGATCGACTTCGACTTTTGAGGGCACCATGCATTCCTGCACCATTCTCGCTGCGCTGATTCTGCTGCTGGCAGGCGGCCCCGCGGTCGCGGCCGATGCCGTCGTTGCCACGGTGCCGGAGGCGCTTGTGCCGGTGCACGAGGCCGCGGCAGGCGACGCCGACAAAAAAGACAAAAAGCAGGACGGCGAGAAGAAGGCGACGGATGGCAAGGACAAAGCCAAAGATGGCAAGGACAAGGAGAAGGGCAAGGACAAGGAGAAAGAGAAGGCCAAGGAAGAGCCACCTAAGTGCATGCACTGCGGCGCCAAGTGCGGCCTCGAGGCGGTGTGCGTGTGTGAGTGCGGCACGAAGAAGAAGCCGAAAACCGAATACGAGGCCAAGTGCGACCCGATCTGTGTGCCCCGCTGCAGCGGCCTACCGTGGCCCTTCTCACGCTGCCGTCACGGTGGCGGATGCACTGATTGCCAGTCCGACGCATGTCGGGCCTGGGTGCGGTACCGCAAGACGCTCGTCAAGGAGACGAAGGACGAGGAGGTCTCCGTGATCGAGCGGAAGGTGAAGTACGTCTGCTGCCAGTGTGCAGCCACCGGCAAGACCGGCTGCTGCGGCGGCGAACCGGCCGAGCATGGCGGCTGGTGGCCGCACTGGCTGCGGTGGTAATGGCCCCAGCCTGCACGGACTCATATGGGAGCGAGGAAGGCTCAGTCGAGCGGATTCCAGACTCGGTCGAATCCGACGTCCGTAAAATCCTTGACGTTCGCCGTGGCGAATTCCCGGACGCCCTGGTCGATGAGAACCATGGCTGTGCGGAGGTCGATGATCTTGCGCCGAGGAAAGTCATGGTTCCCGGCTTCCTTCCACAAAGCATCGTGAATCCGCAGCGAACTGCCGGGCCATCCCAAGATCATCCAGCGTGGATGGCTGCGATAGGAAGCGATCAGTCCCGTGGCCTCGTCAGGATTCAATGGTCGCTTCAGAACCGCAGGATTTCGCACCAGCAGATAGAGTTCAACAAGAATGAACTCGGAGATGGCCACGTCGCTGCGATCGACCAAGCCACTGAGAAAGTCTTCGGCCCGACGCTGCTCCGGACAGTCTTCGTTTGCGGCGTAGAGCAGGATGTTGGCGTCGATCGAAATCATCGCGGCCACTCCCCAGGCGACGGTCTCGAGGGCCGCTCACCGAATCGACTTTGTCTCACCACGGGACTGATCAATATCGTCGAGGGTGATCTTGTGGAGGGCCGACGCCGACAGCCCCTGCCAGCCGGCAGGACGGATTTTTGGCACTTTCCACGCATTGGGACGTTCCGACGTCGATGGATACCGCTCGAACATCTGTTCGACGGCCCGGCGGAACGTTTCCGCCAGCGACCACTCCCGCTGCTCGGCGAATGCCTTCACTCGCCGATAGAGGTCGTCAGGCAGTTGAATCTGCGTCTTGATCATGATGGAGATTTTACGTCTCCATCGTTTTTCCGTCAATAAAACTTCCGGCTGCCAACGGGCCTAACAGGTCATGGTGCCGTTGCCAGCATCCTGTTCAGGCTCGATCAGGGCCGGGCTCGGTCATGCCTGCCTGTTCGTCCGCCCGTCGAAAGAGTTCCGGTAGCGGCACGGAGAAGCCGGGCAGGCGGTCGCCCCAGTTGCGATGGCTGAACTTGATGAACCGCCGATCTGGTGCCGCCTCGGGACGGGCGGCACAGCGAATGCGGATGATGTACTCGCCGGGCGGCCAGTCGGCCGGGATATCGAGGTTGAGATGCAAGTTCGAGCCGGGCCCGCGCGGGCCGGCGTGAACAGCGAGGTAGGCCCCGGTGTCGAGGCCCGGCATCGACAAGTAATGCTCTTCATACGGAATGAACTGTTTCTCCTCGAGAATCGCGGTCAGGAACTGCGGGCTGCAGCGTCACGTCGAAGCGAGGGTTCGAGACAACACGGAGCCCCGGGAGCGCGAAAGAGTACCGGAAAAGAATGCGATATGGTGCGCTGGAAATTCGCGAAACGGTTCACTGCAATGCGTTCCTATGAGGGGATCATCCTACATTTCAAGGGTTTTAGACGAGGAGCTTCAGGTTCTTCTCAAAGCCGTTCCAGCCCTCGCCCTGGAGGGCCCCAAAGGGGTGGGTAAGACCGAGTCGGCAGCGCGGCTCGCGGCGACCATTCGCCGGCTCGATGTTCCTGCCGAACTTTCCGTGGTCGCCGCCGACCCGAACCTCGCGCTCGAAGGGCTTCGCCCCGTGCTGATCGACGAGTGGCAGCGGTTCACGCCGATCTGGGATGCCATCAAACGAGCCGTTGACGACGGTGCCGAGCCGGGCAGTTACTTGCTCACCGGATCAGCGACGCCCGGTGACTCAGCGACCCACTCCGGCGCCGGAAGGATCGTGACCATCCGCATGCGGCCGCTCTCCTTCTTTGAGCGGCAGCGGCAGACGCCCGCGGTCAGTCTGGCAACGCTGCTTGGTGGCGGACTCCCTGTTATCGGAGGACAAAGCGGCGTCTCGCTCCGCGACTACGTCGACGAGATCGTGCGATCCGGGTTTCCTGGGCTCCGGACTCTCTCGGGCAGGCCCCTACGAGCGCAACTCGACGGCTATCTCGCACGGATTGTCGATGCCGACTTCGAAGAGATGGGCATGCGGGTCCGCCGTCCGGAACTCGTCCGCCGCTGGCTCCGGGCCTATGCCGCGGCCACATCCACCACGACGTCGTATGAAACCATTCGCGATGCGGCCACGGGTGGCGAAGGCACCAAGCCCAGCAAGCGTACGACGATGCCATACCGCGATATCCTCGAACGACTCTGGATTCTCGATCCTGTACCGGCGTGGATTCCGAGCCGAAACCCCATCTCTAGGCTGTCGCACTCGCCGAAGCACCAGCTCGCCGATCCGGCGCTGGCAGCGAGGCTCCTCGGGGCGACTGCCGAGACGCTCCTTGCCGGTGAGGAGACCGAACAGCCGGGCAAAGAGCCGTTGGTTGGGACGCTCTTTGAATCGCTGGCCACGCTGTCCGTCCGTGTGTACGCCCAGGCAGCCGAGGCACGCGTTGGGCACCTGCGCACCTTTAGCGGCGAGCGGGAAATCGATCTCATCGTTGAGCGCGGCGCCCGGACGGAGTCGCCGTCATCCCGCTTGCTCTCCTCGGACCATGAATGCCAGGGATGTGGCCACACCGCTGAACAGATAGACCCGCAGGCACCGATCACGGGCTCGTGTGTGCCTTTCGCCATGCGGCGATGAAGGCCTCGGCAGCGCGGCGAACGTCGGGTGGCGTCATGCCGGGCTTGTAGATCGCCGAACCGAGGCCGAAGCCGGCGGCACCGGCGGCCACATACGCCGCCATCGAGTCGGGCGTGATGCCCCCAACCGGCACCAGCGGCATGCCCTTGGGCAGCACCGCCCGCCAGGCCTTGACGATCGCCGGCGGTAGTTGCTCGGCGGGGAAGAGCTTGAGAAAGTCGGCGCCCGCCTCGATCGCCGCGAAGGCCTCCGTCGGCGTGGCAACGCCCGGGCCGCTCATCAGGCCTGCCTGCTTCGTGGCCCGAATCAGCTGCGGGCTCATGTGGGGAGACACGATCAACCGGCCACCGGCGGCTGCCACCTCGGCCACCTCGGCGGCAGAGCGCACCGTGCCGGCCCCAACCGTCGCGCGATCGCCGAGAGCGGCGGCCAGGCGGCGGATGCTCTCGATCGGCTCCGGCGAATTGAGCGGCACCTCGATGACGCGGAAGCCGGTCTCCACGAGGGCGAGGCCGATACCGATCGCCTCGTCCGGCGTCACCCCACGGAGGATGGCGATGAGCGGCAGCTCGGCGAAGTCACGGTGTGCGGTGTCAGGTTGAGCCACGAGATTCATCCTCTTGCATGGTGTCAGGAGCATGTGCCACAAGGCCGGCCGCCTCGCCGATTCGCCACAGGCCCAGCGGGCCCGTCTCGTTGAGAGCCTGCACGTCATCGATGCCGAATTGAGAGAGGGCCAGTCGGTAGCGGTTGCAGAGTGTGGGGTCGCCCAGGAGCGCGATTGAGGGGCAGACAGCATCTGCCAGCCCGGCAACCACACTGCGAATCTCCTCGCCGATGAGCAGGCCGGAAAGATAGTCGAGCGTCTGCGGCGCGGCGAGCACGCCGGTGAGGAACAGGCTCCGGGCCGTGAAGAGCCACGGCGCAATCCCCACGGCACCGCTCTCGTGAGCCGACTTCACCCCACGCGTGAACGCTTCGTGATCGAATTCCAAGCCCGCGGCCGTCACCCCCATCTCCTTCGCAGGCCTGCCAATGATCGAATGGTCGCGGAGCATCGCGAAGAGTTCGCCGGTGAGATACGTGGTGAACCGCACCACGCGATCCCGCTCGACGACGGCCCACTTGCAGTGCGTGCCCGGAAGCACCAGGAGCGATCGTTCGGCCAGCGCCGGCTGCATCGCCAGCACCCCGACGATCTGCATCTCCTCGCCCCGCATCACGTCGGGCAGCGGACCACCCTGCATCAGGCCGGGCACGAGATGGATCGTGCCACAGCCCGAATCAAACGCCACGAGCCCGCTCGCTATCGAGGCTGGGTCGGCCGGACATTCCACATACGGCACCTCGCGCCAGCCGTTGCGGCTCCCTACCATCCCCGCCGCCAGCACCGGCAGCCCAGGCCAGCGGTCGAGCCACTCGCCCGCGACACCGCGGAAGGCGGCGGCATAGCCGCCCTCGGGAAGATGCTGGATGCCCCAGCCCTCGGCACGCCGGTCGATGAGCGTGCCATTTCCGCCGAGCAGATAGGCCCGCAGCGACGACGTGCCCCAGTCGAGCCCGATCAGGGCGGGGTGCTGTGATCTGTTCATGCGAATTCCTCAGGCGTCAGGTGACCATGGTACGACGCGGTCGAGGATCGCGATCGGCCCCTTCTTTCGAGGGGAATGGCCAGGAGAATACGGCTTCGAGGCGGCTTGACGGGTTGCCGCATGCCGCTACGCTGTATTTGTTTTCCAAATGATGCAAGGCGGCATCATTTGATTTCATGATCGGACGGGTGTCAGGGAGGGCACGCACCGCTTTTTCATTATTTCCGGCTGTTTTCTGGGCATCCATGAACCTCAAGTCCCTGAAAATCTTCTGCGACATCGTGTCTCGCCGCAGTTTTTCCCGCGCGGCCGAGGATAACGGCATTTCGCAGTCCGGCGCCAGCCAGGTCGTGAGCCAGCTGGAAAACAGGCTCGGAGTGCAGCTGATCGAGCGGTCGAAGCGGCCGCTCTCGCCCACCCGCGAGGGGCAGGTCTTTCTCGACGGCTGCCGGAAGATCATCGACCGCTACGACGCCCTTGAGGACGAGGTGCGGTCGCTCCACGAACAGGTGGCAGGCAGGGTGCGGGTGGCCGCAATCTATTCCGTCGGGCTCCACCACATGAGCCGCTACCTGCAGGAATTCATGAGCCAGCATCCGAAGGCGAACGTCCGCCTCGAATACCTCCACCCGGAGCGGGTGCTCGAAGCGGTGGAGAGCGGTGAGGCCGACATCGGCGTCGTCAGCTATCCGCGGAGCACGCGAACCATCCATGCGGAGCCGTGGCGTGAGGAGCCGATGGTGCTCGCCTGTGCCCCGGGGCATGCGTTCGCCGGCCGCGAGACGATCCAACTTGCGGACCTCGACGGACAGGCGATGGTGAGCTTCGATCCCGACCTCGTCATTCGCCACGAGATCGACCGCGTGTTCGCGGCCCATCATGTCGAGCCAAACGTCGTCATGGAGTTTGACAACATCGAGACGATCAAGCGGGCGATCGAGATCGATGCCGGCGTGGCGCTTCTGCCGGAGCCGACCGTGCTCCGCGAGGTGGCGGCCGGCACGCTGGCCAGCGTGCGGATCGACGACGAAGAACTCGTGCGGCCGCTGGGCATCATCCATGCCCGCGGCAAGCCGCTCGCCCCCACCGTGAGGCGTTTCATCGAACTGCTCCGCGGCCACGCGCACGACACCGACTCGCCATTCGCCGATGCGGCGGAGCCGGATGCGGTCCACGCCGCCGCCCACTCCTGACACTCCCAACCGCCTTTTTTCAGTCCCCGGTGTCCTTTCAGACGGTTCTGCATAACGTTCTCCGGTCCTCACAGTTTCCCTTCACTCGAGTTTCGCAATGACGCGTTCCCACGGACTTCCCCCAGCCCAGGGCCTCTACGATCCCGCCAATGAGCATGACGCCTGCGGCGTGGGGTTCGTCGTCAACCTGCACGGGCGGAAGAGCCACCAGATCGTCCGGCAGGGGCTCGAGGTGCTCGAAAACCTCACGCATCGCGGCGCCTGCGGCTGCGATCCGCTCACGGGCGATGGCGCCGGCATCCTGATCCAGATGCCGCAGGAGTTTTTCACGGCAGTGACGCCGCAGGCCGGCATCAAGCTGCCGGCCCCGGGCGACTGGGCCGTGGGCAACGTTTTCCTGCCGCCGTCGGATGGCGACCGCGAGGCGGCGGAGATGTTCTTCGAGAAACTCTGCCGGGAAGAGGGCCTCGAGTTCCTCGGCTGGCGGAGCGTGCCCACCGACAACCGCTTCATTGGCGGCACGGCCCGCGAGGTGGAGCCGGTCGTCCGGCAGGCCTTCGTGGGCCGCGGGAAGAAGACCGCCCGTGATCACTTCGAGTGGAAGCTGTTCGTGCTGCGGAAGCGGTTCGGGATCGAACTCGGCAAGCTCGGCCTCACCGAGCAGACCTTCGTCTACGTCTGCTCCCTTTCGTCACGGACGATCGTCTACAAGGGCCTGCTGCTGGCCGATCAGGTCGACAAGTATTACCCCGACCTCTCCGACCCGAAGATGACAAGCGCGATGGCTCTCGTGCACCAGCGGTACAGCACCAACACGTTTCCGACCTGGGACCTCGCCCATCCCTTCCGCTTCATCGCACACAACGGCGAGATCAACACCGTTCGCGGCAACATCAACGGGATGCACGCACGGGAGAGCATGCTCGCGCACCCCGTGTATGGGCCCGACCTCGACAAGATCAAGCCTGTGATTCGTGAGGGGGGCAGCGACTCGGCCACCTTCGACAACGTGCTGGAACTGCTCGTGCTCGCCGGCCGGCCGATCGAGGAGGCTGTCAGCATGCTCATCCCCGAGCCGTGGAGCGGCCATGAGAGCATGGCCGACGACCTCAAGGCCTACTATGAATTCCAGGCCTGCTTGGTGGAGCCGTGGGACGGCCCGGCCGCCCTCGCCTTCACCGACGGCACCCGGATCGGCGCCACGCTCGACCGCAACGGTCTGCGGCCCGGTCGCTGGTGGCAGATGAAGGACGGGCTCGTCGTGATGGCGAGCGAAGCGGGCGTGTTGCAACTGCCCGCCGGCGAAGTGGTCCGCAAGGGCCGGCTGCGTCCGGGCCGCATGTTCCTGGTCGACACCAAGGAAGGGCGGATCGTCGAAGACGACGAGGTCAAGCGGAAGCTCGCTACCGCGAAGCCGTGGCGGGAATGGATTGCGGCCGAGCAGGTGCGGCTCGATCAGATTGCCGATCCGGCGAACGTGGCAGACGTGACGAAGTCGCGGGCCGTGCTGCCCGAGGACTTGTTGGGAGCTTCGAATGGGAATGGCAACGGCACGAATGCCGCGGCCCATGCCGTCGACTCCTGGCGGGCGGCGGGCGTTGCGGGTGAGCCGTCGAGCCTGCTCGAACTGCAGCGGGCCCACGGCTACACGCTCGAGGATCTGAAGGTGATCATCGGACCGATGGCCACCGACGGTGCTGAGCCGAGCGGTTCGATGGGCAACGACACGCCGCTGGCCGTGCTCTCCGACCGGCCGCAGTTGCTCGCCAACTACTTCAAGCAGCTCTTCGCGCAGGTGACGAACCCGCCGCTCGACGCCATTCGCGAGGAGATCATCACGTCGATGATCACGACGATCGGCAGCGAGGGGAACCTGCTCGACTCGAAGCCCGAGCAGTGTCGGCTCCTGCGGCTGGAAACGCCGGTGATCACCAACGCCGAATGCGCGCGGATCAAGGCCCTCAATCAGCCGGGAATCGTCGCGAAAACCATCTCGCTGCTCTTTCCGGCTGCGGAAGCGGCGGCCGGGATGCGGAAGCGGCTCGACGCGATCCGCGACGAAGCCTCCCGGGCCGTTGCAGGCGGCGCGACGATCATCGTGCTCTCCGACCGCGGCATCTGCCGGGAAAAGGCCGCCGTGCCGGTGCTGCTCGCGACCGGCGGCGTGCACCACCATCTGGTGGGCGAGGGATCGCGGACGCGGTGCGGCATCGTCGTCGAGACAGGCGAGGCCCGCGAGGTGCAGCACTTCGCGCTGCTCACGGGCTACGGCGCCGGCGCCGTCAATCCCTATGTCGCCTTCGCCACGATCGACCAGATGCAGGCGGAGCGGATGATCTCGGCCGAGTATCCGCGTGAGAAGCTCCACAAGAACTTCGTCAAAGCGGCCACCAAGGGCCTGCTGAAGGTGATGAGCAAGATGGGCATCTCCACGCAGCAGAGCTACCGCGGAGCGCAGATCTTCGAGGCGGTCGGCCTCGAGCAGGGGCTCGTCAATGAATTCTTCACGCGGACGCCGAGCCGGATCGGCGGCATCGGCCTCGAGGGCGTGGCCGAGGAGAGCTCCAATCGTCACGAGCATGCCTGGCCCAAGACCAGCGTGCCCCAGACGCTCGAACTCGACGTCGGCGGCCGCTACCAGTGGCGGCGGAAGGGGGAGGCGCACATGCTCTCGCCGGACGTCGTGTCGACGCTCCAGCGATCCACCCAGATCAACAGCCGCGCCGAGTTCAAGAAGTATCAGCAGCTGATCGACGAGCAGCAGACGAAGCTGCTCACGCTCCGTGGCCTGCTCGACTTTCAGTGGGCCGATGCGTCTTCGGGGGGACAGGGAGCGATTCCGCTCGACGAGGTGGAGCCGGCCAAGGAAATTGTGAAGCGGTTCGCCACCGGCGCGATGTCATATGGGTCGATCTCGAAGGAGGCCCACGAGACGCTCGCCGTCGCGATGAACAGGCTCGGCGGCCGCAGCAACACCGGCGAGGGGGGCGAAGACCCGGTGCGGTATCAGCTGGAGCCGTCTGGTGACAGCAAGAACTCCTCGATCAAGCAGGTGGCCAGCGGCCGCTTCGGCGTGACGAGCCTCTATCTTGTCAACGCGAAGGAGTTGCAGATCAAGATGGCGCAGGGCGCGAAGCCCGGCGAGGGGGGACAGCTTCCCGGCCACAAGGTCGACCGCGAGATCGCGCGGATTCGCCACAGCACGCCGGGCGTGGGCCTGATTTCGCCGCCGCCCCACCACGACATCTACTCGATCGAGGATCTCGCGCAGCTGATCCACGACCTCAAGAACGCCAACCACCACGCGCGGATCAGCGTGAAGCTGGTGGCGGAGGTGGGCGTGGGCACGGTCGCCGCGGGCGTGTCGAAGGGGAAGGCCGACGTGGTGCTCATTTCCGGCCACGACGGTGGCACCGGTGCGAGCCCGCAGACCTCGATCATGCACTGCGGGCTGCCGTGGGAGCTCGGCCTCGCCGAGGCGCACCAGGTGCTCGTGATGAACGACCTCCGCGGGCGGATCGTCGTGCAGACCGACGGCATGATCCGCACGGCCAAGGACGTGGTGATCGCCACCATGCTCGGCGCCGAGGAATTCGGCATCGCCACGGCGTCGCTCGTCGTGATCGGCTGCATCATGATGCGGAAGTGCCATTTGAACACCTGTCCGGTGGGGGTCGCCACGCAGGATCCGGAGCTGCGGAAGAGGTTCACCGGTCAGCCGGAGCACGTCGTCAACTTCTTCTTCATGCTGGCCGAGGAGATTCGTGAGCTGATGGCCAAGCTCGGTTTCCGCACGATCGACGAGATGGTGGGCCGGGTGGACCGGCTCGACACGCGGGCCGCGATCGCCCACTGGAAGGCAAAGGGCCTCGACCTCTCCACGATCCTGCACAAGCCCGTGGTGCCGAAGCACGTGAAGACGCACCATGAGTCGTCGCAGGATCACGGCATCGAGGAGTCGCTCGACATGACCACGCTGCTCGACCTGTGCAAGCCGGCCCTGGAAGACCGCAAGCCCGTGAAGCTCGATCTGCCGATCCGCAACATCAACCGCACCGTCGGCACGATCCTCTCCAGCGAGGTGACCCGTCGGCATGGGGCGGCCGGTCTTCCCGATGGCACGATCCAGATCACCTTCACCGGCACGGCCGGGCAGAGCATCATGGCGTTTGGCGTGCCCGGCGTGACCGTGACGGTGGAGGGCGACGTCAACGACTACTGCGGCAAGGGGCTCTCGGGCGGCCGAGTGATCGTGCGGCCCGCTCGCAACGCCGGCTTCAAGGCGGAGGATAACGTCATCGCCGGCAACGTCGTGGGCTACGGAGCCACCAGCGGTGAGATCTACATTCGCGGCATCTGCGGTGAGCGGTTCTGCGTGCGAAACTCCGGCGCCGAGGCGGTTGTCGAGGGCACGGGCGACCACGGCTGCGAATACATGACCGGTGGCCGGGCCGTGATCCTCGGCGAGACGGGCCGCAATTTCGCGGCGGGCATGAGCGGCGGCATCGCGTATGTCTGGGATGCCAAGGGCACGTTCGGCCAGAAGGTGAACAAGGAGATGGTGGAACTGGAGCCGCTCGATGCGGGCGACCTCGAGTATGTGAAGGGACGGATCGAGAAGCACGTCGAATACACCGACTCGACCCGCGGCCGCGCGATTCTCGATGGTTGGAAGACGGAGCAGTCACGCTTCGTGAAGGTGATGCCGATCGACTACAAGCGGGCTATCGCGGAACTCCGCAAGCTCGCGGAACAGGAACAGCAGGAAGCCAAAAAAGGGGACGCAGCTCTTTTCGAGTCTGCTGCCCGTAGTTGAGCACGATGGGGAGTGGCAAGAAAAGAGCTGCGTCCCCTTTTTTACGAGGAGAAGCTGATGGGTGAGCCACGCGGATTCATGAAGTACGAGCGGAAGGTGAGCGGCTACGCGCCGGTTCCCGACAGGCTCAAACACTACAACGAGTTCCTCACGATTCTCCCGCAGGAGGAACTCACGAAGCAGGGCGCCCGCTGCATGGACTGCGGCGTTCCCTTCTGCCACACCGGCTGCCCGTTGGGGAACATCATCCCCGACTTCAACGACCTCGTGTACCGCCAGCAGTGGCACGAGGCCAGCCAGCGGCTGCATGCCACGAACAACTTTCCCGAGTTCACCGGCCGCGTCTGCCCCGCGCCCTGCGAGGCCGCCTGCGTGCTCGGCATCAATGAAGATCCGGTCGCGATCAAGCAGATCGAAATGACAATCGCCGACCGCGCTTTCGATGAGGGCTGGGTCGTGCCCGAGCCGCCGGCAGTGCGCACCGGCAAGCGGGTGGCGGTGGTGGGCAGCGGACCGGCGGGGCTGGCCGCGGCACAGCAGCTCAACCGCGCCGGACATCTGGTCACGCTCTTCGAGCGGGCCGATCGGCCGGGCGGCCTGCTGATGTATGGCATCCCCGATTTCAAGCTCGAGAAGTGGCGGGTTTGGCGGCGGGTCGAGCAGATGCGCGAGGAGGGAGTCGAGTTCCGCTGTGGCGTGAACGTCGGCGTGGACGTGAGCACGCAGTCGCTGGCGGATGAATATGATGCCATCCTGCTCACCGGCGGGGCGACGCTTGGCCGCGATCTGCCGATCCCGGGCCGTGAACTCAAGGGCGTGCACTACGCGATGGAGTTCCTGCCGCAGCAGAACAAGCGAAACGCTGGCGATGAGTTGCAGGGGCAGATCGTGGCCGAGGGCAAGGACGTGGTCGTGATCGGTGGCGGCGACACCGGCTCCGACTGCGACGGCACGAGCAATCGGCAGGGGGCGAAGAGCCTGACGCAGTTCGAACTGCTCCCGCAGCCACCGGACCTCGGCAAGTATCCGCGCCGCAGCCAGCGGCCGGAGAACACGCCGTGGCCGCTCTGGCCGGTCATCCTGCGGACGACTTCCTCGCACGAAGAGGGCTGTCGGCGCGAGTGGGGCATCCTGTCGAAGGAGTTCCTCGGCGACGACAAGGGCCACGTGCGGGCGGTGAAGACCGTGCGGATCGAATGGTATACCGACGAAGCATCGGGCCAGCAGAAGTTTCGCGAGGTGCCGGGCAGTCAGCAGGAGTGGCCCTGCCAGTTGGCGCTCTTGGCCATGGGCTTCATGGGGCCTGAGAAGCAGGGCCCGATCGCGGACCTTGGGCTCGAACTCGATCCACGTGGCAACGTGAAGACCGGCAGCGATTACAAGACCAGCCGGGACGGTGTGTTTGCCGCGGGCGACTTGCGGCGCGGGCAATCGCTCGTGGTGTGGGCGATTCACGAGGGCCGCGAGGCGGCCCGTTCGGTCGACCTCTGGCTGATGGGCCAGACGAACCTGCCGAGCCTGTCAGCGGGCGAGTTTGCCGTGCACGCGTGAGCATCCCCCGGCTCACGCCGGGGGCTTTTATGCGAACGGACGTTGCCGTCATACAAGCCCTGAGCGTCAGCGACGGGATCACGGCGGGACTATCGCCCGCCCTCATTTCGCGGTGAGTGGAAAGTCGAAGACGCCGTTGTTGCGGACGTCGATCTGCAGCGGCTCTTTGTCATACTTCCGCGGGGTGGCGTTCGGCGTCTCGTCTTCCGGGGCAAGCCCTTCTCGACTGCCCGCGATGGCGAACCTTACGGTCTTCGGCCCTGGCGAGACCCACGTCTGGTATCGCCCGTTGATGATCACTGCACCGCCCGGAACGTCACCTGTTTTCACGATGTCGAACTGGATCCCACCCTCTTGAACCGGCACTCCGTCGAGTGTGACCGCTCCGGAAATCCGGCAGTTGCGCGGCCCTGATTGTCCACAGCCGGTGCAGATGACAGAGGCCAGCAACACGGCAACAGCCACGGTCCCACGCCGGGCCAATCGTCCTCCAGCATCACGCTGACAACGGGCTTTCATGGAGATCTCCTCAGTCGCCAAAGGGTGGTGAAACTGCCTGGCCGTCGTACCTGCACGCAAGTTTCTGCCAGACACCCATTTTCGTCGGGTCGAGCGTGGTGTTCCACGCGGTCGGCACTCCTCCCACCGCCCAACTCTCGACCGAATTGGTGACGAATCCCACCGACCCGTCCATCATGGCTACCTGGACGCCACCCAGATGGCGGCTCCGGGCGGCTGTCGACCTCCCAGTTGAGCTTACCGTTGTGCAGGGCGTCCATTGCTGCCATTCAGAGTCGGAACTGGTCTGGCAATACTGAATGCTGTCGATCGTGCCGGAGTTGGGCTCGTTCCTCGCGTTGAAACCATACCCGATCAGTTCGGCATCCCAGATGCACCCGCGGGGCTCGTAGTTGCTTCCCAATGAATTGCTCACCAGAGTCTCTGCGATCACCATCGTCTTCGACAGCCCGTCGGTGACTTTCTTCATTTGCATCTGCGATTCTTTGTAGAAAATTCCGTCGGTTCCGCTCCCCCAGGCATAGTCGATCGCCATGGCGCCCACGTTCCCGCTGTAGTTCCCGAAAATCCCGCGAGGCTTCACGTTTCGGGAGTATGGATCCGACGGACACCACACGACAGGGACCGGCGACGATGAACAGCTGCTCAAATAGCCTAGGGTTGACCAATTTATTTTCGAGTAGACATCGGCGTACTCGACAAACGGCAGCAGATACACGAACCAACTGGCCCTTTTGCCGGCAGTCGGCCCTGATGTCGTCTGCCCCGACGGCAGGCATCCTTTGGCGTCGTGATGGTTTTGAAGCCCCAATGCGATTTGCTTCATGTTGTTGCTGCAGCTCGACCGCCGTGCGCTTTCGCGGGCGGCCTGCACCGCGGGGAGCAACAGCCCCACCAAGGTGCCGATGATGGCAATCACGACGAGGAGTTCGACGAGTGTGAATCCGCCGCCCCCGGGCAGACGAACTGGCTGCCGTTCTCCCCCGCGCACGAATGATTGAGCCATAGATCCCCCCAAGAAAAGTAAAAGACGATAAATGAAATCGTTCAGGTCAACGATACCGACGCGCACGAATCACGGATCACAAATTCAGGCATCAACTGAATCGCTCGCGGCGTATTCGACGAGACGCGGGCCTCGAGCCTGTCGAGGAGTAGTCTCGCTGCGTTGGCACCGATCGCGGTCGCGTCCTGCCTGACCGTTGTCAGCCGCGGTCGCAGCCCGTGGGCCTCGATCAGGTCGGCGAATCCGACGACCGACAGGTCGCTGCCGACTCGCAGCCCAGCCACCTCGGCAGCCGCGTAGACATGAATTGCCATCTTGTCCGATGCAGCGAAGATTGCCGTCGGCCGGTGTGGACCCGTCAGGATATCGCGGGCGATGGCCTCGCAGTCGCTCTTCGCGCATTCCACGCAACGATAGGCCACGTCGTTCCGGCCTCGGATGACTTCCTCGAAGCCGCGCCTGCGGTCCACGTAGGTCGAGACCCAGGGTTCTCCGGTGATTTGCGTAATGCGTCGATGGCCGAGGGACAGCAGATATTCGGCCACCATGCGGCCGCCCGCCGCGTCGTCGGTGCCGCTGAAGTCGGCATTCGTCCGGGCGAGCCGGCGATCGACTGCGACGAGCGGCAACGCCCGTTCCCAGACCTCTTTGAGGTAGTTCTGCGGCACCGATTCGTCCGACGGGAAGAAGATGAGCCCGTCGACCCGGTGTTCGATGAGGCGGTGCACGAACTTGAGTTCTTCGTTGTCCCGAAGTGCACCTGGGCCGTTGCCATGGAAATGGACGATGGACAGATAGGCTTGCTCGGAGAGCGTGTCGTGGATGCCGCGGATGACCTGTGCCTGAAACCACGATCCGATCGGCACCATGACACCGACGGTTCGGGTTCGGCCGCCCATGATCGCCGGCACGAGCCGATTGGGCCGGTACTTGAGCCGCTGAGCGACTGCCAGGACTCGCTTGCGAGTTGCCTCGGCGACGATCCCCCGGCCGCTGATTGCCCGCGACGCGGTGATCAAAGACACGCCAGCCCCCTCAGCAACGAGCCGGATGTTGGGTTTGCGAGCGATTGATCGTTTCAACACCGGCATCACGTTGCCTCAGCACAGTACCAATGCACAGCACGAATTTCTGTTTGGTTGTCCGCCCTCGATCGACTATGGTACATGTGTCATTCCGCGTTGGCAAGTATTCTTTTGTCGAAATTATTCGCGAACATGGTCAAGTTCCCGGCCGTCAGCCTGCTCCTCGCGACCCTTGCGGCCACCGCCGCCGGGGCCGCCGAGTCTACGGTCGTGGCCAGGGTCAAGGCCTCGACCCCGCCGCTTCTGGCCGCCCATTGTGCCGACTGCCACGGCCCCGATGACGCTGGCGGCGGATTTCGAATCGACACGCTCCCGGCGGAGATCGACTCAGCCGGCACGGCCGACCGCTGGCGGAAGGTGCTCAACGTCTTGAATGCGGGTGAGATGCCGCCGAAAGACGCCGAGCAGCTCACGCCCGCTGCCAAGGCCGACCTGCTGGAGGATCTCTCCAAGGCGATCGTTGTGGCCGGCAAGGCGCTCGCCGACACCGGCGGCCGCACCACGATGCGACGGCTGAACCGTCGCGAGTATGCCAACACGCTCCGCGAGCTGCTGGGTGTGCAGCCGCGTCCCGATGGGCTGCCCGCTGATGGCGGCTCGGGCACGTTCGATACCGCGGGCGAAAGACTCTTCATCTCGGCAGATCAGATCGAGCAGTACCACGAGATCGCCGCGGCCGCGATCCAGGAGTCGTGGCGGCGGTATGGCACGGTGCATCCGTCCCGCACCCATCGGGTCGAGGCCGAGACAAGCACGCCGGGTGTACGGAGCAGACTGGCCAAGCGGCTGGACGAACGCCGGCGGTTTGTCCTTTGGAAGAATGCCGTGGAGGCTGCCTCCCGCAAGCCTGAGAATCAGGCCGCCGCCGCCGACATTCGCAAGGCGAATCCCAATCAGCCCGAGCCACTCCTGCACGGCTGGAAGAAGTTGCAGGGGGCCCCGTCACCGACCGATTTTCAGTTCAATGACTCCGTGCACGCAGTCGAGATGGGCAGCCGCGACTGGAATCTGCGGGTGCCCTACCACACGGCCTATGCGTCGCATCCGGCCATTGAAAAAGGGGCGTTCCTCGGCGTCAACGACCCCTATGTGAACATCCACCTGCAGTTTCGCGTGCCCGGGGAATGGCCCCCGGGCGCCTACGTGCTCAGGCTCCGCGTAGCGGCGACCGAGGAGTCGCTCCCCGACCGACGGTTCATCGTCTGTGGCCGCGCAGGGGCCGAGGACGGGCCTGCCGACTGCTGCGAGGTCACGGGCTCGATGAAGGAGCCGCAGATCGTCGAGATCCCGGTTGAGACTGAAGGTTCGCAGATTTTTGTCTTCAGGGAGAAGGGTAGCTACGACAACGACAATCGGGGGCATCGCATCTTCTTCGACGCCTTCAACGCCAACGGCATCGGTCCGCCGCTGGGCATCTGGATCGACTGGATGGAGATCGAGGGGCCTCTGCCCGCGAAGCAGCAGGCACCGTCGGCGCTCGCCGAACTGCTGACCGTGCCGGCCGCCCCGCAGCCGACCGCGACGCAGCCGACCGCGACGCAGCCGACCGCGACGCAGCCGACCGCGACGAAGCCCTCCGCCGAGCAGGATATTCGCGGCGTGCTCGAACGGTTTGCCACACAGGCATTCCGCGGCCGCCGGCCCGAGCCGGCGTTTCTCAACCGTCTTCTCGCGATCTACGAGCGGGAGCGGGCTGCCGGCCAGCCGTTTCGCGAGGCGGCGACGGAATCGCTGGCGACCATGCTCTCGTCGCCACACTTTCTTTATCTGGCAGAGCCGACGGAGTCGCAGGAGCGAAGGCCGCTCGACGGGCTCGAACTCGCCAGCCGGCTCTCCTATTTCCTGTGGAGCGGGCCGCCCGACGACGCCCTGCTCGAGTCCGCCCGTTCGGGCGAGCTTCTGAAGCCGGAAGGACGGGCCGCACAGGTCGAGCGGATGCTCGACGATCCGCGATCGCGGGAGTTCGTCACGGCGTTCACGCATCAGTGGCTCGGAGTCGAACGCCTCGACTTTTACCAGTTCAAGGACAGCGTGTATCCCCGCTACGACCCGAAGACCAAAGACGCTTCTCGGCAGGAAATCTACGAGACGGTCGCGATGCTCCTGAAGGAAAATCTGAGCCTCCGCAACCTTCTGAAGAGCGACTTCGTGGTCGTCAATTCGATGCTGGCGAGGTATTACGGCCTCGATGGGGTCAGCGGCGACGCGTATCGGATGGTGAAGCTGCCGGACGGCTCGCCTCGGGGCGGGCTCCTCGGCATGGCGGCCGTGGCCGCCATGGGAAGCAATGGCGAACAGACGAGCCCGGTGGAGCGGGGCGCATGGGTGCTACGGAAACTGCTCCACGACCCGCCGCCTCCCGCCCCACCCAACGTGCCGCAGATCACGAGGCTCGAGGGCCAACTGCTCACCACGCGCGAGCGTCTCCGGATGCATCAGGAAGAGCCGCAGTGCGCGTCGTGCCACCGAACGATCGACCCGATCGGGTTCGGCCTGGAGAACTTCGATGCCGTCGGCATGTGGCGGTCGAAGGACTCCTATCAGAAGACCGGTCTGGGCACGAAGGAATGGGAGATCGACCCGTCCGGGGCGTTTCACAACGGTCCTGCGTTCAAAGATTTCAATGAGCTGCGGGAGATCGTGGCCTCTCGGCACACCGACTTCGCGACGGGCTTCGCCGAGGCCCTGCTTGCATACGCCCTTGGCCGGCCGGTTGGGTTTTCAGACGACGACCTCGTGAAGACGATCGTTGACCGGGCCGCTACCAAAGACTTTTCCGTTCGCGAGTTCATTCATGCGGTCGTCCAGAGCCCGGCCTTCTGCACGAAACAATAGACCTGACACGCCGCCGCCACACGTTCCGGAGATGCCCCCATGCCCATGCCATCCCGCCGCCGGGTGCTCCAGGCAGCGACTACGCTCCTGGCCCTCCCCTCGCTTGAATCGCTCGGCTTCCGCAGGTTTGCACGGGCGGCAGCAGCGGCGGCCAGGCCGAAGCGGATGGTCTGTCTTGGCATCGGCTACGGCGTGACCGAGGAGACATGGTTTCCGAAGAAAGACGATGTCGGCGCCGGCTACACGCTCACCGATGGGCTCGCGCCGCTCGCCCGGCACAAAGACAGCTTCACGGTCGTGCAGGGCTGCACGCATGCGTTCGCGGGCGACCCGCACGGCGGCAGCACGGTGTGGCTCACCGGCGCCGGCCCCACAAAATCGCTCTCGATGGACCAGGTCGTGGCCGGCCAACTCGGCAGCGACACACGGTTTGCGTCGCTTCAACTCAACGGCAGTGAGCCCGGCCTCGACGGTGCTGGACACGGACCTGGCCTGTCCCTGGCCTGGGATCGCCGCGGGAAGCCGATCGCGGGTTTCAATAGCCCCGTGATCGCCTTCCACAAGCTCTTCTCGGCCGACGACGTGCCGCTCGCACAGCGGCAGCAGATGCTCGTCAAAAAGCGGAGCGTGCTCGACGCGGTGCTCGAAGACGCGAAGAGCGTGCAGCGCGGGCTCAGTGCCGCCGACACCGACAAGCTCGACGAATATTTCCAGGGAGTCCGCGATATCGAGACGCGGCTCGCGAAGGAAGAACGCTGGCTGGGTGCGGCCAAGCCGAAGACGCCGCTCCCGCAACCGGGCGAAGGCTTGGTCGGCCGAGAGGAGGTCTTGATCATGTACGACCTGCTCGTGGCGGCTCTGCAGACCGACAGCACACGCGTCGTCACCTACCGTCAGCCAATCCAGCACCTGCTCAAGAGCCTGGGGATTGCGGTGGCCTCCCACGACATGAGCCACTACCACCCCGGCGACCGGATGGCGGCCTCGCAGAAACGCGACCTCGCGCAGAGCGAGATGCTGGCCACGCTTCTCGACAAGCTGAAGGCCACGAAGGAGACGGATGGGTCGAGCCTGTTTGACCACACGACCGTGGTCTTTGGCAGCACGATCCGCTCGATCCACTATCTCGACAACTGCCCCACCCTGATCGCGGGCGGCGGCGCCGGCATCACACTGGGCCACCATGTCGTCCAGCCGAGGAATACGCCGCTGTGCAACGTCTGGCTCACGTTGCTCAAGGGCACGGGAGTCGAGACCGACGCCTTCGGTGACAGCACGGGCACCGTGAAAGAACTGACGGTCGGATAGGCCGGGGAAGCCCGGCTCACGAACGTGCACGGGAACGTCGTGAAGCGTATTCTCTCCTGACCTTTGGTTCGTGACTGGTCACACCACGACTCACCTCGACCCCCAACCTCAACGCCTGCACACTCCGCGATGCTGACCATGCGCCTGCTTTCAACGACCGCATGCAAGGCCCTGCTGACGGTGATCGCCTTGGCGATCATGCCACGCGACGGCTTGGCCGCCGAGATCGTGCGGGTCGTGGTCTGGGACGAGCAGCAGCCTGCGCAGAAGGAGGCCTACGATAACTTCCTCGGCGACTGCATCGCTGATCACCTGAAGAAAGTGCCTGGGCTCGAAGTGAGGTCGGTCAACATCAACGACGGCGAACAGGGGCTCTCCCCCGCGATCGTCGATTTTGCCGAGGTGCTCGTGTGGTGGGGCCATGTTCGTCAGGCAGAGATCAAACCCGAGACGGGCCGCGACATCGTGGCCCGCGTCAAAGCGGGCCGTCTCACGCTGGTGGCGGTCCACTCGGCCCACTGGGCGATGCCCTTCATGGAGGCGATGAACGAGCGGGCCCGCGAGGATGTTCGTAGGTCGTTTGCCGACGTACCGGCCAACATGCTCTCGATCGAAGAGGTGCCCGTGATGGGCCGCAAAGCACCGCTCCGCGAGGCCCGACTGACGCCGGCCAGCGACGTGCAGAAATTTCCCGATGGCCGCGTACAGGTCCGGCTGCAAATGCCGAACTGCTGCTTTCCGGCCTACCGCAACGACGGGCGACCGAGCCAAGTGAGGGTGCTGATGCCTGGCCATCCACTGATGGCGGGCCTTCCGGAGGCGTTCACGTTGCCGCGTACGGAGATGTACGACGAGCCATTTCACGTCCCCGCTCCCGACCTTGTGCTCATGGAGGAACGCTGGGAGTCAGGCGAGTGGTTTCGCAGCGTCATGGTCTGGCAGGTGGGCGAGGGACGGGTGATCTACATCCGCCCCGGTCATGAGACGTATCCGATCTACAAAGATAGAAATATGCTGCGGCTGGTTGAGAACGCCGCGCGTTGGCATGGCGAATCAGTGGTACCGGCAACACCACAGTGAGAACCCATTGAGATCCGATTTCCGCCGCAATCACCTGATTCAACGAAAAAGCTTCGCGACATGCGGCCTGTTCGTCGTCGTATTCGCTACCGCAATCGGTGGAGGGCCGTCTCCGCTCCCCGCCGCAGAGCCGGCGACGCTGGCCGAGCAGCTCACCCGCGAGGGTATCGCAGCGCTGGCCACTGCCGCCGAGCAATTGGGCGATCCTCGCAAGGGGGCGGTGCTCTTTCATACGCAGCACCTCAGTTGCACCAAATGCCATGCCGCTGGCACGGGGGCATCGCCGCTGGGCCCGAATCTCGCGGAGGTCCGGAAGGTTGAAAAAGGTTCGCCGGGAGCAACGCAGCCGGCCAAGGGAGCCACGCCGTCCCTCGTCGAGGACCTCGTGGAGTCATTGCTCGAGCCGTCGAAGACGATCCGTCCCGAGTATCGTCCGGTCACGATCCTCACGGAGGAAGGGCAGAGCGTGTCGGGGATCGTCGTCAGCGAGTCTCCAGAGGCGATCGTGCTTCGCGACGCCGCGGACCCGGGCCGGGAGATGACGATTCCCCGCACTGACATCGAGTCGCGGACCGAGTCGCCGGTGTCGCTCATGCCCGCGGGCTTGGTCAACCTGCTGGCCGATCGGCAGCAGTTCCTCGACGTCGTGTGTTACCTCGCCGAGATCGGCCGCGGTGGGCACGACCGGGCGGCCGAGTTGCGACCCGACCCCGCGCTCCTGGCCCCGCCCACTCCAGCAGCCTATGAACGCGACATCGATCACGCTGGATTCATCGCCGACTGGGACGATCCCGCGAAGGCGGCCGATGCCTTCAAGCGGGGCGAGAAGATCTACAGCATGGTCTGTGTCAACTGCCATGGCACGAAATCGTCTCCCGGATCGCTTCCCACGGCACCGCGGTTTGCCACTTCGCCGCTCAAGGCCGGCGCGGATCCCTACGCGATGTACCGAACGCTCACCAACGGCGTGGGGCAGATGGTGGCCCAGACATGGATGGTGCCGAGTCAGAAGTACGACGTCATCCACTACATCCGCGAGGCTTATTTCCGAACCGACAAGCCGAACCACTCTGGCGGCGTGACCGGCGACTATCTCGCCGCACTGCCGAAGGGCTCGAGCCGGGGCCCCGCTCCCACCACCATCGAACGCTGGCGAACCCATGACTATGGGCCATTTCTGTCTGCCAGCATCGAGGTCGGGGACGACGGCACGAACGTGGCGCGGAAGGGGCTGGCGGTGAGGCTCGATACGGGATCGGGTGGGATCGCCCGCGGTCGGACCTGGATCCTCTACGAACTCGACACGCTGCGGGCGGCCGCCGTCTGGTCGGGCGACGGCTTCATCGATTGGCACGGGATCAATTTCGACGGGATGCACGGCCGGCATCCGCGGATCGAAGGGCGGCTCCTCGCGTCCACGCCCACGCTCCCCGGCTGGGCCGATCCGCAGAGTGGATCGTTCGCTGACCCGCGGCCACTGGGACGGGACGGGCAGCCCTACGGACCGCTGCCAGCATCGCGTGGGAGGTTCCATTCGCTGCATCACGCTGGCGATCGCGTCGTTCTGGAATACACGATTGGCGACACGCGGGTGCTGGAGACGGCGAGGCTCGAGCCGGGAGAGTCCGACGCCGCCGATCCCACGGTGACTCGGATCTGGTGGATTGAGCCGCATGCCCAGCCGCTTGCCGTGCGGGTGGCGAGGGTCGATGCCGGGAAGGGCACGGTGGCCGCAGCGATCGTCGGGAGGATGCCTACCAGCGACGCGAGCGTGGCGGAACAGGACGGATTCCACGTGCTCACTCTGCCGCCACGAGCCGCTTCGCTCGTCATCGGCGTGGCCTTGGCAGCAGGCGGACGGCAATCGCTCGCCGAGCAGGTCGCGAAACTGCCGGAACCAGATGATCTGGCGGCCCTCGTCCAGTTGCCGGCTCGAAACAACTGGAGCACGGCCGTGGAAACAGCCGTCGTGCCGGCCGCGGATCTGGCCACTGATTTGCAACCGTTTGCGACCGACGTGCTGACGCCCCCTTCCCCGAACCCCTGGAACGCCCAGGTGCGATTCAGCGGGATCGACTTTCTTGGCAACGACGTCGCGGCGCTGAGCACCTGGGATGGCGACGTGTGGACCGTCGCCGGGCTGGCGGCAACGAACGGAAAGCTGTCGTGGCGTCGGATCGCGTCGGGGCTGTATCAGCCGCTCGGGCTGAAGGTGCTTGACGGCGCCATTCATGTCTCCTGCCGCGATCGGATCGTCGTGCTGCGCGATCTCGACGGTGATGGCTGCACCGATCGCTACGACACGTTCAACAGCGACCACCAGGTGACGGAGCATTTTCATGAGTTTGCGATGGGCCTTGAGACCGATGCGGAGGGCAATCTTTATTACGCCAAAAGCGCACGTCATGCGCTTCCGGCGGTCGTGCCGCATCACGGCACGCTATTGAAGGTCGCACGTGATGGCTCATCGACCGAGATCGTCGCGACCGGCTTCCGCGCGGCCAACGGTGTCTGCGTCGAGCCCGACGGCACGTTCTTTGTGACCGACCAGGAGGGGCACTGGAACCCGAAGAACCGGATCAATCATGTCCGCCGCGGCGGCTTCTACCGCACCATGTTCGGGTATCACGACGTGACCGACTCGAGCGACTCTGCGATGGAGCCGCCGCTGGCCTGGATCACGAACGCGTTCGACCGCTCGCCCGCGGAACTGCTGCGGGTGCCGCCGGAAACGTGGCATCCGCTTCAGGGCGGACTGCTCGAACTCTCCTACGGGCAGGGACGCATTCATTTCGTGCTCCCCGAGCAGGTGCCCGCGGCTCAGCCGGACAGCCGGCAGCTGCTCCAGGGTGGACTGGTGCAGTTGCCACTCGCCGACCTGCCCACTGGCATCATGCGCGGACGCTTTTCCGCCGCCGATGGCCAACTCTATGCCTGCGGCCTGTTCGCTTGGGCCGGTAACCGCACTGAACAGGGAGGCTTTTTCAGGATCCGTCGGACCGCCGCGTCGCTGAGGCTGCCGCTCGAGATGGCCGCCACGGCCAAAGGCCTGCGGCTCACCTTCAGCGATCCGCTCGATGAGGAGCGGGCTGCCACTGCGGAACAATGGACATACACGTCGTGGAGTCTCAAGCGGACGGAACGATACGGCTCGGACCACATCGACGAGCGCCGCCATCGAGTGGAGTCCGTGCAGGTGTCGAGCGACGGCCGTAGCGTGACGATCGGCATCGAGGACTTTTCCCCGACCATGGGCTACGAACTCTCTTGGAACGTGCCCGCAGCCGACGGTAGACCCCTCAGGGGCCGCATCCATGGCACGGTGCATGCCACGCCGTAGCAGGCACGCCCAATAACTCGCCGCGCGGACCGCTTGAACTCGTCAATCGCCGGTTCCTGATGGCACGTGGGGCAGTGGTCATTCCCGGAGTCCCCCGGCTTCCGCCGGGGGCTTTTATTCCAGCGATACGCTCCCTCAATCGGTTGCGTCACTCAGGTTCGATCTCGACCATGAGTTGGCCATCGTTGTCGGCCAACTCGCCCGGCGGGTCGTTGAGCTTGCAGAAGACCGTGCCGTCAGTGGCCGCGGTGAACTCGCGGCGCCCACCTTCAGCGACCACGACAAACCGCGGGCGGCCGCCGTCGGCTGGGTTCTCCACCCACTGTGCCACGAGCAGCTTGCCGAGCGGCCGTCCGCGATACCACCGCAGTGAGATACCATCGGCCTCTGTTTCCAGCCGCAGCGGGGGCTCGGCGGCAGGCCCGGTCAGCGTGCCGATCGTGCAGCGGCCCGTCGCTTGCAGCGAATAGCGTGCCCCCTTGCGGAGCGACCAGCCGGAGTTCTGCCAGCCGCGGTCCGCGGCGACGCTGATCGTTTGCCGGGAGTCGAGCGGCCGGCCAGAAGCAGAGGTCCAGTCGATGCCGGAACGGGTGAAGTCGTAGCCGTAGTCGATCTCGGCGGTGAAGGCATCAAAATCTCGTTCGGCCTGATCGCCGTCCCAGCCGGTTGTCCCCATGAGCCGCTGGTTGAAGTTTCCATCGAGCGGGCCGCGTTCGGCCGCGGCGAAGACGGCCGCGTGCCGCGGATGCAGTGAGAGCAGCGCCACGGCTGCCCAGCTGCCGGCATAGGCAGAGAGATCGCGGTGGTTCGCTCCCGGCGTCATGAAGATGTCGGCGAGACCGGGACACTCGCCGGCGGCTCGCAATGCCCGGATCTTTTCGATGCGACCGAGCTGTTCGACATCGGCAGCCCGCTGCGGCAGCGGCGTCGACACGAAGCGACCGATCGTGCCTCCGGGATTGTGATTGTCGTCGTCGAGACGATGCGTGGCGAGGCACTCGGCGATGCCCTCCGTATACCACGGCGGCGTGTCGAGCGACCGGAGCGTGAGCGTGAGGGCGTGCACGCCCTCGTGCAGCAGCAGATGACGACGGTAGGCCGGATTCGACTGGTCGGCCATCCAGAATCGATGGCCGTGGCAATGGCCGTTGGCAAAGTCGGGGATCTTCTCAGGGAGCAGACCGGCCGCACGAAACCGCTCGCGATCGACGACGAGGCAGCCGAAGGCCCGCCACTTTTCATGCGCCGCGGGATCGAGGGCGTAGTGTGCGCACCAAGCCGCCCACGCCTCGTCGAAGACGCGGGGCAGATCCTCGACGCCGTCGCCGGCGCGGGCCGGTCGATCGGTGACGAGCACGAGGTGGTCGCCCTCCAGCACCCGGAGTCCTGCCCGTCGTGCCGACGCCGTGAGGGAATCGACCGAGGGTGCATCGATCGCGTCGGCAGCAGCGCACCACATGCCGGGCAGACAGACAGCCAGAACCGACACGACGATGAGCGACCAGAACCGCATGGGCGTCGAGTGTAGGCCGCGGATGGAGCAGATTTCCAACCCGATCAAACCCCGCAGCTTGCCATGGTTACCTAGTCGATGCCGGCGAGGCAAGGCGTGCCGTGAGCCGCCTACGCATTCCACCGGATTCGTTGGAAAACCCGATGTTTCGTTGCGGCACCCGCGGCTCCCTGCGCGCGGAGTCATGAAAAGTCCTCTCGGGGCTTGGGGTGGTGGCCTGTTACAACCCTGGCGTTGCCAGGAGGGCGAACAACGTGCGGCATGGACGCCGACATCGCTGGGGTTCTCTGTTCGTCCGGCTCGTAGCAGTGGGCATCCTCTGCGCGGCCGGCCGTGATGTTTCCGCGCAGACACCGGCCGCCACAACGTCGGCCACGCAGGGGGTGAATGCCTGGGCCACCGGCGGCGTGTCGGGCACGGCGGCACCTGCAGGCGGCCCGCATCCCTACTGGCAGGCGCCAGCGCTTCCATCGACTGTGATCCAGGGCGGCGTCATTCCCACCGGCTGGACGCCGCAGGCCGTTCCCTACCAGGGCGTCGGACCGGATGGCCGCCCGCTGACGATGTATTACTCGCCCACATACGTCTTCACGTATCAGATCGGGCCCCCTGTGATCGCCGCTGCGGCGGCGCCCGTGCCCAACACGTCGCAGGTGAATCGGCGTCAGGCGATGCCGATGGGGGCGCAGCCAGCGTCGATGCAGGGCTGGAACTATCAGACGCAGGGCGCGCCGGCGGCGACCTACACGCTGCCGCCGGCCACCGTGGCCCGCTATCAGCCGGTGCCATACCAATATCCTCCGGGGTCGAAAGCCCTCAGTGGAACGCCGATCGTGCCGCCGCAGGGAACGCTGCCGGCCACGTCGCTGGCGTCGGCGCCCCCGAGCTTGCAGCCACCACCGAGCCAGTGGGCAGCCTCAACGGAAGCCGCGCCTCCAGGCCTGATGCCGCAGGCGGCGTCGGCATCAGCGCCGCAGAATCCCGGCGGCCAGGCGTTTGCCGCCGCGGCGCCGCCGATGGTGGCAGGCTCGGCGGCCGCCATCGCCGCGGCCACACAGCCGTCGGCCGCTGCCCAAGCACCAGTTGCGGCCCCCGCCTCGTCGTTCCCCACGCCGATCTCGTCATCGTCGACCCCCGCGCAGCCGGTGAGCTCGTCGCCGATGCAGTCGTCGGCGAACCGCTCCGTTGGTCCGCATCTCTGGCGGGTGGTGGGCGTGCACGACGGCGACACGGTGACATGCCTCGACGAGTCGAACCAGCAGCAGAAGGTGCGGCTGGCTGAGATCGACGCGCCGGAGATCGGCCAGGACTACGGCAAGGTGTCTCGCGAGGTGCTGGCGGAGATGGTGTTTGGCAAAACGGTTGAGGTGACGGAAGACGGCAAGGACCGCTACGGCCGCTGGATCGGCCACCTCTCCTCGAACGGCGTCGACGTCAACCGGCAGATGATCGCCACCGGCAACGCCTGGCACTACGTCGACTATTCCCGCGACACATCGCTCGCGGCGCTGCAATCGCAGGCCCAGTCGCAGCGGCTCGGCCTGTGGGCCCAGCCCAGCCCGGTCGCGCCCTGGGACTTCCGCAAGAGCGGCCAGCCGTAGGCGACGCGTCGGGGAAACAGCCGTTGGGCCGTTGAGCCAGTTGTGGCTTATGATAGGAGGGCATCGCGTTGAGCGAAATGCTGCCGGCCGATGCTGAATTCATTACCGAGAGGCGCAGGAATCTGTCCTGCGGAGGTTCATCACATGACCCGAATCACGCTCGACGCCGCCGTCTGCCAGCGGCTGGATGAGATCGTCGATCACACGGCCGAGATCTGTGACTCAGAGGGACGGGTCATCGGCTATTTCGTACCCGATGGCCGGCGGCCAGGGCAGCCTCCCAAGGGGCTGGAGATTCCGCTCTCGACGGAAATGACGGAGCAGCGCCGCGGCAAGCGGACAGGCCGCACGCTCGATGAAATCCTCCAGGATGTCGACGTCCGATGAAGCATTTCGTCTTCTGGGCGCCAGAGGCGGACGAGAGGCTGCGGTCGTTGGTTCGTGGCGATGACTCGGACGGCCGCGTCGTGCGGGCGGTACGGGAGATCGATTTCTGGCTCGCGCGGGGGCCTCTCGACTTTGGCGAGTCCCGGTACGACACGGTGCGAGCGGGATTCGTGGCGCCGATCGCCGTACAGTTTGACGTGCTCGCCGACCCGCCGACGGTGATCGTGCTCGACATCTGGCGGATCGGAAGGGACTGAGGCCCGAGGCGTTAAACCCGATCCGGTTGAAGGAATAATGCGCAATGCAGGACGCGATGGACGCTGATCTGAAGCACGTCATCCTCTGCGCGATCGGCAGCTCGGGAGACGTGCATCCGTTCGTCGGACTGGGGCGGGCGTTGCGGCGGCGCGGCTACCGAGTGACTGTCATCACCGCCGGATACTTTCGTAGCCTCGTCGAACAGGCGGGCCTCGAGTTCGGCGATCCGCTGCCAGAGAGCGACTTCCGGGAGATGATCCGCAACCCACGGATCTGGCATCCGCTGCAAGGCACGCGGACGATCATCGATCTGGCGATCCGGCCGCTGCTCGAGCCTGTGTATCGCAGCATCCTCGACCACCAGACACCCGGACAGACGCTCATCTGCGGGTCGAGCCTCGCCTTTGGGGCCCGCGTTGCCCAGGAAGCGCAGGGCATCCCGCTTGTGAGCGTCCACCTCTCGCCGATGCTCTTTCGCAGCGACTTCGAGGGGCCAAGGCTGCCGGTGCTGCAGGTGCACCGCGGGCCGGCCTGGTTTCGCCGACTGCAGTGGCGGCTCATCGATAGTGTCTCCGATCGCGCGATCTGCCCGTGGCTCAATGAGTTTCGAGGCCGCCTTGGTCTGCCGCCGGTCCGCGGTGTGTTTCGCGATTGGATGCATTCGCCGCTGGGGCTGGTCGCCATGTTTCCCGAGTGGTTCGCGCCGCAGCAGCGAGACTGGCCTCCTCAGACGCGGCTCGCCGGCTTTCCGCTCTACAGCGAGGAGGGGGTGGTCGAGCCTGCACGTGATGTCGAGCAATTCATCGACGCAGGCCCGCCGCCGCTGGTGTTCACGCCCGGCTCGGCGAATGTGTTTGGTCGCGACTTCTTCGTGGCCGCCGCCGAGGCCTGCCAGCGGCTCAGGCACCGAGGCCTCTTGCTCACGCGGTTTCCCGAACAGGTGCCGACGGCGCTGCCCGACGGCGTGCGGCATGTCGACTTCGTGCCGTTCCGTTGGCTGCTCACGCGATCGGCCCTGCTCGTGCACCACGGCGGCATCGGCTCCATGTCGCAGGCGCTCGCGGCGGGCGTGCCGCAGGTGATCATGCCGATGGGCTTCGATCAGTGCGACAACGCAGCCCGCGTCGAACGGCTCGGCGTGGGAAAGAGCCTGCCGCCCAAACGCTTTCGCGGACCGGCCCTCGCCGAGATGATTCGCGGGCTGCTCGACGATTCGGCCGTGACGACCCGCTGCCGCGATGTCGCCGCCCGACTCGCGGACGCCGATGGCCTCGAACTCGCCTGCGATGAGGTCGAGGCCGCGTGGACTGCGCAGCGGAGGGCCAGCCACCCGTGACCAACGCTCATCTGTTGTCGTTTGCTAACCGCCGCTACCGCGGGTCGCTGTCGCGGATCCGCCGCGAGGCGAAGGTGATGAATCGATTCGCGTCGATTCACACTGTCGACGAGCGATGGCTTGGGACCGATTACTGGCAGCAGCATGCCGACACCGTGCGGCGGCACCGCCGTGGCTATGGCCTGTGGACATGGAAGCCACACGCCATCCGCCGCCACCTCGAGCAACTGCCCGCCGGCGACATGCTCGTCTATTGCGATGCCGGTTGCTCGCTCAACGCCGAGGGACGATCGCGACTGGAGGAGTATGTCGCGCTGGCCGCCGGCCATCCGACGGGCGTGCTCGCCTTCAAGCTTGACGGCCTCGTGGGGCAGTGGACGAAGCGGGCCACACTCGCCGCTTTCCATGCCGACGATCCTGCGATGCGTGCGCGGGAGATGGTGGCGGCCACGGCACTCGTGTTGCGGGCCGGGCCCGAGACATTCGACCTCGTCCGGGAGTGGGAGTCGCGGATGCGGAATGTCTCGCTCATCGACGACTCACCTTCGCCGCAGGGGGAGCACCCGGAGTTTCGCAACCACCGCCACGACCAAAGCATCTTCACGCTCCTGGCTCACGAGCGGGCGTTACAGCGGATCCCCGATGAAACCTGGTTTGGTGGCGAGTGGGATGGCTTCCGCCAGTTTCCGATCCACGCCCGCCGCTGGCGTCACTCGCTGCCCTGGAGCCAGGGCTGGATGCGGCGCGGGCTGTGGCGCGTGTAAGCAAAAAGCAAAAAGGTGCCTCTGCCCCGGGTGTCTTCAAGCAGGCAGATGCTTCCCGGCTTGAGATTGCATAGGCTGCCGTCGCTTGCGCGAACAGTGGCTTGTCCGGCGCTCCCGTCCCCGATTTCTCTATCGCAGCGACTTCACGAGCGTGTCGTAGTCGGCGTGCGATCCGATCCAAAACCACGTGATCGTGTCATCGTCGACTAAACCGAGAGCCCTCCAGCCGATCCCGACGCGGACTGACCACACGCCGGTCGAACCTATCTGTTTGAATGCGAGGCTCGGATGCCGGGGATCATCGAGCCAGAGTCGATAATTCTTGCGAGCGGTTTGCCTGACGGCATCGGGGAGTCGTTTCAGGCAGGCAAGAAATTCATCTTCCAGCTTCGATTTCACAGGTCTTCGATCCGCATGTCGCGGGTTTGGCCAGAGCGAGTCTTGGCCCGAACCTTTTCGGCGAGCTGCTCGATCTCGGGCTGCGAGGCAGCGAACGCCTCGTCCCAGCGGGTTTCGTCCGCGAGTTCCTCGAGAATCAAGGCTGCGATGGTGTCCTGCTCGGCGGGACTGCACTTCCGCAGCTGGTCGATCGCTTGTTCAAGAAGCGTTGTCATCGGTCGCGTCTTCGCCGGGGTTCGCATGGGTGAGATCACGCTCACTGATTTTAGCAGCAGGAGAAAAAGGACGGCAGCCATTGTCCCGTCTGTTTCGCAAAAGTCGTGCCTGTCCGCGGTTTTTCGCGGATTCCTCTCGCTTGCGCTTCGGGCTTGCATGAAATCCCTGCTCATCCAAGCCCGCAGCGCAAGCACGGGAATGCGGGCCGCCTACGAAACCCGTACCAAACACGTGCCGATCCCGTCCCCGATTTCCCCCCAAAATGACGCCGGGCTGGGCATCTTGCGATGCCCAGCCCGGTTGTGGATCGTCATTCGACCGACGTGCTCGTTCAGGCAGTCAGAGCGGTGGCCTTGCCGCGACGGCGACGCCGCTGCTCGATCATCGCGATCGCACCGCCGACGAGCGAGAGGGCGCTGCCACCCGTGGCGGGGTCGATCTCGGGGACACTTGAGGGTGCGGGAGGAGCAGCGTTGGTGCCGATCGTCCACGCCGAGCCTTCCGTTGGGGAATACGTCGATGAACGAAATTGCGGTCCTCCGCCAGAGGTTGCGGCGAGGTATTCCGAGGCGCCGTAGAGATTGTTTCTCCAGTTGAGCGATCCCACGTAGGGGCTGGAATACAGTGAAAAAGAGTTTTGATCTGGCAGATTGAGACTCGTCAGGGTCGCGTCCAAATGGGCGGTCCCGATGCCGGAGTTCAGGCTTGCCAACGACCCATTTCCCGAGCCGCCGAAACTCGTCGTGCCACTCGTTGCGGTCCAAGAGAAGGAAAGAATCTTGTCCTGTGTGATCGTGCCGAGTTGCGAAACAGTCATCGACCCACTGATGATCCAGCCGCTTTGGCCAGCCGTATAGTTGTTCCAATTGTAGGTGACTGCCTCTGCGAGAACGGCGTGGGCCGAACCCAACGTGACCGCTATCGCCAACGCAGAAAATTGGGCCGCCGATGCCCACGATCGTCGCACTGCATTCATTGGATTGTCCGTTGTGAAGGATTTAGTGATTGGGACTGCAAAAGACTATGCGGCACGTTGCGTTTCGCGACGTTCGTGCCACACCGAACCGAGAGGCGCGGGCGTCAAGTGCACGTGAAAGTAGTCCTTCTCGCCCTCTTCACAAGCGGTCGAAGACCACAAAAGGACGAAACGGGAAAAACGCGCACTAATCAACACCGGCGCGCACGAATCAGCACGCCGGCGCGCACGAATCGACACGGGACGATAGTGCGGCTCGCGCTTTGCGGTCATACTGATGGTGCGGACTCGGGTGATCCCCACCCCACGCTCAACAGTGATCACCCCTCGGCGGCAGGTTCCATGGATTCGACTTCAAACGACCGCGTGCAGGCTGCGAACGTGCCGAGGATCGCGGCGCTTCCTTCGGCGGTCGCTGCCGAGGTGGCGGAGGCGGATCTTCTGGGCATTCCAGGCCGTGTTCTGGCTGGCAATCGGCGCGGCCGTGCTGGGGATGAGCATGGCTTTAAAGCCTAATGAGCCGATGCCGTGGCTACCGGTCATGCTGCGGGTGGTCACCGGCTTCGTGGTGTCGAGCCTTGTCTATCAGCTGTTCGAGATGCCACGGCTCAGCGAACTACCGCGGCAGGTGCGGTGGCCGCTGATGGTGGGCGTGGCGGCGGCAGCGCTCGCAGCATCGATTCTGCTGCTCATCGGCGGCGGCGTGGGCGGGCCCACCAACTGGACCCGTGAGACGACGCTCGGGCTGCTCGTGCCGCGGCTGATCGCGGCGGGCCTCTGGTGCTTGATCGTCTTCGGGCTGGAGCTGATCGAGGATCTCTACCGGGCAAAGATTCTGCTCGCGGAGAACGAGGCGACAGCGATGGATCTGGAACTCCGGATGCTCAAGGCGGAGGCGGCAGCCCGAACGTTCGAACTGCGGCAGCTGCAGGCGCAGATGAATCCCCACTTCCTCTTCAACGCGCTCAACGCCGTGGCGGCCAGCAAGAATGATCCTGAGGCCGTCGAGAGCGTCACCCGCGACCTCGCCGACTACCTGCGGTTCACGCTCGGAGAGGCCCGCACGTTTGAGCCGCTGTCGCGGGAACTTCAGGCGCTGGAGAAATACCTCGCCGTCCAACAGGCCCGGTTCGGCGATAACCTCGTCTGCCGTTTCTCCTGCGACAGGGCGGCCCATGCCGTGATCGTGCCGCCGATGCTGATTCAGCCGATCCTCGAAAACGCATTGCACTATGGTGCCCAGACGAGCAGCATGCCGCTGCGGGTGAGCGTGACGGCCAAGGTGGCCGATGGCTGGCTCGAGGTGGTGGTCGCCAACACCGGCCGATGGGTGCCGCCAGACAAGACGCGTTCGCCCTCCACGGGCATTCGTACGCTTCGCAAGCGGCTGGCCCTGCTGGTCGACGAAGCGGCGACCGTCGACACGCTGATCGACCCGGATCTCGACGGCGGCTGGGTGCGGGTCGTCATCCGGATGCCCGCGACGCTCACCCAGCCCGCGCCGGCCGCCCACGAACCGACCCCAGCTGCGGAGCTCGTCTGACATGCCTTCACCCTCATCAGCCGGCACTCCCCCGGACAGCACGACGATCACGGCCCTGCTCGTGGATGACGAACCTCGTGCCAATGAGCGGATGCAGCAACTGCTCGCCGCCCATCCGGAGATCGTCGTCTCCGGCATCGCCGGGAACATCGCTGAGGCCCGGGCCTTTCTCGAAACGCATTCGCCGGATGTTCTGTTTCTCGACGTGGAAATGCCCGGGGGCAGCGGTCTCGGCCTGCTCAACGACGTGCCCGCCAGCACGCAGGTGGTGTTTGTCACGGCCCGCGAGAAGTATGCGGTCGAGGCGTTCGCCGTTGCGGCCCTCGACTATCTCGTGAAGCCGGTCGACCCCGAGAGGCTCGCCGACACGGTCGCCCGCATTCATCAAAAGCAGACTGCCAGTACGGGGGCCCAGTCGACGGGGGATCGATAGCCGGGCACCGACGACCTCGACGCCGACGAGGCCTCCGCAGTGACGGTCCTGGGGCTCGGCGACGTGGTGAGCGTGCCACTGGCCGGGAAGACCACGTCGTTGGCGGTGACGGTTGGCGACATCTGCTGGATCGAGTCGCTTCGCAACTACACGCGGGTCGCGCTCAAGCCCCCGGCAGGCTTGCTGTTCTTCCGTCGCCGGCTGAGCTACTGGGACAAGGTTGTGCCGACGAGCGCGTTTGCGCGGGTGGGCCGGTCGTACCTCGTTCAAGTCGCAGCGATCGAGCAGATCGAGTGGGCGTCACGGACCGAGACGGCGGTCACCTTTGGCGAGGGTGTGGAGCCGCTCGCCCTCGGCCGGCTCCCGGCCATGCGGCTACGGGAGATTCTCGGCGGCCATGCCTGACCACCGAGACAAGCAGGCGGTGTATCGTAGCGGTAAGATGCATCGAGAACAGCGGCCCACGCAGTAGATCCAGTGAAGGCTTTGGTAACCCATGTTTCTATCAGTCCGCCATCTTCTCGCCACATTGTTCGATCGGCTGGCGGAACATTCGAAACAAGAGTGGTTCGAAAAAGGTGTCGTGATGGCCGCCACAGGCGGCTTTCTCATGCATCTCCTGCTCATCGCAGCCGTCCGGAATCTGCCCGACATGCCGCAGACGATCCTTGAAGGCGTCGACCGCAGCCCGCTTCATGCGGTCTACACGCCGTTTAGTATCATTCTCTTCTACGAGGTCATTCTCCTCGTTTTCGCGATCGCGAATTCACACACCGGAGAAATCGCCAAGCAGTATCAGATCATGTCGCTCATCATCGTACGCCGTGTCTTTAAAGACATCGGGGGCTTTGAAGACATCGACAACTGGCTGGCAGAATCTGAAGCGGCCAGCCTGGTGCTGCTCGACATGGTGGGTGCTGTGGCGATGTTCGTGATCGTGACCGTATTCACCCTGATTCGCCAGAGGACGCCCAAGATCTCGATTGAGAGAAATCTCGACGGCTTCATCGAGCTGAAAAAAGCCGTTGCCGTGTTGCTGCTCTTCGTCCTGGTAGGACTCGCCGCACTCAATTTCGCGAGTTGGTTGCGAATCGTGCCGGCGACGGTCATCGGTCAGCCGCATCCGCCACAGAATCTTGACCTGTTCTTCTTCCCGCTCTTCTTCGAGTTCATGATTTTTTCAGACGTGTTTCTTCTGATCGTGTCACTGGCCTACTACGATCGGTATGAGTATGTCTTTCGGAACGCGGGGTTCGTCATCTCGACGGTGCTTCTCCGTGTATCCTTGTCGACACCAAAGCCTTACGATCTTGGCGTTGCGCTCGTCGCCATGGTCTATGGTGTCGTGGTTCTCGGCGTGTTTAGCTGGTTCAGTTCGATCGCCAGGCTGGAACATGGGAAAGTGGCAGGCAATACCCTGTCCGCCTTGAAAAAGAAGGACTCGCACGGTGAAATCCCGGAACGTGCCCCAATCCCAGAACGTCCCTCAATTCCAGAGCGTCCCTTAGGGGAGTCATGATGCACCATGGCCGAATTCCCTACCCCCGCGACGGCTTTCGGTCGGCAAAACCCGTTTGCCTCGCGCCTTCGTGAAAATCGCCGACTCAACCGACAAGGTTCGAGCAAAGACACCCGCCACATCGTCGTCGAATTAGGGTCCTCGGGTCCGACGTACACCTGTGGCGATGCCCTCGGCGTCTTCCCGCGGAACCCCGAACCTTTGGTCCGTGAATTCATCGAAACGTTGGGCCTTGAAAACGATGCTGCCCTGCACAAAACCATAGCAACCTCTGCCGTCCTCAACCGTGTCAGGAAAAAGTTTGTTCGAGCTGTGGCGGAAAAAGCTGTGGGCCCGGCAAAGCAGAGATTCCAGGAAATCGTTGCCGACGACAAAAAGTTCGACCACTATATTTTCGACCGGGATGTGATCGATGTTCTTCGTGATGCTCCGGGAGTTCATTTTGAGCCCGCGGACATTCCCGGTCTCCTGAACACGATCGCACCGCGACTCTACTCGATCGCATCGTCACCCGATCACCGTCCCGGAGAGGCTCACATGTGTGTGGTCCTCGTCCAGTACACCTCCCACGGCCGCCAAAAACAGGGACTCGCCTCGGGTTACCTTGCTGATCTGGCCGACCAGTCGTCGGTTCCCGTTTATGTCCAACCCACCCGCCATTTTCATCTTCCGCCAGCGGACCGCGACATGATCATGGTCGGCCCGGGGACCGGTGTCGCCCCTTTTCGGGCCTTTCTCCAGCACCGTGCCATCCATGGCCATGCGGGTCGCAATTGGCTCTTTTTCGGAGATCAGCACGAGAAAACCGACTTCCTTTACGGCGATGAATTCCTGGCTGCCCAGAAATCCCGACTCCTTCACAAACTCTCCACTGCGTTTTCCCGAGATCAGGCCGAAAAAATCTATGTACAGCACCGCATGGAAGAAGAGGGTGCTGAACTCTGGCGCTGGCTGGACGAGGGTGCGTTCTTCTACGTCTGCGGCGACGCAAAGCGAATGGCCAAAGACGTTCACGCATCCTTGGTGACGATCGTTGCCAAGCATGGCGGTAAAACGCTTGATCAGGCCGACGAGTGGGTCTCGGAAACCCTCATGAAAAATGAAAAACGCTATTTGAGAGACGTCTACTGAGGCCAGCGGCCCCCCTCCTGCCGAGCCGGGCAAGAGCGTAGCAAAGCCGGTCTGTCCGCTGTTGCTGCGTCGCCGCCGTGGTGCAGATGCCGCTTCTTGGCCGGCATTCGCTTGCCGAGGTACCCCTCACTGGCTATATTCTTGGCGACGTTTAAGGAGTCGTGAAGAGTCTCTCGGTGGGGAAATCATCCGTTGCTAGCGGCCTGCTGGATAAAGCGGGCTGATGGCTCTGATGACCGTTGCCGAGATCGCGAAGCGGCTGAATTTTTTCTAGCACCACATTCAAAACAGGTGAAGCGATGATTGAATGCTTCTGTTTGCTCGGGGCGGCGATGCCCGATCTGTCAGTGTTCCAATACAATGCGGTTGACAACATCTTTTCGATGACGGTCGCGACGATGGGGGCGGCCGCCCTGTTTCTGTACATGTCCCGGTCGCACGTCGATGCGGAATACCGGCCGGCTCTGCTCGTGTCGGGCATCGTGGTTTCGATCGCCTGCTACCACTACTTCATGATCCGCCACAGCTGGCACGACGCCTACTCGCTGGTGGGCGCTGCTGGGTACAAGGGTACCGGCGCTGCCTTCAACGACTTCTATCGGTACGCCGACTGGATCCTGACGGTGCCGCTGCTGATGGTCGAACTCGTGTCCGTCCTCCGACTGCATTCGGCCAAGGCGACGAGCCTGCTGACGCGGCTTGTGATCGCGGCGGCCTTGATGATCGCGCTCGGCTATCCGGGCGAGGTGATCGCCGACCCGTCGCGGTGGTCTGAGCGAGTTATCTGGGGTGGGCTCTCGTCGATTCCATTCTTCTACATCCTCTACGTGCTCTGGACGGAACTGACGAATTCGCTCGACAGTCAGCCGCCCGCGGCCCGCAAGCTTCTTGAGGTCGCTCGGCTGGTGATTCTGCTCACCTGGGCGGTTTACCCGATCGCTTACGCGCTCGGTGGCACGCCCGATGCATTGGCCGCGAAGGCTGGGACCGCGAATGCCGCCGATGGCGTCGTTGGTGCCAATGGTGTCGTTGGCCTGCAGATTGGTTACGCGATTGCCGACATGACCGCCAAGGCGGGCTTCGGCGTGCTGATCTATCTCATCGCCAAGGCCAAGAGCACGAAGACTGCGGCAGCTGAGGCTTACGGCGCCGCCTGAGCGGCGGGAACCTCTGCGAAAGAACAGCGTTTGACATGCACGCGGCCTCGGTAATCTTGCTCTCTTGGGCTATTATCGGGGCCGCGTTCTTTTTTTCTCAGGCCACGGCTGGAATCACCGCCGGCGTTTTGGCGGCTCTCGTCGCGCTGATCGGCCTGCCGCACGGCGCAGCCGATCATCGCTTTGCCCGGCCGCGGCTCGAACCGGTTCTGGGCATGACGTGGCTGCCGGTGTTTCTGGTCGGGTATCTGGCGGTTGCGGTGTTGGTCGTGTGCGGCTGGTTCGTGGCGCCGACCGCCACAGTTGTGGCATTTTTTCTGGCTTCAGCCTGGCACTTCGGCCAGGAGGAGCCACGGCTCCCGGTCGGTCCGCGGGGCATGCGGAAGGTGTTCCGATTCGCACGCGGAGGGCTCGTGATCTGGACGCCGCTGGTGTTTCACGCTGGGAACGTCGCCACGATCCTCGGCCTGGCCGCGCCAGGGGGCTCGGGCCCAGCCATCGAGCAAGCCATCAGTCTGCTGACGGCTTGCTCGTGGATCATGCTGCCTGTTGCGGCGGCCGCCTGGGTTCTTCAAGGCCTGGCGGCCAGCAAAAGCACCGGGCGGAGGCGGCGGGTCTTGCTTGCCGACAACGCGTTGGTCGCGTCACTGGTGGTGCTCTTTGCCGTCACGAGTCCGCTGGTGAGCTTCCCAGTCTATTTCTGTGGCTGGCATTCGGCGCGGGGCCTTGAGCGACTCCGTCGGGAACTTGGAGAAAGCTGGCCAGAACTCGTCCGAAGCCTCGCGCCCTTGACCGTGGGGGCGATCGCTCTGGTCGGGCTGGCCGCGTGGCTCGTGCTCGGCGGGGCGGGCTGGAATGGCACGCTCATTCGGGCGACCTTTGTCGGCCTGAGCGCCGTGGCCGTGCCGCATCTGCTCCTGCACGGAGTCGCCCCGCTGTGCGAGGCGTCAGCCAGGCGGCGGACGCAGTCTCTGCAGTTGGAGGGCCCCGCATGACATCGGCCGCGGAGTTCGACTATTCTGTCGTGGGCGGCGGCCTTCAAGGTTGTCTCTTGGCTCATGCTCTCGCCTGGCACCGGCCGGAGGCGACAGTCCTGCTTGTCGAACGGGCCGATGAACTGTGCGGCAATCACACCTGGTCATTTCACGAGACAGACGTCGCCGAGCAGGCAAGAAGCTGGTTCGACCCGCTGGTCACACACCGTTGGCCCGGCTATCGCGTCAGGTTTTCGACGCTGTCGCGGCGGGTGAACATCTCCTACGCGACGATCACGTCCGACCGCCTCCGCGAGGCGACGCTGTCGCTGGCAGGCGGAGCGGGTGGCCCGGGTCGCGCCGGACGGCTCGTCGTTCGCACAGGCGAGTCGTGTGAGATCCTCTCGCCGACCGCGGTAAGACTCGGTGGGACCACCGACGTTTCCTGCCGTGCGGTCCTCGACTGTCGCGGTCGGGCGGAGGCAGGGTCGCCGGGCGGAGCGGGCTATCAGACCTTCATCGGCCACGAGTATGAGACTGCTCAACGCTGGCCGGCATCGGAACCGACGGTCATGGATGTCCCGGCAGACCAGGCCGCGGGCTTCGAGTTTCTCTACGAACTCCCGCTCGGCCCCGATCGAGTGCTGCTCGAGTACACCCGGTTCCACGAGGAGCCGGCGTGTGACGAATCGCGGGCCGTCTCGCTGATCGCGGCTCGGCTGGCCGAGGCCGACGCAGGGTCGGCGAAGCTGATCCGGAGTGAGCGGGGGTGTCTCCCGATGCCGGAACTCGTCGCCCGGGCATGCCCGGACAGGGTCGCCGCGGAGATCGCCTCAGCAGCCGCGGAGGACCGGCTGCGGCGAGGATTCACCCGCTTTCTGAACCGGCTGCTCTTTTGTCTGGTGAGGCCCGAAGACCGCTGGAAGATCTTCCAGCGGTTCTACCGCGTCCTGCCGGAAGAGCGAATCTCCCGGTTTTATGCCCATCGCTTCACGTTCACCGATGCGGCTCGGATCATGATCGGCTGGCCGCCCATGGGCCTGGCGCCGATTCGTTTTGCAAGGTCGTTTGTCTCACTCCCGGGGCCACTGCCGACATGACAAAAAATCTCCTCGGCTTCGCCGGCGCGATGCACCAGACCGCCCGCACGGGGCACGGCTGGTCCAAGGCCCTCCAACTCTCCCCCGACCTTTATCCCGGCGTGGGCGGCAAGCGGCTTCGGGCCACCCTGCTCGAGGAGGCCTACGCGTTTGCCGGTGGCCGTTGCGAGGCTCCCTCGCTGATCGTCGATGCGGTCGAGCTTCTGCACGCCGGGTCGCTCGTGATCGACGACTTCGAAGACGACTCGCTCACCCGTCGCGGCCAACCGGCGCTCCATCAGGTGATCGGACCGGCCCGCGCCGTCAACGCTGGCAACTGGATGTATTTCCGCGCACTGGAGCTGGTGTCAGTCGCCTTGGACGATCCCGCCCGGTCGGCGGCGCTCGTGGGCAGGTTTATCGCGGTGGCACGGCAGTGTCACGAGGGTCAGGCGATCGACCTGGCCACGCGGATCGACGAGGTCACGCCGCGGCAGGCCCAGGTCACGGCGCTGGCGATCTCGCGTTGGAAGACCGGACGCCTCGCGTCACTGGCCGCGTGGTGTGGTGCCCAGGCCGCTGCGGGAGACTCGCAGACGCTGAAAGCCGTTGCCGCCTTCGGCTGCCGGATCGGCATCTGCCTGCAGATGAAAAACGACCTCGACGAACTCTGCGAACTGCTCGACGGTTCGGATCGGTGCGACGACCTCCGCAACCGCCGCGTCACCTGGCCCTGGGCCTGGGCCGCGAGCGAGCTTTCGGCCCGGCAGTTCACAGCCTTGCAACGCCGGCTGCGGCAGCCGGAAGAGCAGCAGGCCGAGTTTCGCCCACTCGCCAAGGATCTGCTCAACGCGACCCACCGCCGGGCGTCGGCTGCGATCAACGCCCGGCTCGACCGGGCAATCGACAGGCTCACCGCCGCGACGGGAGGAGCTCCTGAAGCCGGCCCGCTGGCCGCGATCTGCGATGCTCTACGGATGGCCATCGAGCCAACGAGGGCGGAGGCTCTTTCGTAAATATGGCGACAGTCGCAGGGTGGCATCCGCCTCGGTCAGATATGAGCCCGCATCGTCGGGCGGCCGTGATCGGCAGCGGCTTTGGCGGCCTCGCCGCCGCCATCCGTCTGCAGTCGATGGGCTTCGAAACGGTCTGCTACGAGGCCCACGACCAGCCGGGAGGCCGGGCTGCCGTCTACGAGGATGGCGGCTACATCTTCGACGCCGGGCCGACCGTGATCACCGCCCCACACTGCCTGGAGGAGCTCTTTGAGATGTCCGGCAGGCGGATGGCCGACTACGTCCGCCTGTTGCCGGTGACCCCGCTCTATCGCCTGCTTTGGAACGACGGCGTGGCCTTCGATTACGTCGCCGACGAGGCGGGCTTAATCGAACAGGTCCGCCGCGTGAACCCCGCCGACGTGGACGGCTACCGTCGCTTCGCCGACTATTCCCGGCAGGTGTTCGCCAAGGGATACGAGGAGCTCGGCGCCGTTCCCTTCCTCCACTTCACCGACATGATCCGAGCCGCCCCGCAGTTGGCCCGCCTGCGGGCCGACCGGAGCGTCTACGCGACCGTTTCACGATTTGTCAAAGACGAGCACCTCCGGGAGGCGTTCAGCTTTCACCCCCTGCTCGTCGGCGGGAATCCGCTGGAGACGAGCTCCATCTACACGCTGATCCACTGGATCGAGCGGAAGTGGGGCGTGTTCTTTCCTGAGGGGGGAACCGGGGCACTCGTCCGCGGCCTCGTGCGGCTCTTCCAAGACCTCGGCGGTAGGCTTCGACTTGCGGCTCC
>JAPLNQ010000003.1 GCA_026401075.1 Planctomycetia bacterium
ATAGGGCAGGTGGGCCAATTCCATGGGCATGATTTTGTGATCCACGATCAGGCAGGACCCCAGGCCCGTGCCGAACCCCAGAAAGAGCATGCGGCCGCCGTTGTAGCTGCCCACCGCTTGCATCGCCGCGTCGTTGATCAGCTTGGTGGGGAGTCCAAAATCGGCGTCGTAGTCGAAATCAACCCAGCCTGGCCCGAGGTTCACCGGATTATTCACCGGCCGGTTGTTGCGAATCGGGGCAGGCAGACCGATTGAAATGGAATCAAATGTCCAGCCCGCCGTGAGCGTCCTCACGCCCTGAATCATCTGGGAGGGAGTGAGCGTGGGGCCGCTTTGAAACCGCCGTTTTTCCGGGTCGCCCGGAATGCGAATCTTGACGTGCGAGCCACCGATATCAATTGCAAGCGTGATGTGCATGGCTGAAGCGCCTTTGTCATGGACTGGTTCAAGTCAAGGCCGGGCCGCAAGCGGCGGGATCATCGTCACGCATGTCACGCATGGATCTGCCCGCACGAATACAAACTGCGTGTATGGTAGGGCTTGACCGGCCACGTGTACACCAAGAGCTCAAAAAAGAACTCATGAGCCTGATGGCTCAGACGAGCCTCACTCCTTTGAACCATCGCATGCCGATTCGAGTCAACAATCTGTGGGTGTCATCGAGGCCAACGCACATCAAACGTGTGTGCCAGTGCATACTTCGGCCAGGAAGTTGGAGTTCCGTCACCCGCAGCCAAGATCGACCTATTCACGGCCCGCATCGCTGGTAACGCCCTCAGGTTCGTGTGGGGCTTCGGGCACGCCCTGGAGCGAGAGGAGTTGGCCTATCGCGGCATCGACCTCCTTCTGGCGGTCGACCACCAGAGGCTCGAGGGCGCGGACGACTGCGACCGACGATTCCACCGCCGCGGCTGTCTTGGCGATCATGCCGTCAAGTTCCTGCATCCGCGCGGTCACGGCCGGCATGTCGGCGGTGAGTTTCTCGCCTCGGGCAGTCATATCGGCCGCCTCTTTTTCCTGGGCAGTGATGTCTTGAGCCATCGCGGCGTGCGATTCACCGAGCGACTTCACCTGTGCGGTCTTGGCCGCGACCGTCTTCGTCAGCGTGGTGTGCACCTCGGCCAGTTCCGGGTCTGCAGGCGCCGCATCCACTGCTGACTTCGCGTTGGCCGTGGCGGCCTCGAGGAATCCGACGGCCTTGCCAAGCTGATCCATCGCGGCCTGGGCGGCTGTCATTTCCGCTTGTTTTGCGGCGATCTTCTGGAGCAGAGCGGCGTGATCCTGCTGTGCCTTGGCCACCGCCGCCGCAAGCAATCCGATTTCCTGCGCACGGGCCTGTCGTTCGTTGACGAGCGTCTTTCTGGTCTGCTCATCGGCAGCCACCTTTGCCTGCCCCTCGGCCACGATCGCCTCGGCCTCGCGGACCGCGACTTCCCTCGCGCTCACCGCGGTCGATAATTCTTTGTAACGGCCGAGAAAAGCCACTTCATCCTGCCAGCGGGCCAGATCGCTCCGAGCGGCATCGAGCTGTGCCGAGAGTTCAGTCACGTTTGTCGCCGCGGCCGCGGCCGCCTGCTTGAGCGGTTGGAGCGCCGGCCCCATCTCAGCGAGCTTGGCCGTCAGTTGTTCGACGGCGGCCTTGGCCTGATCCCGCTGGGGCGTCAACGCTGCGATCTGAGTGTCTCCCGCGGCGATCGCGGCTGAGCTCTTGGTCAGATCCGCCCGGCGGGCCGCTGCTTCCGCCCAGCGCATCTGCATCTTCGCGGATAGTTCGACAGTGGCCTTCTTGCCCGTCTCGTCGCTGGGGTTTGTGGCCAACGCTGCGAATGCCTTTGAATGCGCCTCGATGGAGGCCCCGAGATCCCGCTCGGCGGCCGCAACGGCCTGCTGCGAGGCCGCCTGCGCCTTGACAGCCTCCGCATGCTGCTGCACCGCGGCATCCAACTGCTTCTGCAACGCGGCCAGCGCGCCCGCTGCGGCCGTCTTACCCTGCATGGCCTCGTCGAACTGCTTCTGCATCGCCTCCATCTGCGCCTGCGCGGTCTCGGCTGCTATCCGCGCTGGCGCGGCGGCAGCCGCCCGTTCGGCCGCTACCCGCTCCGCTGCTGCTGTCCGCTCGGCCAGCGTTTCAGGATTGCTCGAGAGACCACCGAGCCGGACGGCGTCGGCCCCTTTCCAGATCCGAATCTCGCCGGTCCAGTCGCCCACGATCACCGAATCGGTCTCATCGCAATAGGATATCGCCAGGCCGACATCGGCGCAGGCCTCGAAGGCCTTCTGCTGGTTACCGTCCTGCGCCCAGATCTTGGGAATCTTGTCACGTCCCACGCTCACGATCCGACCGTCACGCGTGAAGTCCAACGCGGCCACGCCGCCCCCATGGGCGTTCCACGACTTGAACTGGCCGCCGTTCTCCATCTCCCACAGACGTATCGTGCCGTCCTCGCTGCCGGTGGCCAACAGGTTGGAGTCGGCCCGCCACGAAAGGCTCGTGACCGAGCCTGTGTGACCCGACAGCGCGAGGAAATCCCTCCCGGTCGCGGCCTCCCAGACGATCACACCGCCATTGCGGTCGCTCGTGGCGAGAAGCAGGCCGTCGGCACTGAACGACGCGGCCGTGATCCAGTCGGTGTGCTTCCGCAGTTCGTGCAGCAGCTCTCCTGTTTCGGTCGAGTAGATTCGGACGATCCGTTGAGGGCCGCCAAGCGCCACGAACCTCTTGTCCGCGCTGATGTCGGCCGCCAGCACAGTGTCGAGTTCCGCTCCCAACTCCGTCACGCGCCGGCCGGTGACGACGTCCCAGACAACGACCCGACCGCTGGCTCCACCGCGGCCGCCGCCGGCCAGCAGCAGGCTGCCGCTTCGGCTGAACTGGAGGACCTGCGGCCTGCCCTCGGGAAAGGGGAGTACGCCAGCGAGTTGCCGGGTGTCAGTGCGATAGAGCAGCACCTGCTTCTGGCCGCAGACAGCAGCAAGCGCGGCCCATGGACTCGTTGCGATCGACGCGCAGGCGTTGAGCCCCCGCGTGCGAATCACCGGCTCCAGCGGAATCCTGGCGGGTAGCGGAGTGACCGCAGGCCGCTTTGTCGGCGCGGCGTCCATGGCCATCGCGAGGTTCTTCTTGGGCGCGGCGACCTTGCTCCCCTTGTTTTCCAGCACACCACCGTCGATCCACTTCTTGATCAGGGCCTGCTCCTCCTCTGGGATCGGCGGCGAGTCTGGCGGCATCTTCGGCTCATCTTGGTGCGTGATGAGCTTGTAGAGGTAACTGCCGGAGGCGTTGCCCGGCTCGATCACGCCGCCCGAACCGCCGCCCTGCATGAGGCCGCTGTAGCTGGTGATATCGAGGTCTCCCGACTTCTTATCTGAGTTATGGCAGCCGCCACACCGCTGGCGGAGCACGGCCAGCACCGTGTCGTCAAAAGTAATTGTGTCGTCCGCCGCTGCTGTGACGGTGGCCAGAATCGCCGACGCTAGAATCGCAGCGACAGCAGCGGTGGTTGTATTCGGCATCTTCAACTTCATGACCTTCATGATTTTCATGACCTTCATGACCTTCACAGCGGGTCTCGACGGATCTCCTGCGGCATCAACGGCTTGGCGGCCGGATCAGCGGCCGACTCGACAATGAACTCAGTGATTGAAGACGAATTCGCGGGAATTGAGGATCGCCCAGAAGCCGTCTTCGAGTGCCTGCTGCGGGTTGGGATCGGCCGTCACGAGGTCCACGAGTTCCTGCTTTTCCTTTTCGGTGGGCCTGCGCACAAGCGCCCGGATGTAGAGCTCCTCGACGATCTGCGATGGCGTCTGCTGGGCTGCGAGCATCTTCTTGATGACCGCCCCAGCCTCAATTTTTCCCTGTACAGTCTCGCCATTAAGCAAGTGGAGAGCCTGCGAAAGGTTCGGCTCCATTTTAACTTCGCACGAGCAGACCGTCCCACGCGTGGCACGGCCAAACGTCGTGAGAAAATACGTGGACGTGTTGCCATCGGCGATCTGCACCGCCCGCGCTCCCAGCGGCAGACCGGAGAACTTATTCTTGGTGTCGGTGACCGACGTCACCATGTCGAGCAACACCTCGGCGCGCACCCGCCGCAGCAGCGCATGAGAGAAATTCCGTTCGTCCGTGGCGTTGGTCTCGTTCGTCTTGGTGGAGAGTTGGTAGGTCCGGGAGGTGCAGATGTCGCGAACGAGCTTCTTGAAGTCGTACTTATATTCCACAAACCGCCGCGAGAGCTCATCGAGGAGTTCGATGTTCACTGGCGGATTGCTGACGCGGACGTCATCCACATCGTTGATGAGCCCGGGACCGAAGAAGTGGGCCCAGACGATGTTGACGAGGTTTCGCGAGAAGTACCTGTTTTCGGGTGACGTCAGCCAGGCGGCCGCCACCTCACGGCGGTCCTTGCCGGCCACATCGGGGAATTCACCGCCGAGGAATTTGGGCGGTACGATCCGCCCGCCGATCGGATGCTTGACGTCGCCGCTGCCCGAGTTAAAGACGATGGTTTCGCGGCTGTCCTCGCCAGGCTTGCGGCCGATCTGGGCAAAGAAGTTGGCGAAGCCGTAGTAGTCGTCCATCGTCCAACGGTCGAACGGATGGTTGTGGCACTGGGCGCATTGGATCCGCATTCCCAAGAACACCTGCGCCACATTTTCTGCCACCTTCAGTGTGTCGGTTTCGTTCTGGTAGTAGTTGGTGGCCGCATTGCTGAACGTGCCTCCCTTGCTCGCGAGAAGTTCGCAAAAGAGTTCGTTGACAGGCACGTTAGCCTGGATCCGTTCCTGCAGCCAGTTGTAGTAGAGCAGCATCGCCTTGTAGGTGATCTGGGGCGAGGTGCGGATCATCAGCAGTTCCGACCACTTCATCACCCACATCTCGACGAATTCCTTCCGTTCGAGCAGGCTATCCACGAGGTGCTCGCGCTTGGCTGGGTCGGCGCCCTCCATGAATGTGCGGTATTCGTCCGAGCTGGGGAGAGTGCCGCAAATATCAAGGTGCACGCGCCGCAAAAACTCCTCGTCGGTGCAGAGGTCCGACGGGTTGATCCGCAGCCGCATGAGCTTCCGGTCGGTGAACTCGTCAACGTAGTTTTTCACTGTCGCATTCTTCCACTCGAAAGCGAGTCCCTGTGGCAGCACGATGAACTGCGAGCCGATTGTGTGCGTTTCGAACCGGGCCAGAATGAGGGCCTCTCCTCGGTTCGTCGCCGTGACGACGCCGTCCTGCGACACCGTGGCTGAGTTGTCGTTGTTGGTCATGAAGACGGCTAGGTTTGTGACGTCGCGATCGGTGCCATCAGCGTATTTCGCTCGCACGGAGAGCTTCTGCGATTCGCCCTCGCCGTCCAGCACTCCGGTTGGCGGAAAGATCTCGAGTGCCACTGCCGCCGGCACGGGCCCTGGATCCGCGGGCGCGCCGGCCTCCAGCCAGCGGATGAGGGTGGCGTAGTGTTCGTCCCCTTTCTTGATCTTCGCGCCGCCGCTGTGCGGCACCACGTTGGTGGTCTTCTCAATCAGCAGACTTTCTTCGACGAGTGCCAGATTGAGCCTTCGGCCACTGATCTCGCGGGTGAGGCGGTGGTAATCGCCGTCGGGATCAAAACCGAAGAGCGACAGGCGAAAGCCGTCCTTGCCGCGGGCGGCGCCGTGGCAACTGCCCGTGTTGCAGCCAGCCTTCATGAAAACGGGCATCACATCGAGCTTAAAGCTGATGGGGACCATCTCCCCCGCCCGCTCGACGTGGACCGGCACCGTGACGGAACGGTCGGCAAAGGCCACTGTGAGCGCGGTGTCGCCATTGGCGAGCGGCTTGATAAGGCACCCCTCGACTGCCGCTCTGTCTGGCTGCGCAATGCTGATTGTCGCCTTCGACGTGACATCCCGCGTGATGCCGTCGGCATACGTCGCTTGCACGACCAGCGTTTGCCGATCCTGCGCGGATGAAAGGTGAATCTGGGGTGGATAGACGGCGATGCCAACGAGAGTCGGTTCACCGCTGCCCGCCAACGGTGCGGTGACGGCCATGACAGAGAAGATGACTAGGGCGGTGATGCAGTCGCGAGTCTGCCATGCGGCCGCGGCCTGGGCGCACGCTCTCCGAAGGCGGGGGATAGCTGCAACTAGTTGGACGGAGTTGGTCACGAATCGGATCCTTCACATCGGGTCTGTCGACAATCCCTAGGCAGTGATTCCTTTTTTACTTGGGCGGCCCCTGCTTCCCCTGCAGGCGGAGTTTTTCGAGCCTTGAGAGGGGTTTTCCGGGCGGAGCGGGAGTCGTTGAAGCGGGGCTGGCTGCCGCAGTCTGGGCGGGGCTGGCCGCTGGAGCGGGCTTGGACGGGGCGGCGATTTGAAGTTCGGTCTGCCCACCGTTGGCCTGCACCGGCTCGCCGTTGCAGATCGTCACCAGTTCAACAAAGGGAGTCTTGTGATTGCCGACTGGGCTCTTGTCGTTGGTCGTCACCTCGAAGACTATTTCTTTGGTCTCCTTCGTAAACTTCACTTCGGCAGAGGAGGTGTTGGGTGGCAGTCCCTGCAGCCGCGCGGTCCCCTCGCCCTCGAACGGCAACGACTGCGTGAGCGTGCAAACGATCTGCGCTAATTGTCCCTGCTCGCACGATGACCGTGCGAGTTTCGCAGTGGCAAACGGCTCGGCCACCTGCAGCGTGGTCAGTTGCGAAGCGGCCCAGGCCTGTCCGCCGACATTTGCTTGGCCGATCACATACACAGGCCAGTCGCCAGTGACGGCCTTACCGTCGGCGTTGACGGTGTAGATACCCTCGCTCTTGTCGGCCGGAATCTGGATGTTTGGGCCGGCGCCAATCCCGGGGGAGCGAAACGGAAACTCCACGGTAATCGGCTCCTTAAAGCCTTCGGCTCGCTTCACGACGACCCTCAGGTTGATCGTGCCATTGCGAACCAGTGGAGCCTTGGGCGGCACGATCTCCAGCGAAAAGGGCAGCGGGTCGACCACCGCCATAGCGAGTCGGTTGACTGTGGCGCTGAAGAAGGTGTTGTTGTTGGGTCCGACGATAAAATCAGCGGCGTTTTCAAACCGACCCCGCACCTGCACTTTGTCATCGACGGGACGGGCTTCAAGATCGAACAGCCCGCCAGCGATCGGCGCATCGGCTGCAGCCTCGAACACGACCGGCATCTGGGACAAGCCGGCAGGCATGGGCCGGCAGTGCATAGCGACTCCTGCCGGCAACTTCTCCGCTGCGAGCACCAGATCCCCGGCGAAGTTGGTCCGCGTGGCATTGATGAGCACGGCGTAGCGGTTGCCGCGGGGCACCATCACCGTCTGCCGCGTCTGCGAATAGCGGTCGATGCGGGGAATCGATAGCGTCAGTGCGGGCGTCACAGGCTGGAGTTCGATGCGGTATACGAAATCGGGACGGCCGCGGCCGAGATGATCGCCGACACGGACCACGTAAGGTCCATCCTCCGGCACCTGGAATCGTAGGGAGGAGTCGGGCCCGCGGGAATCGTCGTTGGCGCTGACAGTGCCACCGTCGGCTCGGAGCACCGTGATGACCGGATCGAGACCGCTTCGAAGGCGGCGGGCATAGCACTCGATGTCAAACGTCTCTCCCTTCTTCGCGTCGAAACGGAAACAGTCGGCATCTCCATCGGTGCTGATGATGCCGTTAAACGAGGACGACGGGTCGGCAGAGTTGTTGGCGGTGGCAATGTCGTTGTTGGGCTCGGACTCAAGCAGGTTGCCCTGCGGCGAGATACGGAATGGAATCGCGGTCGGGCCGATGCCTTGGGCGTCTGTGGCGAAGAGCTTCAATAGCGATCCTGCTGCCGGCACTACAACCTCGTAAGGTAACGGCCCCGCCGCGTCGCCGAGAAACTGCGCCGCCACCTTCTCGCCCGACTTGCCCCCTGCGGGATAGACTGCCGTTGGCCTCGGAAACGTGCCCACGTGCAACCGGTACCGGCAGTTGTCGTTGCCGCCGTAGCTCGTCTCCCGCATCTGCACGTAATAGGTGCCGTCAGCCGGTGCGAGCATGCTCACCACGCAGTCCTGAAAGGCGATCGGCACATCGTCGACGGTAGCCAGTTCAAACCGCTTTTCGTCGAGGATCGCCACGGCCGGATCGAACAGAAATGTTCCCAGACGGAGCGCCTCCACGTCGACGCTGAGTCGCTGTCCCTTCGCGAGCGGAATGGCGAAGTAATCGACGTCCTCACCCGTCACGACGCCTTGAATTGTCGAGTTGAGCGGCACAGCCTGTGCTTCCGCCAGCGAGCCGTTGGGCTCCTTCTCGTCGATGACCGGCAGCGCGCCCACGAAGAAAGATCTGAACTCGGAGATGCCCGATGTGCACCGCACCTGCACGAGATGCTCGCCGAGCGGACAGTCCTCCGGCACGAAGACCGTGGCCTTGAACGAATTGTCATCGACTGTTTGGATGCCACGCACAACAAACGCGGCGGCCGGGTCGGACGAGTAGAACAGCAACTCCTCGGCGTCCTTGAGTCGAACGCCTCGGAAGACGAGTTCGCGATCCCCGCCCCGCTGCACCCCTCGCGGCAGGATCAGGCTCAGTTGTGGAAACGAACCGCGGGCCTCGTCGACCACGACGCCGCAACAGCAGGCCACTGCAATCGCCATCAGCAGCCAGCGGCCGACCCGGCCCGTCGACACCCACCCAGTTTGTTTTTGCATCGCTCGCGGACGGGCGCTGTGCGCCTCGGCTCGCCTCCTCCGGACAATAAAATCCACGGCAGCAGGACAACGGCAACTGGCCCCGATAGCCCGCCACCAGCGGGAGGATGGGGCCTCTTCTCATCGTTACACAATCAACGCCTTGCGAACCTTGCCGCCGTCAACGATCTCGATGGGCCGGTCTCCCGGCGCCATCAGTTCCTTGTCGGCCACGATCCCAAGTCGGTCGTAGATCGTGGTGGCCCAGTCTTGAACGGTGAGAGGATCGTCCTCGGGTTCGCTGGCCGTCGCGTTACTCGAGCCATAGACGATCCCCTGCTTGATGCCGCCGCCGGCCATCACCACACTGAACACCTTCGGCCAGTGGTCGCGGCCCGCCAGGTTGTTGATCTTCGGCGTGCGGCCAAACTCCGACCCGATGCAGACGAGCGTCGAAGACAGCAGGCCACGACGGTCGAGATCGCGAATCAGAGTCGCGAAGCCCTGATCGAGGGCCGGCGCCTGGGTCTTCATGCCGTTCTGGATGTTCTCGTGCATATCCCACCCGCCGTAGGTGAGGGTCACGAAACGCACACCCGCTTCTACAAGTCGTCGTGCTAAGAGCATCCGCATGCCCGCCTGGTTGCGGCCGTACTCGTCCTTGATGGCATCCGGCTCCTTCGCCATGTCGAAGGCCTCGCGGGCCTGCTGCGAACTGATCAGGCTGTAAGCACGGTCGTAAAACGTATCGAGGGCGTCGAGCGAGTCGCTTTTTTCCTTCTCGCGGAAGTAGCCGTTGACGACATCGAGCATCCGCCGCCGCTTCTCAAACCGGGTGCCATCCACTCCGCCCGGAAGGCCGAGGTCTTTGACCCGGAAATTCTTGTCGGCCGGATCACTGCCGAGGCTGAAGCCGGCATACGATGAGCTGAGATAGCCCGTGCCCGCAAACTCGTTGGGCTGGTTGGGGATGCACACATACGGGGGCAGGTTGTTTCGTGGGCCGTACTCGTGGGACACGACGGAGCCCATGCTCGGATACTGGAGCGCCGGGCTGGGCCGGTAGCCAGTGAACATATTGTGCGTGCCACGTTCGTGGGCCGCCTCGCCGTGCGTCATCGAGCGGCAGATAGCCAGCTTGTCGACGATTTTCGCCGTATGCGGCAGCATTTCGCCCAGCCGCACCCCGGGGATCGATGTCTCGATGCTGCCCAGCGGCCCGCGGTATTCGACGGGCGCGAAAGGCTTGGGGTCGAAGGTTTCCTGGTGAGGCGCCCCTCCTGGCAGATAGATATAGATGATCGACTTGGCCGTGCCTTCACGGCTGGCGTAGTTCTTGATGTCGGCCTTTGCGTGTTCCATGCGGAGCACATCGGCCAGCGAGATACCCAACGCTCCAACGGCGCCCACCGAGAGAAATCCGCGTCGGCCCAGCCGGTTGCCAGTACACGCCATGGTCATCAACCTCCAAGGGCAGGGATACTGTGACGGATCGAATAGAGTCGCACAGACCAGCTCAACTTGACGTCCAAGGATACCCGATTGATTGATCCGGCGTGCGTTGCCACCGCTTGACTGTCATGACAGAATTGGCGCGTAGACCGCTGCCTCTAGGCGGCTGTAGCCGCGGAGAATACCTTTTTGGGCTGTGGCATCCTGTTCTATGTGCCGCGCGGGTCAAAGCAACCTGCCCGACACTGCTCGAGTGACAGGACAATGCCGAAGGCATATTTTTCACTTTGTTGAACTGTTGCTCATCAACCGCTCAAGCTCCACTCGGGGAGTTGCATGATCACTCCGCCCTTCATGGCACTCTGGTGCGCGAGCAATCCCGTGCAGGTCCAGTTTGCACTTTGACGGGCATTGGGATACGGATCGCGCCCCTCCACAATCGCGGTCACAAATTCATGCACCAGATGCGGGTGGCTGCCGCCGTGGCCGCCGCCTTGCGTAAATGAGAGATGTTGATGGTCGTCGGCATCGTAGACGCCACCGGTTGTAAACCGACGGATCGACTCGGGCAAAAGGTTTGCAAAGTCGCCGACGGCAACCCGTTGTGGA